>CAJXBY010000204.1 GCA_913051905.1 uncultured Gammaproteobacteria bacterium | reverse complement strand
TCATCGACACAGCAGGCCGAGTCGGCAAATTCCAGAAGAAGTACGGCAGGTAAACTCCCCCTAGGCTCTTTGCTTCACCGCCCCAACGCCGCAGCCAGGCGCTCCGCGGGCTGCATCGGTTCTTGTCTGGCGGGCTTCGCGCTGTACTTGGTACTGTGCGTTTCCAGTCTGGCCCAGTCTGCTCACGTCCGGCAGGCCCAGGTAAGACATGTGGTCGATGGTGATACGCTGGTTCTGGATAATGGCGAGACCGTCCGCCTGGCAGGGATCAACGCACCGGAGCTGGGGCAGAAGGGTCAGCCGGACCAGCCGCTGGCTGCGGAAGCAACCCGCGCACTTCGTGAGTTGGTCGGTGCAGGCACCGTGGTGGTCGAGGAGGCGATGGAGCGGGAGGACCGTCACGGACGCACTCTGGCCTACCTGACGACAACCGACGGCAGGAGCATCCAGGCCCAGCTGCTTCGTGAGGGCCTCGCCAGTGCAGTCGCGGTGTCTCCCAACGTGCGTCATCTACAACGCTATGCGGAAACCGAACGCCGAGCACTGGCTGAAAAGCGCGGCATTTGGGGTCTGTCCTACTACCGAACTTTGCCCGCGACATCAAAAGCTGCCGGTCGCGGGGGTTACGCCTTTGTCTACGGCAAGGTCCAACGCATCGAGATCGGGGACCGCTGGTATGCGTTCAGTCTCGCCAAACACTTTGTTGTCCTGGTTCCGCGTAGCGACTGGGCACACTATTTCGAATATCCCCCGTGCAGTCTGGACCGCTCGCAGATTGCAGTCAGGGGCTGGGTCTCAACCCGGGGTAAGCGGAGCCGGCTCGTCATCAAACATGCGTTCATGCTCGAGCGCTGCGGCAGCGACCCGGTCGTCCTGTGTCCAGAGCGTACAGCACGCCGAGCCTTGCCGGAGACTGATGACGCAGCGCTTTGTGGCTGATGCTGCATAATCAGCCCCGCGCCGGTGGCTGAAGGCTGGCGTTATACAGCAGGAGTGCGTTTGAACATTCAGAGACTGTTAATCCCGGTGGCGTTGCTGGTGGTGGCCGCAATGGTTGTTCTGGCGACCAGTCTGTGGGTCCGGCACCAGGGCCGGGAAGCAGAAAACCCGTATGCGCACATTGGCGGTGACTTCACACTGGCTTCTAAATCAGGGCCCGTTTCGCTGTCGGCATTCAATGGCAAAGTGGTACTGCTGTTTTTCGGCTACACCCATTGCCCGGATGTGTGCCCGACTGAGCTCGCGAAAATGCGGGCCACCTTCGATACACTGAAAAAAAGAGAAGCCGAACAGGTCTCCGGAATCTTTATCAGCGTGGACACTGACCGGGATACGCCGCAGACGGCGAGTGATTATGCGGCATTTTTCCACGAACGGATCATCGGGTTGTCGGGCAGTGCCGAGGAGATTTCCGCCGTGGCTAAACGTTATTTTGCCCTGTACCAGAAAGCGCCAGCTGCCAAGGGTGTGTCGGACTACACCGTGGACCACTCGGCGACCATCTATCTGATCGGCCGGGATGGTCTTGTTCAGGGATTGATGCGCACACCGACGGTCGGTGAGATGGTGCACGCCATCCGCGATGCCCTGTCCAGCTGATCCGCTGTTGCCAGACCGGGAGATGTCGCTCCAGGCGTGTGTCGCTGCGGTAGAACAACAGCTCGATCGGGCCGGTCTTTACTTCGGACACGGTACCGACAACGCCCGTGACGAGGCCGCGTGGCTGGTCATGACGGCTGCGGGTATCGATGTCGGGGGCTTCAAAGGGGACTGGCAGCAGACGCTGGGGCGGTCCCAGCTGCGGGAGGTCCGTGAACTGGCAAAAGAGCGGATCAGCAGCCGCCGACCGCTGGCGTATCTGGTGAACCGGGCCTGGTTCGCCGGCCACGAGTTTTACATCGATGAGCGGGCCATCGTCCCGCGTTCACACATCGGCGAATGGCTGCCCGACCAGTTCGAGCCCTGGCTGGATGCGACGGGAGTCAACCGAGTCCTTGATCTTTGCACCGGCAGCGGTTGTATTGCCGTAGCGCTTGCCCTGGCGTTCCCCGGGTCACAGGTGGATGCTGCGGATCTCTCGGTTGCGGCGCTCGAAGTTGCATCTATTAATGTTGCGCGCCACAAAGTGGAGGACCGGGTACGGCTGGTGTGTTCTGACCTGTTTGAGGAACTTAAAGGCCGTTGCTACGATCTCATCGTCTGCAACCCGCCCTACGTCAGCGACAGTCTGATTCCAGACCTGCCGCCTGAGTACCTGCACGAGCCGGCGCAGGCATTTGCTGCGGGCAGCGATGGGCTTGGTATAGTTCGACAGCTGCTGTCGAAAGCCCGCCGGTTTCTGGCGGACAGTGGCACACTGGTGATGGAGGTTGGCAGCGCAGCGGCTGCGGTCGAGAGCACTTGGCCGGAGGTTCCGTTTACGTGGTTGGCATCGACCCACGCTGAGCCGGCGATTCTGGTTCTGACCGCCGATGAATTGGATCACTACGCTGGTCAGTTTCAGTGAGGTTGAGGATCCTGTCGCTCAGATTTCGATCATTTCGAAGTCGGCCTTGGTGGCGTCACAGTCCGGACACTGCCAAGTATCAGGGATGTCTTCCCAGCGGGTCCCAGGGGCCAGGCCTTCCTCCGGAAGCCCGGCTTCCTCATCATAGATAAAGCCACAGATAACACACATATAGGTTTTGTATTCCATGCCGGGTCTTCTCAGAACTCAAAGCGCGGGATTCTAACGCAAAGGGATCGTACTAAGGACACAATGAAATGATCGAATGTCGCCAGCGGTGCAGGCACCTCGACTTTTAAGATACGGAGAGACCAGATGAAAAACGCCAACCAGGACCTGTTCGACAGGGCGTTGAAATCCATTCCCGGCGGCGTCAATTCGCCGGTCCGCGCATTCAAAGCCGTCGGCGGGGCTCCGGTGTTTATTGAACACGCCAGGGGACCGTTAATCCACGACACGCAGGGCAAAGCCTACATCGATTATGTCGGTTCGTGGGGTCCGATGATTCTGGGCCACGCTGATTCGGATGTGGTGGCAGCGGTCCAGGAAGCAGCTGCGCGCGGTTTGAGTTTCGGCACACCGACGACGATGGAAACGGAACTGGCCGAACTCGTGTGTGCCAGCGTACCGTCCGTGGAACAGGTCAGAATGGTCAACTCCGGTACTGAGGCCACGATGAGTGCGATCCGACTCGCTCGCGGGTTCACCGGCCGGGACAAGGTGATCAAATTCGAGGGTTGTTATCACGGGCACGCAGACGGGCTGCTGGTCAAGGCCGGTTCCGGTGCCCTGACCCTGGGAGTACCCACGTCACCCGGGGTACCCGCCAGCATGGCCGAGCACACACTGACGCTGGAATACAATGACCTTGACCAGGTTGCTGAAGCGTTCACCGCCTTCGGCGACCAGCTGGCGGCAGTGATCGTCGAGCCGGTGGCGGGAAATATGAACTGTGTTCCACCGGCTGAGGGCTTTCTTGAAGGTCTTAAGGAATTGTGTACAAGCGCAGGCGCGTTGCTGATCTTCGACGAGGTGATGACGGGCTTTCGGGTCGCTGCCGGCGGCGCTCAGGCTCTGTACGGCGTAGTGCCCGACCTCACCACGCTGGGTAAAGTGGTCGGTGGCGGGATGCCTGTCGGTGCATTCGGCGGTCGAGCGGACATCATGGCTCACCTCGCACCCACGGGCGCGGTTTATCAGGCAGGCACCTTATCGGGTAATCCGCTGGCTATGGCCGCGGGTCTTGCGACCCTGCGCAAGGTGCTGACGGACGGCTTCTTTGAACGCGTTGGTGCGAAGACCGATTCGTTGGTCAGCGGACTGCGCGATGCCGCCGCGACTGCCGGAGTGGGGCTCGCCACCAATCGTGTAGGTGCGATGTTCGGTCTGTTTTTTACCGATGCCCAGTCGGTCACGAATTTCAGCGAGGTGATGGCGTGTGACAGCGCACTCTTTGGCCGATTCTTCCATGGCATGTTGCGTTCGGGTGTTTATCTCGCTCCCTCTGCGTTCGAGGCAGGGTTCGTCTCTGATGCCCACAGCGGTGTGGAGATCCAGAAAACGATCGAAGCCGCGGGCCAGGTCCTGTTGTCGATCAGTCGAGAAAATTGAACGACAGAAGATAGCGTGGCGGCGCGCCGCGCCTGGCTCGCCACGCGTTGTTAACGGCCATAGCGATGTGGAAAATCACGAGAATCGCCAGCAGGATAAATCCGACCAGTACCAGAACGAGCAGCATCGCGACCAGAAAATAGAGTGTCGTGCTGAGCGCGAAGTTCAACGCTGCGCGCCCGTCGGCATCCAGTCGCAGCGAGCGCCCGCGCCAGCGCTGCCACAGCAGCAGCGGCAGCCACAGCTGACCCAGCGGCAGGCCGGCGTAGATGCCCAGTGTGCTGAGGTGGAGGGCCGGGCTCCGCCAGCCCGGTTGTAACGATGGCTTAAGGGGCTGAACGGGCGCAGCCGCGGGACGCCTGGCCAGACCGAGGACTCCGGTCAGTCCCAGAACCTGGGCAAAAACCAGGATCGTCAATACGGCTGAAAAGGTGGCTGCCGGCAGAGTAGTATCGTTGGCCGCAACGATTTTCAGAATAACTAGGCCGGCGGCGACAGCCGAAGACACGACACCGCAGAGCAGAAACAGCCACGGCAGAAATTTCAATGGCGCCGACCCCGGTGCAGCCAAACGCCGCCATTGCCGTGCTCACAGCACAGCATATACGAAGCCCAGATCTAGACGGGTAACAGCCAGCCGGCCGGGAAGGCCGGTGGACAATCAGTCAGTCCGCTGGTGCGACGTCTTCAGCGGCCGGGCCTT
>CAJXBY010000203.1 GCA_913051905.1 uncultured Gammaproteobacteria bacterium | reverse complement strand
GAGAAACTGCTGATAGGTGGAATAGGGTGCAGTCCAGAGGTGACTTGCACGGACACATAGATGGAAAGTGAGGTAAATCTCAGTGTTTTGTGTATTTCTCTTACTATCGACCTGAACTACTCCACCGTGACGGATTTAGCGAGATTGCGCGGTTTGTCCACATCGGTGCCCTTGATGAGCGCCGCATGATAGGCGAGCAGCTGCAGGGGCAGCGTGTAAATGATCGGTGCCACGGCACTGTCCGCCTGAGCGACATGAATCAGCTCGAGGTCCGGCCGGGATTCGAACCCACAGGCCGGATCGGCGAACACGAACAGGCGCCCCCCGCGGGCTGAAACCTCGGCCAGGTTCGATTTGAGTTTTTCCAAAAGCGTATCGTTGGGTGCGACGGCGATCACCGGCATACGGTCATCGACCAGTGCAAGCGGACCGTGCTTGAGTTCCCCGGCGGGATAGGCCTCGGCGTGTATGTAGGAGATTTCCTTCAGTTTCAACGCGCCTTCCATCGCGATCGGGTGATGAGCCCCGCGGGCAAGAAACAGCGCGTGCTGTTTATCGCCAAATGCGCTCGCCATACGGGCAATCGCAGAATCCATGTCCAGAACCTTCTCCATGGCGCCCGGCAACATCCGTAGTTGGTTGACCACGTGTGCCTCAAAACCGCTGTCGAATCCGTGACGTCGGGAAAGCACTAGGGCCAACATCATCAGTGCAGCGAGTTGTGTGGTGAATGCCTTGGTCGAAGCGACACCGATCTCGGGACCGGCATGGGTCATAAACGAGAGATCGGACTCTCGGACCAGTGACGATTCCGGAACATTACAGACAACGAGAGAACCGACAATGCCCAAGTTCTGTGCTTCGGCAAGCGCTGCAAGAGTATCTGCTGTTTCCCCGGACTGCGAGATCGTGACCACCAGTGTGCCGCTCCGGGTGACGTGACGGCGGTAGCGGTATTCGCTCGCGACTTCGACCTCACAGGGTACGCCGACGTATTCCAGCCAGTGCTTGGCCACCAGTCCGGCGTGATAACTGGTACCACAGGCGATGATCTGCACCTGCCGGGTGCGATCGAAGATCTCCCCCGCTGAGGGACCGAAAGCCTGTTCCAGAACGCGGTCACCGGCCAGCCGGCCTTCGAGCGTATCGGCGATCGCTCGAGGCTGCTCGTAGATCTCCTTCTGCATGAAGTGATCATAGTCCCCGAGCGTCGCAGCATCACTAGACTGGTGGCTTTCCCGTTCGGGGCGCTCCACCGGGTTGCCGTGACGATCGCGGATGGTGCATTGGCCTTCGCAGATATCGGCGACGTCGCCGTTCTCCAGAACCCGGTAGCGCCGGGTGACCGGAACCAAAGCAGCAATGTCCGAGGCAATGAAGAAGCCCTCCTCCCCGATGCCCACCAGCAACGGCGGTCCGTTGCGGGCGGCGACCAGACGGCCGGGGGCCCCCGCCTGCACGACGCCCAGTGAATAACTGCCTTCCAGCTCTCCCATGGTGTTTCTGACAGCCGCTGCGAGGTCCATCCCGGCTTCCAGGTGGATGTAGACTTGGTGTACAACCACTTCTGTGTCGGTCTCTGAAGTGAATGGCAGCCCCGCTGCTTCCTGCGCCCGCCGAAGCGTCGCGTGGTTCTCGACGATACCGTTGCAGACCAGCGCCAGGGCATCTCGGCAGATGTGGGGATGGGCGTTGGGCTCGGTCACGCCACCGTGGGTCGCCCAGCGGGTATGGGCAAGGCCCGTACTCCCGCTGAGCTCTCGGCCGGCCATGACCCGCTCCAGTGCTTCGACTTTACCGACGCTGCGGCTGCGATCCAGCCCTCCGGAGTTGTTGACCACCACCACGCCAGCGGAGTCATAGCCACGATACTCCAGGCGGCGCAATCCCTCCAGCAGGAACGGGGCGACGTCTGCCCCTGAAACGGCCCCGACTATTCCGCACATGGTCTGTCTCTTACCTCGCTCCTTTCCTGGAACCGAATTCCGATCAGCATGAGTCCCGTATCAGGCCGGCGGATTTTTCTTTCTGGTTTTTGGTCTTTGCCAGTGATCAATCGTAACTTGCTTGCTTCTGGTCAGCGTCAGCTTGCCTTCTTCGGCGTTCCGGCTGATGGTCGATCCGGCACCGATGGTTGCACCCGCACCGACCTTCACGGGAGCCACCAGCTGGCTGTTCGACCCGATAAATGCGTTATCTCCGATCACGGTCTTATGTTTGCTGGCACCGTCATAGTTACAGGTAATGACGCCGGCACCAATGTTCACATTACTACCGACTTCAGCATCGCCCACGTAGGCCAGGTGGTTCGCCTTGGACCCGGGACCCATTCGCGATGCCTTGAGTTCGACAAAATTTCCGACCCGGGAATTTTCGGCCAGCCGAGTTCCGGAACGCAGCCGGGCAAACGGCCCGATACTGCAATCATTGCCGACCGTCGCGCCTTCGATCACGCTGTTGGCGCTGACTGTCACCCCGTCCGCCAGCGTGCAGTCCCGCAGGTAACAGTTCGGACCGATCGAGACCCGTTCACCAAGCGTCACATGTCCGGCAACCACGACATTAACATCGATACTGCACTCTGCCGCGAATTCCAGAGTACCGCGCACATCAAAGCGGGCTGGGTCCCGAAGTGACAGCCCAGCTTCCATGAAGCGTTCGGCCTGACGCAACTGATAGACCCGCTCCAGCAGCGCAAGTTCGCCCCGAGTGTTGACCCCGCGAATCTCGGCACGGTCAGTTGCGCTGCAGGTCGCGACTTCTGTGCCGGCCGCCACTGCGTGGCCGACGATGTCGGTGAGATAGTACTCGCCCTGAGCATTCTGGTTATCAACGCGGTTCAGCCACTCCTTGAGACGGGCCGCGGGTGCAGCAAGGAACCCGGTGTTGATCTCGCTGACCGCCTGCTCTGCAGGGCTCGCGTCTTTCTCTTCGACAATGCCAGTCACGCGGCCATCCGTACCACGCAGAACCCGGCCGTAGCCAGCAGGATCAGGCAGCTCGCAGGTCAAAACAGCCAGCCGTTCACTGCCTGCCGCCCGCACTATCTTCTCCAGCGTCTGATATCGGATCAGGGGCACGTCCCCGTATACGACCAGGACCGTAGCGCCGTCGGCGACTGCCGGCAACGCCTGTAACACAGCGTGACCGGTCCCGAGCTGCTGGTCCTGACATACCCAGTTCAGCCCGGGCCAGTGATCTGAAAGTGTGAGAACCTGATCTCCACCGTGACCGTAGACCACATGGACTCGGTCGGTTTCCAGGCCCGCGAGCGTCGTAATGACATGTTCGAGGAGTGGTCGGCCGGCGAGGTCCAACAGCACTTTGGGCTGCTGTGACCACATGCGCGTGCCCTTGCCCGCAGCCAGTACAATCACTTCGACGGTCATGGCGACGATATTACTGCAAACGGCGGGTTGGTTGCCGAACCTGCCGGGCAACCAAGTGCCTCAATGCACGAGCAGTTGTGCCTGCCGGCTGATCTCCTCCCCGGTGGCATCACGTATGTCTGCTACGCGGACCGAAAAGGTAATGTCCTGTCCTGCCAGCGGGTGGTTTGCGTCGACGGTGATCTTGTCCTCATCTATGTGTGTGACGCGGAAATGCAGAACCTCTCCGCGATCGTTTTCCGCATCAAGTTCAGCGCCGACGAAGCGCAGTTCCTCGGGGGTATTGTCGATTTCCTCGGTATAGATCAGGCTGGGATCATGTACGCCGAAAGCCTGGTCAGCGGTTAGAAAAACCTCTGTTCGATCACCCTTGGCCAGACCCTCGAGCGCTGATTCAACCTTGGGAAACAAAGGGCTGCTACTGACACCATGCACATAGGAGATGGGCAGGTCGTTGTGTTCGACTATCGAACCGTTAACGTCACGGATCGTGTAGGCGACGGAAACCAGCTTGTTCTCAGCAACCAGTCCAGACATATCGGGCTGCCCGAAATGCTTGGCAGAAAGGTGTCAAGCGCGGCCTTTTCGTCGCAGTTTCTGTATGGCCCGCAGTTGTGCGGCGGCCTGGACGAGCTCGGCCTTCGCTTTGGCCAGCTCCATGTCACCACTGCGGTCGGCCAGCGCCTGCTCCGCACGGCGCTGTGCTTCCAGAGCAGCGGCTTCGTCGAGGTCTTTGGCCCTGACCGCTGTATCCGAGAGCACCGTTATCAAATGGCCCTGGACCTCCAGCAACCCGCCGGAGACGTAGAAAAACTGCTCCTCTCCCGAGTCCTGCTGAACCCGAATCTCACCGGGTTTCAGCCTTGTCAGGAGTGGCGCATGCTGGGGGGCGATCCCGATCTCACCCATTTCAGCGGGTGCGAAGACCATGGTCCCTTCGCCGGACCATACGTCTTCCTCGGCGCTGACAATCTCCACTCTGATGGTGCTGGCCATGTTAGGGATTTCTGCCTCCGATCAGGTAACGGACTTCGCCTTCTCGATCGCTTCTTCGATCCCGCCGACCATATAGAAGGCCTGCTCCGGAAGATCATCGTATTCACCGTCGACAACCCCCTGGAATCCGCGGATCGTGTCCTTCAACGAGACAAACTTACCGGGTGAGCCGGTAAAAGTCTCAGCGACGAAAAACGGCTGCGACAGAAAACGCTGAATCTTTCGGGCACGACTGACGGCCAACTTGTCATCTTCGGACAGCTCGTCCATGCCGAGAATGGCGATTATGTCCCGCAACTCCTTATAGCGCTGCAGCGTACCCTGCACGGCCCGGGCAGTATCGTAATGCTCCTGGCCCACTACCAGTGGGTCCAACTGCCGGCTGGTTGAATCCAGCGGATCCACCGCGGGATAAATACCGAGTTCCGCGACCTGTCGAGAAAGCACCAGAGTGGCATCAAGATGGGCGAAAGTGGTCGCCGGGGAGGGGTCTGTCAGGTCATCA
>CAJXBY010000202.1 GCA_913051905.1 uncultured Gammaproteobacteria bacterium | reverse complement strand
GCAACACTGGTCACCAGCATCATTGCGTTTCCCTGTTCTTTTGCATTGGCCTTCAAAGTCTCGCCCCTGGTCCGGCGCTGGGCGCTGTTTTTCCTGATCGTGCCGTTCTTCACCAGTTACCTGGTGCGGATCTTCTCCTGGCAGATCTTTCTGAACGACAACGGCATCATCAACGCCATGCTGGGTTACGTCGGCCTCGGGCCGTTATCCATGCTGAATACCTTCTTTGGCACGCTGGTCGGTTATCTGACCCTCTGCCTGCCGCTCGCTGTGGTTCTGCAACTGATCTCTCTGTCGAATGTGGACCGGAATCTGATTGAAGCGGCCCATAACCTGGGCTGCGGCAGGCTACGAACGGTGTTCTCGGTGATCATACCTCTGGCCAAAATTGGCATCATCATCGCGGCGCTGTTCTGCTTCATTCTGTCCTTCGGCGACTTTGTCAGTCCATATTATCTGGGCGGCTCCAAACCCCCGACGCTCAGCATTCTGATCATCGACACGACCAAGTCCGGGCAGCAGTGGCCACGGGCAGCCGTCATCGCAGTCACAATGATCGTGACCTTGTTTGCGATCATGTTTACGGCAGTCGCTACCGCTTACAGGAAACGCTCGTGAAGGACTCCGCGGCCCAGCGCTGGATACTGCGCAGCTATATCGTTTTGGTGTTTATGTTTGTTTTTACACCTATCCTTACCAGCTTTGTTTTCTCGTTCAACTCGGACCGTTTTCCGACCCTGCCGCTCGGACAGTTCACGACCCACTGGTATCAACTGGCCTTCACTGATCCCGATATCTGGGACGCCTTCAGGGTCAGTGTGATCGTGTCTTTGACGGTAGCGTTCCTCGCCACCATCCTGGGTTTCTGTACGGCCTACACGGACTACCGCTACAATTTCTTCGGCAAGCCGGTCTATCTTGCGCTTTCCCTACTGCCCCCGACCATTCCGCTGGTCATCATGGGGCTGGCGATGCTCGCACTACTAGCCAGGATCAACATGTCCGGACAGATCCACTCGATCATTGTCAGTCATGTGGTGCTGTGCTCGCCGTTCGCGATGGCTGTGGTGCGCATGCGCCTGGCCCAGATCGACCCGAACTTGGAACCTGCCGCCTGGAACCTCGGTGCTTCGCCGTGGCGTGCAATGCGTGAGGTCATCCTGCCGTTCTGTGCACCGGCTATCGTGTCGGCGTTCTGCCTGACGGCAGCGGTCTCTTTCGACGAGTTTGCGGTGGCCTGGTTTGTCTCGGGTCTGAACAAGACGGTGCCCGTGATCATTCTTGAGATTCTTCAGGGCAACACCGACCCCAGGATCAACGCCATCGGATCGGTGGTGTTCGTCACGTCGATGTCACTCGTGATCCTGGCCCAGATCATCTACATGAGAAAATCCTCCCGTCGCTCACTGACGGGAATCTGAGGACCCGGTCGATGCCAGAAAAGAATATAGACCCGATGGTGGTGTTCGATCAGGTCAGCAAACGGTTCGGCGAGGTGACTGCGGTCGATTCGATTGACCTTGACATCGGTGAGGGTGAGTTCTTGTCCATCATGGGGCCTTCCGGTTGCGGCAAGACCACGACCTTACGGATGCTTGCCGGTCTGGAGGAGCCGAGCGAAGGAGAGATCCGCCTCGATGGCGAACGACTGAATGAAGTCAGCGTCTCCGAACGGGACACGCCCCTGGTCTGGCAGTCACTGGCTTTGTTTCCGTTTCTCAATGTGGTTCGAAACGTTGAGTTTGGTCTCAAAATGCGGGGCATGGCGCCTGCCGAACGGCGCCGTCGGGCCATGGACTGGCTGGAACGCCTGGAGATCAGCCAGTTTGCCGAGCGTCCGATCAACCAACTCTCGGGCGGTCAGCAGCAGCGGGTGGCACTGGCCCGCTCGCTGGTAACCGAACCCCGCATTCTCCTGCTGGATGAACCCTTGAGCGCACTGGACGCCAATCTGGTGGTACGCATGCAGGGGGTATTGACCCGCCTGCAGCGCGAACTCGGCATCACTTTTGTCTATGTCACCCACCGCCAGTCGGAAGCGTTTGCGATGTCGGATCGCGTCGTCATCATGAACGAGGGCAGAATCGAGCAACTGGACTCTCCGAGAGGGATCTACCGCAGTCCGGCAACACGCTTTGTGGCTGAATTCGTCGGCTCGAACAATATTCTCCCGGGAACGGTCACCACAGTGGGCGAGACGGTCGAACTCGAAACCGATACAGGACGCTTTCAATGCATCCCGGGCGAGGGACAACACTGTGCCGCGGGAAGCCCCGCATCCCTGGTGGTCAGTGCAGACCTGATCCGACTGACGACCGAGCCCAGCGGTCAATCCAACGAGATCGAGTGCCGCTTTATCAGTGAAGAGTTCGTCGGTTCAGTCGTCACGCTGCTGACCGAAACCGCAGCGGGCGACGACTTCAAGATCCAGATCAGCCAGCGGGAACTCTCCCAACTGGACTTACGGCCGGGTGCCGCGCTCTATGCCCATTGGGACCTGCCGGACGCCCATCTGCTGCTGGAGTATTCCTGACAGAAGCAAAGCACTTTTGCGCCCCGCCGGGCGCAGAATGGACCACTCGAGAGTAATCCGCAAACTTCTCAGAGAACGAGGAGTCTCAAATCCAGTCAGATACTGTTTTCGAACCGGAGTCGGGGTTGTAACATCACGCCATTCGATGAGACCGACCAGGGGAGGTCACCATGTTGCAGTTGCTTGTCCGGCGGGCCACGCTGATCGGCCAGACGTCACCCGTGGATATCGGCTGCAGCGACGGCCGGATTGTCGAAGTCTCGGCCCGGATCGAAGCCGAAGCCGAAAAGGAGATCGACGCCGGCGGGTGCTTGGTGACCGCGCCCTTCGTGGACAGTCATTTCCACATGGATTCCACCCTGACCTACGGTCGCCCGCGGGTCAACCAGAGCGGCACCCTGCTGGAAGGCATTGCCCTGTGGGCTGAACTGAAACCCCGGCTGGATGGCGACGACATCAAACGCCGGGCCCACGCGCTTTGCCGCTGGGCAGTGGCCCGAGGCAATCTCGCCATCCGCAGCCACGTGGATATCTGTGATCCGGCACTCACGGCAGTCCAAGCCCTTCTAGAGGTGCGTGAAGAACTGCGCCCCTGGATCGACCTGCAGCTGGTCGCCTTCCCGCAGGACGGCTACTTCCGGCATCCCGAAGCACAAAATCTCCTGCCCAAGGCGCTGGATCTGGGCGTCGACGTGGTGGGCGGTATTCCCCATTTTGAACGGACCATGACGGAAGGTACGCGGTCGATACGCACGCTTTGCGAGATCGCGGAAAAGCGGGGCCTGATGGTCGACATGCACTGCGACGAGTCGGACGACCCGATGTCGCGTCATATCGAGAGCCTCGCAGCCGAGACTCATCGGCTGGGCATGGACGGCCGCGTGACCGGTTCCCACCTGACCTCGATGCACTCGATGGACAACTACTACGCCGGAAAACTGATTGCATTGATCGCAGAGTCGGGTGTCCACGCCGTTGCCAACCCATTGATCAACATCACCCTGCAGGGACGTTCAGATACTTACCCCAAACGCCGTGGCATGACCCGGGTCAAGGAGATGATGGCGCAGGGTATCAACGTCGCCTTCGGGCACGACTGCGTGCTGGACCCCTGGTATGCTCTCGGCAGCCACGACATGCTTGAGGTCGCCGGCATGGGTCTGCACGTTGCCCAGATGACCGGCGTCAGGGAGATGCAGGCCGCTTTCGACGCGGTGACGTCCAACGCGGCCAAAGTCATGAACCTGCCGGACTATGGCCTGGCCCCGGGCTGTAATGCCGACATGGTGGTGCTGCAGGCCGGTGACCCCGTAGAGGCCCTGCGCTTGAGGGCCAATCGCCTTTATGTGATTCGCCGGGGCCGCGTGATCGCCGAGTCATCCCCTCACGAGGCCCAGGTGCACCTGATGGGTGCTGACACCACCGTCAAGTTCGCCAACAGCGAGCTCGACACCCCTTAGAACACTTTAGGACACGCTGGCCGCTTTCTGCTCGGCAGCACAGAGACCGGCGACGGCGCTTTCCATACGCTCGAGGCCTTCAGTGATGTCGGCTTCCGGGATGATGAGTGAAGGCGCGAGACGCACCACATCTCCGCCTGCGATCAGCAGCATCAAACCTGCATCCTGGGCCGCCTGAAGAAACTCGCGTGCCCGACCCTTCCACGACTCGGAAACCACACAGCCAATCAGCAGCCCGCGTCCGCGGATGGTCTCAAACACATCAAAGCGGCTGGAGATCTTCTGCAGACCGTCCTCCAGAAGCATCCGGCGGTGCGTTACCCCGTCAAGCACCTCCGGGGTATTGATGACATCAAACGCCGCTGCCGCCACCGAACAGGCCAGGGGGTTGCCCCCGTAGGTACTGCCATGGGTGCCGACCACCAGCGACGAGGCCACCTCGGCCGTGGCAAGTGTCGCACCGATCGGAAACCCGCCGCCCAGTGCTTTGGCTGTGGCCATGATGTCGGGAACGACGCCATACCATTCGTGGGCATAGAGCTTTCCTGTTCGGCCCACACCGGTCTGCACTTCGTCCAGCACCATCAGTGCGTTATGCTGGTCACACAGGCGACGGATCGCCTGCAAAAACCTGGGTTCCGCATCCAGCACCCCCGCTTCTCCCTGAATCGGCTCGACAATGACCGCACAGACGTTGTCCGAGAACGCGGCTTCAAGCGCCGCGACGTCATTGAACGGCAGGTGGGTAATACCGCCCGGCAGCGGTCCAAAGCCTGCCCTGTAGTCCGGCTGTCCGCCGACTGAAACACTGAACAGTGAACGTCCGTGAAACGCATTGTCGAATGCGATGATCAGGTCTTTCTTGGGCCCGTAGTGGTCACTGCAGTAACGCCGGGCAAGTTTTAGCGAAGCCTCGACCGCTTC
>CAJXBY010000201.1 GCA_913051905.1 uncultured Gammaproteobacteria bacterium | reverse complement strand
CCGGGTCGAGCGCTGCGTTGGTCAGTAAATTGGCTGCCGCTTCCTGGTAACAGAACGGCACGAAAACCTCACCCGGCCGAAGGCCCTCGTCTGCCCGGGCTAGGGCCACCAGTTCCCCACGGCGCGAGGCCAGCCGAATTGGCTCGCCCGGCGCCACACCCAGCGCTTCAAGATCCTTGGGATGCGCACTGGCGACGGGTTCTGGTTCTATGGCATCGAGCACGCTGGCGCGACGGGTCATCGAACCGGTATGCCAGTGTTCGAGCTGGCGGCCAGTAATCAGTACAAAGGGATAGTCTTTGTCAGGGCGCTCATCTGCATAGCTGAGTTCTGCCGGGACGAAACTGCCCCTGCCGTCCCGGGTTGGAAATTCGTCCTGAAAAACGACACCCTGGCCCGGGTCATCCTGATCTTCACACGGATAAGTCACGCTGTGTTCGCGCTCCAGGCGTTCCCAGGTCATACCGGCAATGCTGGGCATTGCACCACGCATTTCGTCGAATACCTGGCTGACATCTTCGTATTGCCAGCCCAGCCCCAACCGCTGTGCGAGCGCCTGGATTATCCACAGATCCTGGCGGGCATCACCGGGCAGATCTAGTGCCTGCCGGCCCATCTGTACCCGTCGATCGGTATTGGAGTAGGTGCCGTTTTTCTCAGGAAACGCCGATGCCGGCAGGACCACATCCGCGTAAGCGGCCGTTTCAGTCAGAAAGATATCCTGGACCACCAAGTGCTTCAGCGCAGTCAGCCCCTGGCGGGAATGATTCAGGTCCGGGTCAGAGAGGGCCGGGTTCTCCCCCATAATGTACATGCCCTGTATATCCCCGTCGCAGGCGCCATTCATGATCTCAACGACAGTCAGGCCCGGCGATCCGTCAAGCGGGCTGCCCCAGTACTCCGAGAAAAACCGTGCGGCATCTTCATTATCTACCCGGCGGTAGTCGGGCAACATCATCGGAATCAGACCCGCGTCAGAGGCACCCTGCACGTTATTCTGCCCACGCAACGGGTGTAATCCGGTTCCCGGTCGACCAATATTTCCGGTCATCAGTGACAACGCTATCAGGCATCGGGCGTTATCGGTACCGTGTACATGCTGTGAAATACCCATACCCCAGAAGATCATCGACGCGCGTGACCGAGCATAGATGCGTGCCGTCTCACGAATCGTCTCGGCGTCAATTCCACAGATCGGTGCCATCTCTTCGGGAGAGAAGTCGGCCACGTTCTCGCGCAGCGCGTCGAAGTTGTGCGTGCGCTGGGATATGAAATCATCATCAACAAGCCCCTCGTCGATAATCACATGGATCATCGCGTTCAGTAGCGCAACATCCGTATCGGCCCGGAACTGAAGGAAGTAATCGGCGTGACGGGCGAGTTCCGTACGGCGGGGATCCATGACGATCAAGGTCGCCCCCCGGCGCGCGGCGTTTTTCATAAAAGTACCCGCTACCGGGTGATTGCCGGTCGGATTGGCGCCGATGACGACAATCACATCGGCCAGTGCTGCATCCTCGACCTGGTTTGATACGGCACCCGAGCCTATGCCTTCAAGTAATGCGGCAACGGAAGAAGCGTGACATAGGCGTGTGCAATGGTCCACGTTGTTGGTGCCAAATCCTGTTCGTATCAGTTTTTGGAAAAGGTAGGCCTCCTCGTTGCTGCCCTTGGCGGAACCGAATCCTGCCAGAGCACCGGGTCCGCGATTGTCACGGATAACCTGGAACCCCTGAGCAGCGATCTCCAGCGCCTCTTCCCACGTTGCGTTGCGGAACATCTTGGCCGGATCTGCTGGGTCGAAGTATTCGTTCAATCCTTTGGGAATGCCTTTCCGTCGAACTAGCGGGGTCACCAGTCGCTCGGGGTGGCTCACATAGTCAAAGCCGTAACGGCCTTTTACACACAGGCGGCTCTTGTTCGAGGGGCCATCACGCCCTGTGACATGCCGGATCCGGTTGTCTTTGATGTGATAGGTCAGCAAGCACCCCACACCGCAATAGGGGCAGACCGAATCGACTTTCCGGTCCATCACTTCCAGGGCTACGTCCCCGGCGGGCATCAATGCGCCGGTCGGGCAAGCCTGCACGCATTCCCCGCAGCCCACACAGCTGCTGGCGCCCATGGGATCTGCGACATCAAAGACAATCTCGGCCCGCGCACCGCGGTGCGCAAGCCCGATGACATCGTTCACCTGTTCCTCACGACAAGCCCGCAGGCAACGAGTGCACTGAATACAACTCTCCAGATTTACTGCGATGGCAGGATGAGAGACATCAGCTGCGGGCTGCCGGCGACCACCGAATCGGCTAGAGCTCACACCCAGCTTCTCACACCACTGGTCGAGTTCGGATTGACGGGTATGGGTAGCATCCCCTACCTCTCCTCGGAGAAGCTCAAGGACCAACGACTGGGAATGTCGGGCCCGCTCGCTCCGAGTCAATACGTTCATTCCCTCAGCCGGTGTCCGGCAGCACGACGGTGCGAGAACGCGTTCGCCCTCTATCTCGACGACACAGGCTCTGCAATTCCCATCGGCTCGCAGTCCATCTGAATAGCACAGGTGGGGTATTTCAATGCCTGTCCTGATTGCGGTCTCAAGAATGGTTTCGTCAGAGGAACCCCTGACCGTTTTACCATCTAGGGTGAAACTTATCGGAGTAACACTACCATTGCTCAATGAACTCATCCGTTGCTGATCTCCTCGGGGAAATAGCGGATCACTGTCCGTATCGGGTTCGGCGCAGCCTGGCCCAGGCCACAAATCGATGCATCCTCCATTACGCAGGCCAGTTCTTCCAACAATTTAACGTCCCACTGCTTCTCCGCCATCAACCGCATGGCACGGTCACATCCGACCCGGCACGGCGTACACTGGCCACAGGATTCGTGAGAAAAGAACCGCATAGTGTTCAAGGCCGCCTGGCGCGCACTGTCCTGGTCCGATAACACGATGACCGCTGCCGAGCCGATAAAGCTCCCATGCTCCTGAAGAGTATCAAAATCGAGTGGTTCGTCGGCCAGCGCCGCGGGCAGGATACCGCCGGATGCGCCGCCGGGGAAATAACCAAGCAGTGTGTGACCTTCCATCATGCCGCCACAATGTTCGTCGATGAGTTCACGCAGGCTGATACCCGCTGGAGCAAGGTGTACGCCGGGTTTGTTGACCCGGCCACTCACTGAAAACGACCGCAGCCCCTGCCGACCACGTCTCCCCTGGCCGGAAAACCATTCAGGTCCCCGCTCAATAATGTCACGTACCCAGTAAAGGGTCTCACAGTTGTGCTCAAGCGTCGGCCGCCCAAAGAGCCCCACTTCAGCCACATAGGGTGGTCTGAGCCGCGGCATACCGCGTTTGCCCTCTATAGACTCGATCATCGCCGATTCTTCACCACAGATATAGGCACCGGCGCCACGGCGCAATTCGAACTCAGGCAAAGCAGACGGATATTCGGCCCTAAGCTCGTGTAGAGCCTGGTCGAGTATCTCCAGAACTCCTGGGTACTCGTCCCGAACATAAAGATAGCACTGTTCTATACCGATCACCTCGGCCGCAACCAGGACCCCTTCGAGGAAACGATGTGGGTCGCGTTCCAGATAATATCGGTCTTTGAACGTTCCGGGCTCTCCTTCATCGATGTTGACCGCCATCAGACGGGGTGCCGGCTGGTCCTTAAGAATCTGCCACTTACGTCCCGCCGGAAAGCCCGCACCTCCCAGACCCCGTAATCCGGATTTTTCCAGGTCTCCGATTATCCGCTCCGCTTCCAGGCGACCCTCCCTGCAGGCCTGTAGAATCTGGTACCCTCCGGCTTCCTTATAGCGCGCCATGCCGATCCAACTGTCGGCAGGTGGCATCTCCACCCGGCCCGCCTCGACCAACCCGGCGACGCCCGAGCGGGTGGCATGACCCAGTGGATTCTTGCCCACCACAGCGACCGGTGCCTGATCGCAGCGCCCCACACACGGCACACGCTGTACCCTGACGCCGCTGCCGAGACTAGTCTCGAGATCTTGAACCAGATCGTCCGCACCAAAAAGCTCACAGGTCACCGAGTCACAGACCCGCACCGTCAGGGCAGGCGGTGAAACCTCACCTTCCTTGATCACATCGAAGTGATGATAGAAGGTCGCAACCTCGTAGACCTCAACAGCGGACAATTTGTGTTCTTCAGCAAGCGCAACGATATGATCGGCAGAAATATGGCCATAGCGATCCTGCAGCCTGTGCAGGTGCTCGATGAGCAGATCACGCTGGAGCGGCAGGCCTTCGATACAGTCGCGAACTGCTGCACGCACCGACGGCAGGCTCTGCCGGCCCTTGGGCTGGCCGCGACGCCGGCGCCGTCCGGGTCTGGTCGTTGTCATACCGTGCGCGGGGTGATGATCATGTGCGATTAGCTTCCGGCCTGTATTCTAGCGGCCATCTCAAACATGGATGATGAGCCGCCCCTTTCCGGTGATAATAGGATATCGGGGATTGACTTCCGTCTGCCGACACCATCCGGATAAAGGCGGATTGAACCCGGATTATAGAGTCTGATACCCAACCTGCTTCGAACCCGCAGCACGTTCGCCAAGAAAGGCGGGCTCGTGATCACTCTTCACCTGGACAGTACAAGGGTGACGGACAATGCGCAGTCGGACACCGATTCATCTGAGGCTCACACCCTATGCTAGAAGCACGCGACTTGAATTGTAGCCGGGGAAACCAGACCCTGTTTACCGGCCTGAACTGTACGGCAGCCGGCGGTGAAATCCTCCATGTTCAAGGACCCAACGGGTGTGGTAAGACCACGCTTCTTCGCATCCTCTGTGGTACCACCCTTGCCGACTCAGGCCAGGTCCTGTGGCACGGAGAAGACATCCGGCTCAACCGGACGGAATTTCACTCCAACCTGGCCTACGTCGGTCACAGCCACGGAATCAAGCTGGA
>CAJXBY010000200.1 GCA_913051905.1 uncultured Gammaproteobacteria bacterium | reverse complement strand
TCGGTCGGCAATGTCATGAGTGCCGATGATTTCTTTACCGGGACCCGTTCTGCCGTTTTTGGGGGGACCACGACAACCTTGTCTTTCGCAGCGCAGATGAAAGGGCAGTCGCTGCGCGAAGTGGTCGATAATTATCATGCCCTTGCCGCGTCCAAGGCTGTCATCGACTATGGATTTCACCTGATCGTTTCCGACCCAACCGAACAGACCATGACCGAACACCTGCCCGCCCTAATCAAGGAGGGCATGACCTCGTTCAAGGTCTACATGACTTACGATTCATTGAAACTCGACGATCGCCAGATGCTCGATGTACTCGCCACAGCCAGACAGCATGGCGCGATGGTCATGATCCATGCCGAAAACCATGACATGATCCGCTGGTTGACAGATCACCTTATCCAAGGTGGCTATGATGCACCCAAGTTCCATGCGATCAGTCATGTCGAACTCGCCGAGGACGAAGCGACACACCGCGCAATCCGCTTGTCCGAGATGATCGACGTGCCAGTTCTGATCGTGCACGTCTCCGCCAGCGAAGCCATGGCCGAGATCCGACGGGCGCAGACTGCCGGACTCAAGGTCTATGGTGAGACCTGCCCGCAATATCTGTTCCTCACTGCAGCCGATCTGGACCGCGAAGGTGCCGAGGGCGCCAAGTACTGCTGCAGTCCCCCACCGCGGGACGCATCGCATCACGACATCATCTGGCAGGGGCTGGCCAACGGCACTTTCCAGGTCTTCTCCTCCGATCACGCCCCCTATCGTTTTGACGAGACCGGGAAGCTTGCTGCCGGACCTAATCCGACTTTCCCGCAGGTCGCGAACGGCGTACCGGGGATCGAACTGCGCCTGCCCCTGCTGTTCTCGGAAGGCGTGGGCAAGGGGCGGATCGATATTCAGCAGTTCGTCGCCCTGACATCCACCAACGTGGCAAAAATCTACGGCCTGCTGCCGAAGAAAGGCACTATCGCTGTCGGCAGTGATGCGGATATCGCGATCTGGGATCCGGACCTGGAAGTGACGGTGACCTGGGACATGCTGCACGACAACGTCGGCTACACCCCTTACGAAGGGCGAAAGCTGCGCGGCTGGCCGGTGACGGTGCTGAGTCGCGGCCGGGTGGCTGTCGAAGACGGCGAATTGAAAGTCGAACGTGGCAGCGGAGAGTTTCTGCCCCGTTATCTGTCTCAAGCAGCCCAACCTTTAAACCGGCTGGTGCCCGAGATGGATCCCAGTCGCAATTTTGGCGCCAAGATCCTTTAGGCCGGCTCGAGATTCGGATTCCACCCTGGATCCATCCGATCTCACGCACAGCGAACCCAGCCTAGCATCGGTCGCCCCGGGATGAACGAACAGACTCCACGATCAACCCGTCTACAAGCTGATACCAGGCGATTGCTGGATAGAATTCAGGCCCTCGGCCAGGTCGGTGCACTGCACGGGGGCGGCGTCTGTCGCCTGGCGCTCACCGACCAGGATCGTGAGGGAAGGGACCTGGTTCATAGCTGGATGAGAGATCTTGGCCTAGCCACACGAATCGATCAGATCGGTAACGTGGTCGGGATTCGCCAAGGCCTGGAAGACGGTCCCCCGGTGATGATCGGCTCACACATTGATTCCGTTGCCACCGGTGGTCTTTATGACGGTACGCTCGGTGTACTGGCGGGACTGGAAGCCGTTCACACCCTGAACGATGCCGGGATCACGACCCGGCATCCCGTCGCGGTCGGATTTTTCACCAACGAGGAAGGTGCCCGCTTTGCACCTGACATGATGGGCAGCGCCGTGCACCAGGGCTCGCTGCCGTTGGCCGAGGCTCTGGAAACGATCGGCACGGATGGGCAGAGTGTTGGCAGTGAACTGAATCGTATTGGCTATTCTGGTGATGTGCCGGTAAATGACGTGGTGCCGCTGGGTTATCTCGAACTGCACATCGAACAGGGCCCAGTGCTGGAAGAATCGGGTACCACCATCGGCGTGGTGACCGGCGTGCAGGGCATATCCTGGACCGAATACCAGATCAAAGGGGTCTCCAACCACGCCGGCACCACACCAATGCGCCTGCGGCACGACGCGGGTCTCGTCGCATCGGCCATCTCCGTCGAGGCTCGGGCTATCGCGACAGAATTCGGAGGGCACCAGGTTGCCACCGTCGGCGTCACCGAACTCGGCCCCAATCTGGTCAACGTGATTGCCAATCGGGCCCGAGTTACAGTTGATCTTCGCAACACATCGGAATCAGATCTCTCCCGCGCTGAGTCACGTATGACCAACTTCGTTGCGGACACTTCGGCCAGCGAAGGAGTCGAAATGCAACAACGCAGCCTGGCCCGCTTCAGTCCGGTAGAATTTGATCCAAAGATCACCGATCTGATCGAGACCGTAGCCGGTGACTGCGGCTATTCGTGTCAGAGACTGCCCTCAGGTGCCGGTCATGATGCCCAGATGTTTGCTCCCAACTGCCCAACCGGGATGATCTTTGTTCCTTCCCAGGGGGGCATCAGTCACAACGTGACCGAATTCACATCACAAGAGGACATAGCCGCCGGCATGAACGTACTGATGCAGGTCCTCACAGAACTATCAGGATGAAGCCATGACTCGAATATTGAACCTTGCTGTTGCCCAACTGGGACCGATTGCACGAGACGAACCCCGCACTTCAGCTGTTCAACGGATGGTCGACCTGCTGCACCAGGCCCACGATGCCGGCTCAAAACTGGTCGTGTTTCCCGAACTGGCACTGACCACTTTCTTTCCGCGTTGGTTTTTTGAGCAACAGGTCGACATTGATGCGTTCTTCGAGACCAGTATGCCCAATGAAGCAACCAGACCTTTGTTCGAAGCTGCAGCCAAATTGAGCATCGGCTTCTATCTGGGATACGCCGAGCTGTGTACTGAAAATGGTCAGACCCGCCATTTCAACACCTCCATCGTGGTCGACGGCTCCGGTGAGATTGTCGGCAAATACCGGAAGATTCATCTGCCGGGGCACCGGGAACACGAGCCCGACTGGCCGTTCCAGCACCTCGAAAAACGCTATTTTGAGACCGGCAACCTTGGTTTTCCGGTATTCGAGTCAGCCGGCGGGACGCTCGGCATGTGTATCTGCAACGACCGTCGCTGGCCCGAGGCTTTCAGGATGCTCGGTCTGCAGAACGTCGAACTGGTCATGGTGGGCTACAACACGCCAGTTCACTATCCTCGAGCACCAGATTTCGATTACCTGCAGGACTTTCATAACCACCTGTCCGTACAGGCCGGTGCCTACCAGAACGGCACCTGGGTCGCAGCCGCAGCTAAAGCTGGGCACGAGGAGGGGTGCGACCTGATTGGGGGTAGTTGTATTGTGTCTCCCGCAGGTGAAATCGTCAGCCAGTGTGAAACACTGGGTGATGAGCTTATCACTCACGAATGCGACTTGGATCTGTGTCGGCTAATTCAAGATAACATTTTCAATTTCTCTCTCCATCGTGAACCACAAACCTACGGCTTACTCACCCAGATTTACAAAGAGTCATAGGCTTCCCGAATTTCAGACTTAAGGAGAATACCCAGTAGTTTCGTCCCAGGCTACCTGGCATCCAGCCAATCTTGACGCCCCCCGTGTGTGCAAGTAAGGTTCTTCGGCTGGCCAAATTTTCCTACTAAAGTCGGATCAACCCGAACGGTACCCCTAAAGACTGTTGATTGCAGGAGACGATTGATGAAACTAGTTGGCGTCGATGTAGGCGGAACGTTCACAGACATTATTTTCGCCGACACAGAGACTGGGCGAACCGAAGTGAATAAAGTGCCCACCACACCAGATGACCCTTCTGACGGCGTCAGTGCGGCGGTTCGAGGTCTGTGCGATCGATTCGATATCGCGCCGGGCGACATCGACCATCTTCTCCATGGAACCACTATTGCCACCAACGCGATTCTTCAGCATGACGGTGCGCGAACTGGAATGATCACGACCAAGAATTATCGAGACATACTACATATTGGGCGGCACCAACGACCGGAACATTACTCCATCATGCAGGAAGTCCCATGGCAGGATCGCTCACTGGTGCGCCGGCAGCACCGCCTCACTGTAGCAGAACGCATCGCCCCACCTACGGGTGAAATTCTGCAGGCACTCGACGAGAATGAACTGCGATCAGCTGTCACTCGCTTGCAGAATGCAGGCGTCGAATCAATCGCCGTCTGTTTTCTTTTCTCCTACCTAAATCCGGAACACGAGAACCGAGCCCGGGAGATCATCGAGGAGGAATACCCAGAATGTTTTGTAACAACATCATCTTCAGTATCTCCCCAGTTCCGTGAATTCGAACGCTTCACAACTGCGAGCATGAATGCTTTCATTGGCCCTAAGGTCCGGGACTACGTGGGTCACTTGGCCGATCGAATAGGCGATGAAGGCATCAATGCTGATCTGCACGTAATGAGTTCCAATGGCGGTGTCGCGACAGCCAAAATGGTCTCAGAAAGGCCGGTGATGACGTTGTTGTCCGGACCCGCGGCCGGCGTACTTGGAGGTGCCTGGACCGGGGAACTGTCCGATCGATCCAAGTTGATCACCTTCGACATGGGCGGCACATCTGCAGATATCGGCATAGTGAACGACGGCACATTCGCGCAGGCTTCTGCCCGTGATACCTGGATCGCCGGTTACCCCTTGCTGGTGTCGATGATTGATATTCACACGATCGGTGCTGGTGGTGGCTCGATTGCCTATGCCGACTCGGGCGGCGGATTCCGCGTCGGGCCGCGCAGCGCAGGTGCAGTACCCGGTCCCGCAGCCTATGGCCGTGGTGGACAACAACCCACGGTAACCGACGCCAACGTTGTGCTCGGACGCCTCAACTCCAAATATTTTCTAGGTGGCGAAATGTCTCTCGTCGAAGAAGCCTCAGAAAAGGTCATCGCTGACCTGGCCTCGTCGCTTGGTCTGGATAGTGCAGCGACAGC
>CAJXBY010000199.1 GCA_913051905.1 uncultured Gammaproteobacteria bacterium | reverse complement strand
GTGCCGATTACTCGACCGGGAAAGCGCTGTTCCTGGTGCATCCGGATGGTGCCCAACATGTTGTTGTTGACCACGATGATGACGATAGCAAGCCGGTACTGCACGGCAGTCGCCAGCTCCTGGCCCGTCATCAGGAAGCACCCGTCACCGGCGAAGACGACCACCGTTCTTTTCGGATACAGCAGCTTAGCGGTTACGGCCGCCGGCAGACCGTAACCCATTGAACCTGCGGTCGGAGCCAGCTGGCTACCCAACTCTCGGTAGCGGTGAAAACGATGGACCCAAGCCGTGTAGTTGCCGGCACCATTGGCGATGATGGCGTCCGCCGGCAATGCATCGCGTAGCGTGCAGACCACTTCCGACAGGTTGACATCAGCCCGACCCGGCAGGGGCTGGGTCCAGTCCAGGTATCCCTGGCGAAGGTCCCTGGTCGACTTTGACCAGGGTCGTTCGACCGGTGCGGGACTAAAAGCACCGAGCGCTGCGGCGAACTGGTCGGTTGAAGCATTCATCGCCAGTGCCGGGTAATAGACACTGCCGAGTTCCTCCATGCCGGGATAGACATGCACGAGCGGCTGGCGGGGTTGCGGGATGTCGATCAGGCTGTAACCGGCGGTCGTCACTTCCCCAAGCCGGACACCGACGGCGATCACAAGGTCGGATGCTTTTATGGCAGCGGTCAGGTCCGGGTCCGTGCCCAGACCCAGTCCGCCCACGTACTGCTCATGCCCGTTGTCAAAACAATCCTGGAAGCGAAACCCGGCCACCACAGGCAGCTGCCAGTCAGCGGCAAACTGCTGCAGACACTCGCGCGTCCGCGCCGTCCAGCCGCGCCCACCGACGATCATGACCGGCCGCGATGCCTGCCGCAGCATCTCGGCAAAACGGTCCATGGCGGATGTAGTCGGCGCCGGCTCCAGAGAATGGAACGGCGCCAATGGTTCGGCAGATGTCTGCTCGCGAAGCATATCCTCCGGCAGGGCTACGACCACAGGGCCTGCCCGGCCGTTGACCGCGGTGTGAAACGCGCGGCTCACCACTTCGGGGATCCGGTCCGGGTCAATGACCTGTTCAACCCGTTTGGCGATGTCGCCGTACATTGCGGCGTAATCAATCTCCTGGAAGGCTTCACGGCCAATGGTTTCGCGCGCGATCTGTCCCACGAACAGCACCAGTGGTGTGGAATCCTGGGCAGCGATGTGGATTCCCGATGCGGCATTACTTGCACCGGGGCCACGGCTGACAAAACAGACCCCGGGCCGGTGCGTCAGCTTACCGTAGGCGTCGGCCATCATCGCCGCACCGCCTTCCTGGCGGCAGACCACGGTACGAATTGACTGATCCTCGTGAAGCCCGTCCAGTGCAACCAGGAAACTCTCGCCCGGCACACAGAAAACATGGTCGGTGCCCTGAGCACGCAGGGCTTCAATCAGCAGGTGACCACCGCTTCGGGTCCGGGTCATACAGAGGTTCTCCTTGAAAGGTTCAGCGACGAGCGCCGTCGACAGGACCCGGACTTTGTCCCGATATTAAAGAAAGCATCAATAGAGCAGCAATCAGGCAGCAGGGTACCCCTCATGGACGTTTGGACACTTTCAGCCAGAGCGCTTTCAGGCCCATGTCCCGCAGTTGACGATTGGCCTTTTCCAATCCCTTCACGGTATTAAACGGACCCACCTGTACCCGGTAGAACTGGCCCTGCCCCTGGATGGTGACGCGCTGAATGCTGGGCTCGAAACCGCCAAGCGCAAGGCGAGCCTTCATCTGATCGGCCTTGGACTGCTGATTGTAGGACGCCACCTGCAGCATG
This sequence comes from uncultured Gammaproteobacteria bacterium, assembly GCA_913051905.1. The sequence continues at coordinate 3,159 of CAJXBY010000199.1, read as the reverse complement.
TAGTGACCCGAGGATGACGTCTTCTGGGCCGGCTCCGCCGCTGGCGTTGCCGGGGAAGAATCAACTGGGACCGGAACATCCTCAGGAATCACTCGCTCGATCTCCGGCAGTACCGTATAGAAATCAAAACTCGTGCGTACCGGTCGCGCCTCCGAATCCCCTCCGGCAGCTGCCAGTTGCGGCTTGTCGGCCTGTTCGCGCGATGCGACCATCAGCTGCTTGAGTCCCGCACCCATACGACTAGGGTCACCGCTTTGCATCCCGTTGTACAGCAGTGTGGCTCCCGACCCGACCACTATGCCCACCAGCAGAATGACAAAGCCCGACATCGACCGGCCGCGCCGGTTTGCCGATTGTCTGCGCCCGGAAGCCATTGCGCTGTTACATGGCCTCCGGCGCACTCACACCCAGAATATCCAGCGCATTGGCCAAAACCACCCGGGTGGCTGCGATGAGGGACAGGCGGGCGTTGCGCATAGCTTCGTCAGCGGCGATAAACGGATGGGCGTTGTAGTACGCGTGGAAATCGTTGGCCAGCTCACGCAGATAATACGCGACGAGATGCGGTTCATAACTACGCGCAGCGGCTTCGACCACTTCAGGATAGCGCGACAGCTCCCGTAGCAGGTCGAGTTCGCGCTTCTCGCCGAGCAGGCTGTGATCCGCGCCTTCAAGGTCCGGCGTAAGGCCTTTTTCTTCCAGCTGCCGGAAGACACTGCAGATCCTGGCGTGGGCGTACTGGATATAGTAGACCGGATTTTCGCTTGACTTAGAAGTCGCCAGGTCCAGGTCGAAGTCCATGTGCTGCTCGGGCTTGCGCAAGGCGTAGAAATACCTGCCGGCATCTGCACCGACCTCCTGCCGAAGTTCCCGCAGTGTCACGAACTGACCGCTGCGAGTGGACATCGGGATCTTTTCGTCACCGCGATAAAGGGTCGCGAACTGCACCAGCAGCACGGTCAGCGCATCCGGGTCATGGCCCAGAGCCGCGAGCGCAGCCTTGACCCGTTTGATGTATCCGTGGTGGTCCGCACCCCATATATTGATGACCTGCTCGAAACCCCGCTCGAACTTGTTCAGGTGGTAGGCAATGTCGGTCGCAAAATAGGTGTGGTTGCCGTTGGCCCGCAGAACGACACGGTCTTTCTCATCCCCGAAATCGGTCGTCCGCAGCCACCAGGCCCCGTCTTTCAGGTACAGATGCTCACTGTCTTTCAGGGTCTTTACGGCACGATCAACCGCCCCATCGGTGACCAGGTGGTTTTCGGAAAACCAGCAGTCGAACTCGACCCCGAATCGGACCAGGTCATTGCGGATATCGTCAACCAGCGTGTCGTTGCCCAACCGATGAATCGTGTTGAAACCGTCTTCACCCAGCCAGTCCCTGGCACGGCTGATCAGGATGTCGAGCAGCGGATCGGTGTCTGCTGGCAGTGAATCCATCAGCTCGACCGCCGGGTGTTGAAATGCTGTACCGTGATCGCGATGCAGCGTCGCGGCAATGTCGAACACATAATCGCCCTGGTAAGCACCTGGCGGAAAGTCGATCTCCTCTCCACACAGTTCCAGGTAACGCAGCCAGACACTGACCGCCAGGATTTCCATCTGGCGCCCTGCATCGTTGATGTAGTACTCGCTGTCAGCCGTGTAACCGGCCGTGCGTAGCACCCTGACCAGGGCATCACCGTAAGCTGCGCCGCGGCCGTGACCGACATGCAGCGGTCCGGTCGGGTTGGCCGAGACAAATTCGACCATGATACGGCGGCCTTGGCCGGCATCACTCATGCCGTAAGCCGTACCCGCCCGGCGTATCGCAGTGATCAACCGGTAGTAAGCCTCCGGCGCCAGGAAAATATTCATAAACCCCGGCCCTGCGATCTCGGTCCGGTCGATCAGTTCAGAATCGGGTAGTCGGGACTGCAGCAGGGCCGCCAGGTCCCGGGGTTTCATCCGCGCCGTCTTCGCCAGGACCATCGCGATGTTGCAGGCGAAATCACCATGGTCCGGTTGACGCGTGCGCTCCAGCATGATGTCGGCTTCACTGCCGACCGGGATCACGCCATCGTCGGCCAGTGCCGAAACGGCAACAGCCAAAAGGTCGCGGAGCTCGTGACGCATTTAGGGTTCGAAACCTGGAGAGTGAAAAACCTTCGGCGAAGTCCGGCACAGTTCTGGGACGGTTCGCCTACAGATCAGGATTCTAACCGTACTGAGTCCACCGCCAAAGTACGCCTCTGCGCACTGTAGTACCCTTGATGTTCATAATAGCCGTTCGACGGGCACGAAAACCTATGGACCATCTGCAACGCAGCCGCCTTAATCTCTTTTCCAGCCGCACTCTGGACCGGGCTGTTTTTTTGCGCCCGGCAGAAGTCCAGCTCGCTGAGATTATCAATGGCCCCAGCAGCCGTTTCGTGCCCGTCCTCGACACCAACGTTCTGGTCAACCCGGAGAACGCCCGCTGCTCGGCGGGACTGCTCGCCGCCTGGGAACTACGCGAATGCTTCGGCCACTGCGACGAACCCATCTACCTGGGGCAGGGCGACGGCACCCACTACTTCGCCGTAGTCGTGGACAACGAGTCGGCGAGGGCCGGTGAGTTCGCGGACCTTCGCACCTATGCTGCAATGCTGGACGAGTATCAGGCTGCACTTTTGAGTTACGCCCGGGCTATGGTCATCTGGCGGAAAAATCATCGTTACTGCGGCGCCTGTGGTGCACCGACCCGACCCCGCCTAGGTGGCCATGTGCTCGAGTGTAGTCAGAGCGGTTGCGGCCGGGAACACTACCCGCGTACCGACCCCGCGATTATCGTGCTCGTGGAAAAAGGCGAGCAGGCGCTTTTCGGGCGCAAGGCCGAATGGCCTGAAAACCGCTACTCGACCATTGCGGGCTTTGTAGAGCCCGGCGAAAGTGCCGAGCAGGCCGTCGTCCGGGAAGTCGCCGAGGAAACCGGAGTAGAGGTGACCGCCATGCACTATCACTCCTCGCAGCCGTGGCCTTTTCCGGGTTCGCTGATGCTCGGTTACACCGCTACCGCAGGTGACGACGCGATCTCCCTGAATGACAAGGAACTGGAAGACGCCCGCTGGCTGACCCGCACACAGATCACTGAAAAACTGGCGCGCGGTGAGTTCCAACTGCCGACCAGTATTTCGA
>CAJXBY010000198.1 GCA_913051905.1 uncultured Gammaproteobacteria bacterium | reverse complement strand
GCTGGAAAAACGAATGGATGGTCTGGCCGCGGACGTTGAGCGCGGCCACGCCGGTCGGTGCGACCACCACCAGGTTGCGGTCAAGCTCCGCCCGCAGCACGTCAATCAGGGTCGATTTGCCGGTTCCCGCCGAACCGGTGACGAACAGCAGTCGGGGCGACTCTACGTGCAGAAGATCAAGCACCTGCTGAAATTCGTCAGTTCGTTCGTAGTGCATGGCGGATCAGAGATTGGGAAATTGCCCGGGCGAGATCAAAGACGATCGGAGGCCGTTTTCAGACAGAAATAGGTCGTCAGGGGCACCCACACACGGGTGGTATGCTATTAATATTTTAGGTAAATCATTCAAATATAACGAGTATATCTAAACGCTAGGGAATTTGAGCCCAGGTGCTACCGCAACCAGCCAAGTTCTACATCTTGTTAATATATTCATCGCGCGAAAGAAGGAGTCTCAACAGAAATATGAACAGATCAAAAATGGGCGCCACGTCAAAAACAGATGCCGTGGTCCAACCCCGCAAAAGCCTGACGATGGTGGCCTATGAAATTCTCGAAGAATTGATCACCACACTGAAGCTCGAGCCGGGCGCAATATTGTCCGAAGCTGCCTTGGTGGATCAACTATCGATCGGACGCACACCAATCCGGGAGGCCCTGCAGAGGCTGGAACGCGAGGGGTTGATCGTGATCCTGCCCCGTAAGGGCATCCAAGTCACCGACGTGAATCCCCGTAAACATCTGCTGCTGCTTGAACTGAGGCGCGAGCTCGAAAAACTGCTGGCCCGGACGGGTGCGCTACGCGCCACCGAAGCCGAACGGCTTCAGTTTGTATCGATTGCTGATGATATGGAAAACACCGTCGGTGATGAAGACCATGTCGGCTTCATGCGCCTGGACTACGAACTCAACCAACTGATCGCGAGGGCCGGTCACAACGAGTACGCCAGCCGAGCCATCGGTCTAATCCAGGGACTGGGCCGGCGGTTCTGGTTCATGCACAAAGAGGAAGCAGCCGATTTGAAGCTGGCCGTACAACTTCACGCCACACTGGCCCGTAGCATCGCACGGGGCACACCAACCGACACTGAGCAGGCCGTCAATGCGTTGCTGAATTACCTGGAGAAATTTACCCGGACGACTGTGGACCCTAGTCTGTTGTCGCGATAGCACCGCACGACTAAACCGGCTTTTCAGCACATAAATGACCACTAATAACGTCACCAGTCTTGGCCAGGCTCGTCGCAGTCTGACCGAGCTCGCCTACGAAAAGCTGGAAGAGCTGATCGTAACCCTACGACTTAAACCGGGGTCTGTGCAAAGCGAAGCTGCGCTGGTGCAGAAGACCGGATTCGGTAGGACACCCGTTCGAGAAGCACTGCAAAGGCTCGAGAGAGAGGGGTTGGTAGAGATCCTGCCCCGCAAGGGGATCAAGATCACTGAGATCGATCTCACGCGGCAGTTTCTTCTGCTGGAACTCAGCCGGGTACTGATGACGCTCCTGGCCCGGACTGGTGCACGACGGGCCACAGTGGAACAGCGACAACAGTTCGCTGGAATCGCCCTAGATTACGAAGAGATCGTCCGAAGCAAAGACCTGATGACGTTCATGCGCATGGACATTACGCTCAACAAACTCCTGTGTGACGCCTCGCACAACGAACACACTTGCAGAGCGATGAACCTGTTGCTCGGCCTGAACCGGCGGGTGGGCTACGTCCACCTCAAGAATCACGGCGGCATTCAGACCTGGGCCAGTCTTCGGGCAGAATTCGCCCGCGCGATCGAAAAGGGTGATGCAGATGCGGCCGCCGAGATCACTGGTCGGCGGCTGGACTACATAGAGTCCTCTATCAAGTCGGCCGTGGATTCCGGCGAGATCTGATCTCGTCTGTCGGCACAGTCGACGACAACGATCGGCAGTTCGTGGTATCTCGCTGCGGGTCCCCGTTCAAATCTGATGTGGCAGAAAAAAACCCTGCGCACAATTCAAGGGGGGCGTGCGCAGGGTTACACAGGTTGCTACTAAAGGAGAAATCGTCCAGCAACCAAAAGGTACCCTGAATTTCGCACCAGCGATATTCAAAGTTTCTTGTCCTACCTATAAGAAACCTTAATCGTTTGATATATATCAGATAGAAATACTTATATATCTATGCTTGCCCTAGAGGACCCGATCAGCGGGTGAGGGTCTTCCGCGTTTCAAGACACGCAGACCGACCAGCAACAACACGATCGACGCGTAAGCCACCGGCCAGCCCCAGTCGCTGCGAATCATCAGCAGGTAGTGCACTGCCGCCAGGCCGAGCGCCACGTAAACCAGTCCGTGCAATCGCTTCCAGCGCCACCCGAGACGCCGGATCCAACCACGCGTGGAGGTCGCCGCCATCAGCACCAGAATCAACCAGGCGTTGAACCCGACCAGGATGTAAGGCCGTTCGACGATCTCTGAGCCCAACCGTGCCATGTCCCATCCCAGCAGAAAGATCACAAAAAACCCGAAGTGCGTGGTTGCGTAGGAGAAAGCCCACAGCCCGACGGCACGTCGACAGCCGATAACAGCCGGCCAGTCTGCCCAGCGCGCGATGCCCGGCATAAGCACCACCAGAATCAGCAGGTTAAAGGCCCAGATGCCGGTTTCCCAGATCAGGGTCTTCTCAGGATCGACACCCAGCCGACCGTAATGCCAGCCGAATGCCAGCAACACGGCCGGCGATGCCAGTGCCGCGTGAACCAGTGCACGCTTCACCGGTACTGCTGCTTGCTGCCGGGATATAGGTGTGCGACTTCGTTGCCGTAACCGTTGTAGGGCCGCGAGGGAATACGCTCAATATCGCCCTCGCCCCAGATGCGCCGCTCGGTTGCCTGGCTCCAGCGGGGGTGGGAGATTGACGGGTAGACATTGCTGTACCAACCGTATTCACCCGGCGCCTCCAGGTGCCAAGTCGCCGCAGGCCGCTCTTCGGTAAACGTGATCCTGACAATGAATTTGGCCGACTTGAAGCCGTACTTCCACGGCACAGTGATACGAAACGGCATACCGTTCTGGGGCAGGTTCTGATCTCCGTAGACACCAAAGGTGGCAAAGGTCAGCGGATGAACCGCCTCTTCGATGGTCAGCGCCTCGACGTACGGCCAGTCCAGTGAACTGAACGGCGATGCCTGTCCGGGCATCTCCTCCGGGCGCAGTACACTCGTGAAAGCCACGTACCGCGCGGAGGTCATGGGCTCGACCGCATCGATGAGTTCACGCAACGGCCGGCCGTTGTAGGGGATCACCATCGACCAGGCCTCGACGCAGCGAAAATCATAGACGCGCTCCTCGAGCTGGTTGAAGGGCATGCCCATCAGGTCACCAACGTCGAACGTTGCGGGCCGCCGGCAGAGGCCGTCGAAGGTCACGGCCCAGGGCTCAAGACGGAACTTGCCGGACCGGCGGACGGGATCGATCTTGTCCCAACCGAATTCGTAGGCGTTGTTGTAATGGGTGGCAGCGTGTTTGAGTGTCAGCCGCCGGGTCGCCGGGTCGGCCGCGGCGGCCCTCATGTCCTCGGCCGCGCCTCTGGAAAGGGCCGAGCCCGTATCAGGGCTTTCCGCATCGCCCGCCCGGGCGGTGAATCGCCGGCCGTACCGCAGCGCAGCAAAACCACCCAGCAATGAAAGACCCAGGGTCCCGGCGAGTACCCGACGGCGGGTGTAAGTGCTGCGATCGGTCACTCGGGTCATGCGGTTGGGCTTTCCCGGTTCAAGTCAACGGTCATTATGCACCATGGCTCTTTTACACCTGCAGGCAGCACCACTGTCACCAGCGTATACGCAGGCAATCGGTCCCGTCCAGGCCCATGTGAACGACCAGACCCAGTGCGACCACGCGCACCCAAGGCAGGGCCAACGCCATGACATACAAGGCGATGGCCGGCCAGCTGTGCAGGGGATGAAACCCCAGACCGCATCGATTGGGATCGAACACGGGGTCAGCCAGCAGGTGATCCAGGTCGACCAGCATCGTGGCCAACATGATGAGCCAGACGCGGCGCCAGCGGCTGCGGAAAAACAGCCAGGCGATGGCACCGGGCACCAGAACATGGGCCAGGTTGTGAACGATTACGGCGGTCATGACCTCCCAGAATTCCCGGCTACCGGTCAGCGGCCTGCTCTTGTACCATGTCCTGCGCCGTCTGTCGCTGCACTACAGGTTCTGCCCGACTCTGGACAACCACCATGACTTTTGTTGCGGATGCAGATTTTCTGCCACTGGAGAAACTGTATGAAATCCAGTCCCGGCACTGGTCTGCCCAGCGGAAACGGCTGGCAGGTTCGGCGTTCTACCGGCAACACCACCCGGCTGCGCCGATGAAGCTACCGACCCGATTGTCGGATCTTGATGAACTACCGTTGACCGACAAGACACTGCTCCGATTAGACCAGGCGGCGCATCCGCCGTTCGGCAGTTACTTGAACCACCCGCATGAAAGTATCGTGCGGCTGCACCGTACCTCTGGGACCAGCGGTCAGGCGATGAATCTCGCGCTTTCCAGTACCGACACAGCGCTACAGGCTCATGTCGCCGGGCGCAGCCAGAGTGCCGCCGGCCTTGGCCCCGGCGATACGGTGGTCCATTGCCTAAATTACCAGCTCTGGATGGGTGGACTGACAGATCATCTCGGGCTTGAGGCCACTGGCGCTCTGGTGGTGCCGTTCGGCAGCGGCGCAACCCAGCTCCTGGTCCGTACTATCCTCGACGTCGGCATCAACGCCATCTCCTGCACGCCCTCCTATCCGGCGCGTCTGGAACAGGTTCTCGCCGAGCATTTCCCGAGGCTGTCGCCGGTTGACCTCGGCCTGCGCAAAGGCTTCATGGGAGGTGAGCCGGGCCTGGATGATCCTGCGTTCCGCCAGCGCCTCCAGGAGGTCTGGGGTATGCAAGCGATGAACGCCAACTACGGTGTCAGTGACGTCTTGTGCAACTTCGCCGGGCAGTGCACACACCAGAACGATCTGCACTTCC
>CAJXBY010000197.1 GCA_913051905.1 uncultured Gammaproteobacteria bacterium | reverse complement strand
CCCGGGACCCGGGCCATGACTGCCGGCATGATTGTCGGATCGAGTCCATCGGCATCGATGGTCAGGTAGTACGGCCCTCCATCCGGAATCCGGTCGAGCACGGCCTGCATTCCGATGTCGTGCATTTCATAGGCAGTGATGATGTCGGCCCCGTAGCTGCGAGCATCCTCGACTTCTGCCGTTCTTGCACTGCCGATGCCGCGAATTCCGATCTGGATGATCGGGCCGAACCAGTCCATCTCGGATGCGCGCCGTATAGGACTGGAGTAGCCTTCGGTCACACCGTTGACATCGTGGCGCCAGTCCAGGTGGGCATCGACATGTACCAGGGTGATGGTCTGGTCCCGCTCAAGGGCCCGCATGACTGGTATCGGAATGCCGTGATCCCCACCCAGCGTGATCAGTGTTGCCCCTGCATCAAAGATTTTGCGGGCCGCACTTTCAGCGCGCCGGTAGTGTTCCTGTAAGTCACTGAGCTCGGCAGTGACGTTGCCGCAGTCGACCACCTTGATATCCCGGTCATCAAGCAGAGGGCCGCCTAGGTCCCAGTCGTAGTGGTTGCGGGTGTAGGCGGGGTGGTGAGACAGTTGCCGGATGGCGTCCGGAGCCCGGCTCTGGTCATTGGCCATCTCGTCCGGCCGGTAAGGCAGGCCGTAGGGAATACCGAGAATCGCGACATCGGCCTGGAGATTGTCGAGATCCAGTTCCAAAGGGTAGTTCAGGAAGGTTCCCGGCGGTCTTCCGGGTGCCTGGGTCAGTGCCATGTCGGATTCTCCTGTGTTCAAGATGCGCATAATACAATAGTGCACACTTGGACAGTGCGGTATACGACACGCACCCGGCAGGTTGTTACCGGTTGCGTTTAATGCTTTGGTGTGTACGGTCGATCCTCCCTGAATCGAACGGAGAACAGGATGAGCAGTTGGGGGTTTTATGCGATTGGGCGTTGAAGTAGGGGGTACGTTTACAGATCTGGTTGCTATCGGCGAGGATGGCATCACCGTCACCAAGGTGCCTTCGGTGCCGCAGCAGCCCGACGAGGGCGCATTCAACGCCCTGCTCCAGAGCGGAATTCCGATCCCGTCGATCGAGGACCTGAGTCACGGCTCGACCGTCGCCACCAATGCGGTACTTGAGCGGAAGGGTTTCGCCACCGCATTTGTAACGACTCAGGGCTTTCGCGATATCCTACGTTTACAGCGGCACGGGCGCAGCCGAATCTACGATCTGGAGTATGTCAAACCGGAACCTGTGGTGGCGCGTGCTGCCTGCCATGAGGTCAGCGAGCGTATACGGGCGGATGGCAGCATCCAGAGTGCTCTTGACCTTGATCGGGTCAGACAGGAACTCGTGCCGGCGCTGCGCTCCGGAGGCTACCAGGCGGTCGCGGTATGCCTGCTCAATGCGTATGTCAATCCGGCGCATGAAGAAGCTTTGGCAGACCTTCTGGCAGTCGAACTGCCGGACCTGCGGGTGTCTCTTTCATCCAGGGTGACCCGGGAGTTTCGGGAGTTTGAACGGGCATCGACGACTTCACTGTCAGCTTATGTGCAGCCAGTTGTGGAGCGTTACATCGACCGCTTCGTGAAGCGGCTAGAAGGCGAGGGATTCACCGGCCGGTTTTCTGTCATGCAGTCAAACGGTGGTCGTCTGCCGGCTGAAGCCATGCAGTCCAATGCAGTCACGGCCCTTTTGTCAGGGCCTGCCGCGGGGGTGATTGGTGCGACCCGCCAGGCCGGGCGCTCCGGCTACCGGAACCTGATCACCTTCGACATGGGCGGCACGTCGACCGATGTCTGCATGGTGACGGAAGGCAAAGCGCAGTTGACCCAGGAGTACAGTATCGACGGCCTGCCCATACGGATTCCCCTGATCGATATCCACACCATCGGCGCCGGTGGGGGATCGGTGGTTTGGGTAGACGATGGCGGGATGCTGAGGATTGGGCCGCACTCCAGTGGTGCCGATCCTGGTCCCGCCTGTTACGGCCGAGGCGGTGAGGAGCCCACCCTGACTGATGCCCACGTGATTCGTAATACCGTACGACCCGAAGCGTTTCTCGGTGGGCGGATGGAGATCTTTGCTGACCACTCACGTGTCGTACTGCAACCGGTTGCCGAGCGCCTGGGGATGAGTCTTGAAGATGCTGCAGACAGTGCGATTCAGCTGGCCAATGCCAACGTCGTGCGGGCGATACAGCTGATCTCGACAGAACGTGGTTTTGATCCCCGGGATTACGTGTTGGTGCCTTTTGGGGGTGCTGGTCCGTTGCACGCGGCCAGCGTCGCGTCCGATCTTGGTGTCAGCGAGGTGGTCGTGCCGCCCAGTGCCGGGGTGGTCTCCGCATTCGGGCTGATCGCGAGTGACTTCACCCAGTTCTCCAGCCTGACCCGCCGGCTGGTGGTCGATGACCAGGCGCCCGACGTGGTGCGTGAGACCTACGCGGCAATGCGGGTCGAGGCGTTGGCAAAGTTCAAGGCTCTGAGACTCCAGGGTGAGCCTGTGTTCGATTTTGTGGCCGACATGCGTTTCGTTGGCCAGGCCTTTGAGGTGCCCGTCTCGTTTGATCTGGCTAGTCTGGAGACGCTGAGCGAGGCCGACATCCGGGTGCGTTTTCAGGAAGAACATCATAAGGTGTTTTTCTTCGGTGGTGCCAGCAGCAAGCCTATTGAACTGGTGTCTTTCCGGCTGGGTACGACCCTGCCGGTGGACGAGGTGCCGGTCCTCTCGGAAGACAGATCAGAGGCCCGCGCCAGCCGGGACATCGATCTCTATATCAACCGGGGCTGGCAAAAGGGACGCCTGGTCGGCCATGCGAGTCTGGCGACGGGTGCAGTTATAGCCGGTCCGGCGCTGCTGGAAGACCCGACCTCAACCCTGTTCCTGCCCGCGGGCTGGCAGGCAGTGCGCGATTCGCACCACAACACGATCATGACAAGGACTTAAGATCATGCCAGAAACCAACGTCATCAAGAGCAAAGGGCTCCCTTGTATCCCGTTGGACCCTGTCGAACATGCGGTGATCAGTCAGGCGCTGATGGCCGCGGGGAAAGAAATGGGAGTCAAGCTGATCCGTTCCTCTTATTCCAATATTGTGCGCGAAGCCCAGGATGCCTCGGCAGCGCTGTTCGACCGGGACGGGCGGGTCATCGCCCAGGCTGAACTGATTCCCATGCAGCTGGGCCCGATGTCGGATATTTTCAGGGCCTGTGCAGACGTGGTTCCCCCCAATGCGCTGCGTGAAGGGGATTTCTACATCAACAATGATCCTTACGGGGGCGGCCAGCACCTCCAGGACGTTTTCATCTTCTCGCCGGTCTTCGTGGACAGCGAACTGGTCGCTTTCGCCGGTACGGTATCGCACCACCTGGATCTGGGCGGTGGCAATCCGGGTCTTTCCCCGGATGCCGTCGATGTCCACGCGGAGGGCATTATCTTTCCGCCGTCGGTCTACAACTTCGAGCGGGACTGGAACGGCGGGCCGTTGGAGCGCCTGGTGACCGCCAACATCCGAGTTCCGGATCAGACCATTGGGGATTTCTACGCACAGTTCGCCGCCAACGCGATCGGCGGCGAGCGCATTAAGCAGCTGTGCCACAAATATGGTGTATCCAGCGTCACCCAGTCGATGGCCGAACTGATCGATTATTCAGAGCGGCGTTTTCGTGCTGCCTTGCGGGAAGTCCCTGATGGAGAATATTTTGGTGAAGATGCCATTGATGATGACGGGTTGAGCGACGAGCCGCTGGTAGTCAAGGCAAAGGTAACGGTCAGCGGTGATTCGGTCGATGTTGATTTCGCCGGTACCTGCCCCCAAGTCAGGCGGAATCTCAACTGCCCCTGGGCGTCGACGATTTCAGCGACGCTGGCGGCGATCAAAGCGGTGCTTACCAGTGCCGATATACCTTTTAATGAGGGCATGAAGTCGGCGGTCACAGTGAGGGCGCCGGAAGGCTGCCTGGTGAACCCCATTTATCCGGCCCCAGTCCGGGCCCGAATGCTCTCGGCTTACCGCTGCTTCGACGCGGTGCTCAAGGCACTGGCCCAGGCCGTACCGGACAAGGTCATTGCGGGCGGCAACGACTCGACACACTCAACGGCGATCTCCCACCTGGAAGGTTCGCGCTACAAGGTTTACCTGGAGATCTTCGGTGGTGGGTATGGAGCGTCGCCGCGGGTGGACGGCTGCGATGCGGTGGACTCCACGCTTTCGAACTGTACCAACGTGCCCGTCGAGGCAATGGACATGGATTTCGATCATTTCCAGGTAGAAGCCTACGAACTGGTGCCTGATTCGTGTGGACACGGCCGACAGCGTGGTGGACTTGCCCTGATGCGGCGTTATCGAATCCTTAAAGACGGTGCCAACTTTGCCCGTTATTCCGACCGGGCCAAGATTGCTCCGTTTGGACTCTTCGGCGGTACAGACGGTGGGCGCTCGTATTGTGAACTGACCCGCGACGGCCAGACCGAGTCCATTCCAAGTAAAGGACAGTTTGACCTTAAAGCGGGTGACGTTTTGACGTTATATACGGCAGGCGGCGGCGGTTACGGACCGGTCGATGAGCGCGAGAGTGACGCCATTGCCCATGATATTCGGGAAGGCTACGTCTCGGAGCAGGTCGCCCGGCACATCTACGGCCGCACGGGCTGAGCGGAGTATATTAAGCCGCTCGTCAGTGGTTATTTCTGCCCCAGACCCCAGACGTCGCGATGAAAGGCCTGAAAATGCGGTGCGTAATCGTGCTTGGCAATCTGCACGTCGATCAGAACTGGTATACCCGACCGGTTGGCTTTCAGAGCACTCCTCAAGGCACTTTCCACTTTGCCAGGTTCCGTAATACGAATCCCCTTGCAGTTCTGGGCGCGGGCAAGTTTGGCAAAGTCCGGTGAATTCTCGAAATCGGTTGCTGTGGTTGCCTGCTTCTCAAGCAACTGGATGTACTGAGGCCAGCCCAGACCTGCATTGTTCAGCACCACCCAGGTGATGCCACAGCGGTGTTCCGCAGCCGTTGCAAGTTCCATCATCGCCATCTGCATAGCGCCGTCACCGGTAACGCAAACCACGTTCTTGT
>CAJXBY010000196.1 GCA_913051905.1 uncultured Gammaproteobacteria bacterium | reverse complement strand
GAATACCGGCCTGTCACGCCGGGGGTCGCGGGTTCAAGTCCCGTCCGCTCCGCCAAATTTTTTGTGACAAAAACCAGGCGCACGCCGCACAGGTGTGAGCGCCCGGAAGAGTCCCTACCGGTTTTCGCGAACGGCAGACCGGTGCGGATACATCCCTGACTGCACCGACCTAATACAATAGCCCATTGGAGCAGTTGTTTAGGTTCTGGAAAGCGTAGACTTATGTCGCCCAGTTGAAAGTGAGATACAGCAACAATGCTGATTACGATTCGAGAAAAAGCATCCGGTGTCATCGGCTGGACAATTGCCGGGATCATTATCCTTGTTTTTGCGGTGTGGGGAATCGGGTCTTACTTCGAGGGCGCATCCAAGATTGTGGTAGCCACCGCGGATGATGTCGAAATAGACCAGGAACAGTACCAGCAAGCACTGACCAATAGTCGACGCAGGATGGTCCAGATGATGGGACGTAATGTGGACAGTGAGCTGTTCAGTAGTATCGTGTTCAAGCGTCGGGTCATGGAGGATCTGCTGAACAACACGCTGCAAGCTGAATACCTTTTTTCCACAGGTTACCGGGTCAGCGACGAGCAGTTGGCTACAATCATCCAGACCACACCCGCGTTCCAATCAGATGGGGTGTTTGATCGAGCACGATATGAAAATCTGATCCGGAATGCTGGATTGTCGCTGCCAGGATATGAACAGCAGCAGCGTCGGCAAGGTGCTGTAGAACAACTGATAAAGGGTTTTGCCCAGAGCGCATTCGTGGCGCCCGGTTCTGTAGACAGTGCCTGGAAACTGCTTGGACAGCGGCGCTCGGCATCCTATACCACGCTTGAACTCGATCAGTTCATGGATGAGACCGAGGTTTCCGAGTCGTCCATAACAGAGGAGTACCAGTCCAACCGGGAGACTTATTTCATGCCCGCCAACATCCAGGTTGAATATCTGCAGTTGTCGGTGGACGAACTCGCCGAAAACTTGGGTGCTGACGAGTCTGAACTTCGTGCTGTTTACGATGACAATCCCGATCGTTTTGTTCAACCTGGTAGTCGCAGTGCCAGTCACATTCTGATCAAAGTCGAAACGGGGGCAGACCAGGCTGTTGTCGATAAGGCCAGAACTACCGCCGCTGAACTTGCCAGTCGCGCCCGGGGTGGTGAGCCGTTTCCTGGGCTGGCAGAGAAGTTTTCCGAAGATACCGGTTCTGCCAGGCTGGGCGGAAAGCTAGGTATCGTAAGACCCGGAACAATGGTCAAGCCGTTTGAGGACGCGGTTTTTTCGCTGCAAGAAGGAGAGATCAGTGACCCTGTAAGAACCGAGTACGGATTTCACGTTATTCAACTGGACAAGGTCACACAGTCAAAGGTTCAGCCCTTCGACGAGGTTCGAGAAGAGATTGAAAAAGAGGTCCTTCGGCTTCGGGCTGAGGAGCAGTTCAACGAGCTGGCAGAAGTTTTCGGTAATGTGGTATTTGAACAACCCGATTCGCTGGACCCTGCGGCTGAACAACTGGGTCTGGCGCTCAGACGCAGTGAGTGGTTTACGTTCGAAGATGGTGAAGGCATCGCCGCTGTAAAAGCAGTTAGGGATGCCGCGTTCAATGATGAAGTCCTGATTGACGGGCTGAATAGTGAATTGATCGAACTCGATTCCGATACGTTGGTCGCCTTGCGAAAGCTTGAGTACCAGGAACGCCGTCAGATGTCTCTAGACGAAGCAAAGCCTGAAATCGAAGAGCAGCTACGCGAACAGCAGGCATCGACCACAATGGGCATCGAAGGTCAGGCCCTCCTGGACCAGCTTCGTTCTGGTGCCGATTGGGACCAGCTGTTACATGACAAACAGCTGGGCAGTGTCAGATTGCCTGAGGAGCAGAAAGGTTTGTTCGAACCTCTGGAACAGGCGATTGCAGCCAGGGTCTATGAATTGGCGGAACCGGATGGGGGCACTTTCACCTATGGCGGTGAGCGGATCAGTCCTGCACGGTTCGCTGTCTTTCGTCTGGAAAAGGTCGTTTACGGGGACCCCACGGCAATGAGCGACGAGCAGCGACTCGCCGTCGAACGAATGCTGCTTTCAAGGCGTGGTACCGACCTTATTCAGGGTTGGCGCCGGGGCCTGCGGCAACGGGCAAACGTTCAGATCAACGAAGAGCAGCTGTAACTGTCAAAAATTGACGATAGGCCGTCGGGCGAGCCGGATCTCATGGCAGATCGGCAAAGTGGGGGCTTATGCCTACGCTGTTGAATCCACCGTCCACATAGGTGATTTCCCCGGTGATTCCAGAGGCCAGCTCCGAACACAGGAATGCTGCTGCGTTGCCGACTTCATCAATACTTACACCGCGACCCAGAGGTGCTGTATTGTCGTAAAAGCCCATCATCTTCTTGAAGCCCTTGATACCTGAGGCAGCCAGCGTCCGGATCGGACCGGCTGAGATACCGTTGACTCGAATCCCCTGCGGTCCCAGGGATTGCGCCAGGTAACGGACGTTGGCTTCCAGGCTCGCTTTGGCAAGGCCCATCACGTTGTAGGCCGGCATCGAACGCTGAGAACCGATATAGGTGAGCGTAAGCAGAGCGGCGTTGCGGTCCCGCATCATCGGCAGAGCGCTTCGTGCCATAGCAGCAAAACTGTATGAGCTGATCTCATGAGCGGTATTGAAGCCTTCCCGTGTCACTGCGTCCAGATAGAGTCCGTCGAGTTGCTCTCGCGGTGCATAGGCAATTGAGTGAATCAGGGCGTCCAGCCCAGCCCAGCTCTGTCCAAGAGTATCAAACAGCTCGTCAATCGCCGTATCGCTGCCGACATCGCAGGGCAGGGTAAGGTCGGAGCCGAGGGTTGTAGCAAATTTCTCTACTCTAGACTTGAGTTTTTCATTTTGGTAGGTAAAAGCCAGTTTTGCACCTTGCCGGTGCATAGCCTGGGCGATTCCCCAGGCTATGGAGCGATCACTCGCGAGTCCGGTAATGAGCACCTGTTTGCCATCAAGGAATCCCATGGTTCATATTCGCTCTAGCTGGTTTGGTATGGCCGTCACTTGTAGCCGAACCGATGGCCTGTGTCAAAGAACCACCCGAGCAATTTCGTTATGAACCACACCATCGTGAGACCTGTTCAGGTCTCGGCAGAAACCAGGGCTCGGGACATTGCATCGAGGATCGGTCTGCCACTGACAACAGGCAAAGTGGAGGGATACCGTTTCGTTCTCGAGGTGGCGTTAGATCAGCTTGCTATCCGGGATCTATACCAGTTCCGAACGCGGCCGGTCAGCATCGGTCCCCTCAGGCCCAGGGCGCCGGGCAGGGGCCGGGATCTGTTGGCCCGGGCAACGGGAAGAAACTGTCGAACCGTTTTTGATGCCACTGCCGGTCTGGGGCGGGACGCCTTACATCTGGCCCGGCTGGGGCGTGAGGTAACAGCGGTGGAGCGCTCTCCGGTTCTGGCCGAGCTTTTGCGGGATGCAGCCCAGTCTCTGGACCTGGGTTCGGGTATGGGTTCGATCACCGTGCACTGCGGTGACAGCCGGCTGCTGTTGAAGGAGTTTCCCCGGGCGGATGTGGTCTATCTGGACCCGATGTTTCCGGGCCGCGGGCTTCACTATGCAGCACCACGAAAAGAGCTGGAATTGCTACGCGGGCTGGTTGGTCTTGATCCCGATGCCAAGGCTCTGGCGGACCTGGCGAAGACCTGTGCCGGTCGGCGCATGGTCATAAAACGCCCACACTCCGCACGGCCTCTGATTGGCTCACCGGATTTTGAGGTGAAGGGCCGGGCGATCCGCTATGACGTTTATCTTTCGGGTCCAAAGTGATGGCCGTACCGTGGTTCTTTAGCCCCGGCCTGAAGGATCAGCCCGCTGTGCTGGATCTTGCGACTGAAGAGTCCAGACACCTCGCTGGATCTAGGCGTCTCAGAGTCGGTGACCATGTCACTGTGTTTGACGGAGCCGGCACCACGGCGGCTGGCCGCGTAGAGAAAATTGATGGCCGATCTCCGAAGGTGGAACTGGCGCTTACGGACTTCCTGCACGTCGACGAGTACCGGCCGCGAATCCATCTGATCAGTGCGGTACCCAAAGGGGACAGGCAGTCCATACTGCTGGATATGGCGACCCAACTGGGAATCTCCGACTACACGCCGTTATCATGTGTACGAAGTACGGTAAAACCCGGCGAAAATGCTACCGCCCGATGGCAGAGAATTATGATCGAGGCGTGTAAGCAGAGCTGCCGGGCCTGGATTCCGACAATCCACTCCATTGAGAGTGTTGAGACATTCGCTAACAGAGAGAAAAGCGAGCAGCAGATCGTACTGGTGGCTGATCTGGCCGGTGGGCCGGTGGCTCAAATTGCAGCACACGGCCTGGACGAAGTGGTCCTGCTGGTGGGACCTGAAGGGGGTTTCAGCTTAGCCGAGATCAACCAGCTTCAGGCAGCCGGGGCCACGCTGGTCGCTCTCGGTTCAGGCATTCTACGCATCGAAACAGCGGCCATTGCCGTTTTGGTCACTACCCTGAGTATTCTGAGGGCAGGGTCCTAAAGCCTCTCGACCCGTTTCTGTTGCGCTTCGAGTTTCGCGATGGAGCGAGTCATGAAGGCTGCCCGCTCTTCTTCCCGAGCCACGATCTCCGCAGGGGCCTTGTCGACGAAGCTGCGGTTGGCGAGTTTATCCTCTGCGCGCTGAAGGTCTTTCCTGAGTCTGGTGATCTCCCGGGTCAGCCGCGCCAGTTCGGCGTTGCGGTCGATGACGGCGCCGAGCGGTACCAGCACGGTCAAGGAACCAACCAGTGCGGTTGCGCTTTCCGGAACCGCGTCACCATTCGTGAACTGAATACTGTCCAACCGCCCCAACTCAATGAGCAGTGAACTGAAGGTTGCCGTACGGTCGCGGTCGCTCGGGTCGCCCCCCTGCAGAAGTACGGGTAGTCGCCGTTGCGGATCGATGTTCATCTCGCCTCGGATGTTACGTAAGCTGGAGATCAGTGCCTGTACCCACTCAAGATCTCTCAGCGCTTTGTCATCGATCAGGGCAGCATTTTTGGCGGGATATGGCTGGGTCATGATGGTGGACCCGGTGGACCCGCTTCGGTCCGCTACCCGTT
>CAJXBY010000195.1 GCA_913051905.1 uncultured Gammaproteobacteria bacterium | reverse complement strand
GATATACGGAAACCATAGATCACCCGGGCGACCACGTCACGGGCCTGGTCATCGGTGCCCAGCCAGTGGGTGCTGTCTGGCGCTGAGGGTGCCGGGCCCGTCAGGTCCCAGGCGACGCTGCGGTGGTGGTAACGAATGGGTGGCCACAGCATCCAGCCGTCACGGTTGATCAGTTCAGCGACGAATGGGCTGCGGTAGTCGGCTTCGGTGAGAAAATCACCGCCGAACGCCGTTTCCGGGTAGGCCTTGAGAACCGGTGCGAAAAAGCTGCCGTTGTAACGGACCAGCAGGGGCTTGTCATTGGCGATGAACTCGGCGAACAACGACAGCAGAAACAGTGCCAGGAAAATCCACAGCGACCACCAACCCCGGCGATTGGCCTTGAAGTTCTCGATGCGCCGCTGGGCAATGGGGCTGAAGCCGCGGTTCGGGTTGTTCATACCTCGCGGTCCTCGAAATCGATTCGGGGATCGATGACGGTATACATCAGGTCACCGGCCAGGTTCATGACCAGTCCCAGTACCGAGAAGAAAAACAACGTGCCGAACATCACCGGGTAGTCCCGCTTGAAGGCCGCTTCAAATCCCAGCAGGCCCAGGCCATCGAGGGAAAAGATGATCTCGATCAACAATGAGCCGGTGAACAGGATACCGACAAAAGCTCCCGGAAAGCCGGCGATCACGATAAGCATCGCGTTGCGGAACACGTGTCCGTACAGCACCCGGCCCTGGGAGAGCCCTTTGGCTCTGGCGGTGAGCACGTACTGCTGGTTGATCTGATCGAGAAACGAATTCTTGGTCAGCATGGTCAAAGTGGCAAAACCACCGATGGTCATCGCAATGACGGGCAAAGTGACATGCCACAGGTAGTCGGTGATTCGTCCCCACCAGGAGAGTGTGTCCCAGTTCTCCGAGGTCAATCCGGCCAGCGGAAACCAGTCCAGGTAGCTGCCCCCGGCAAAGAAAACAAGTAGAAAAACAGCGAACAGGAATCCCGGTACGGCCATGCCGATGATCACGACCATACTGCTCCAGATATCGAAGCGGCTGCCATCACGCACCGCTTTGGCAATGCCCAGCGGGATCGAGATCAGATAGGCCAGCAGAGTGGTCCAGATACCGAGAGAAATTGAGACCGGCATCTTGTCGAGTACCAAGTCGATGACCTTGCGATCGCGAAAGAAACTCTCGCCAAAATCAAACATCAGGTAGTTTTTCATCATGAGAACAAAACGCATGTGCAGTGGCTGATCAAAGCCGAACTGTTTCTCCAGCGCCTTGATGAAGTCCGGGTCCAGGCCCTGCGCACCGCGGTATTTCCCTGTGCCTGTCTCGCTGGCAGAGGGGGTCAGGGTTTCGCTGGTCCCGGTTCGGGTTACCCTTTCGGTAATGTCGCTACCGATACCAGTCAACTGGGAGATGACCTGTTCCACCGGTCCACCCGGTGCGACCTGGATGACCACAAAGTTGATCACCATGATTGCGAGCATTGTGGGAATCATGAGCAGCAGCCGGCGAACGATGTAAGCGCCCATGTACTGTCTCCGGTCTTCGTTTACGCTACGACAGCACCTCGGCAGTGCTGTTGGTCAGCAGCTACTGTCGGGCCTGCTCCAGGGCGGCCGCTTTCTGGGCGTCGTACCACCAGCGACTGGTCATGACGCCAGTGCGTACGGGGACTGGGGGACGGCTGAACTTGTCCCAGTAGAGCACCCGGTCGGACCGGATGTGCCAGTGGGGCACAACGTAGTGCCCCCACAACAGGACCCGGTCCAGTGCACGGGTACGCAGGTTCAGTTGTTCCCGTGATTCAGATTTCACCAGCAGTTCAATCAGTTCATTCACAACCGGATCCTTAATCCCCGCCAGATTGCGGCTGCCAGGGCTATCCGCTGCATCACTGCCCCAGTACTCCCGCTGCTCGTTTCCGGGTGTTTCGCTCTGGCCCCAGACGGCTACCAACATGTCGAAGTCTTTCTGCCGGTAGCGCTCGATGTACTGGGTCTGGTCCACCAGCCGAATTTTGGCCTCGATCCCCAGCTGCTTGAGATTCTGGGTATAGGGCAGCACGATGCGCTCGAAGGCCTGTGAGGACAGCAGCACTTCAAACTGGAACGGCTCGCCGCTCTTTTCGTTGACCAGTTTGAGATCGCGCACGGTCCAGCCGGCCTCATTGAGCAGGCGCGTCGCCTTGCGCAGGTTCTCCCTTGGCCGGCCGCTACCGTCGGTGACCGGTGGTTCATAAGCCTGGGTGAACACAGTCTCGGGAATGCGCCCGCGATAGGCCTCCAGAATCTCCAGTTCCTCGCCCGCGGGCAGACCGGAGGAAGCCAGATCGGAATTTGAGAAGTAGCTCGTCGTGCGGCTGTACTGGCCGTTGAAAAGGGTACGGTTCGACCATTCGAAGTCGAAGGCCAGGGCCAGGGCCAGTCGGACCCTGGGGTCCTTGAACAGCTTCCGCCGCGTGTTCATGACGAAGGCCTGCATTCCGGTCGGCCTCTGGTGACGGATCATCTCTTTATTGAGCCAGCCTTTCTCGACGGCTGCCACGTTGTAATCATCGGCCCAGGCCTTGGACTGGTTTTCGAGCCGGAAATCGATATCGCCGGCCTTGAGAGCCAGTCGAATCGGTGTGGCATCACGAAAGTAGCCGGTGCGAATGGAATCGAAGTTGTTCAGCCCACGCCGAACCGGGAGTTGTGCACCCCAGTAGTCTGTGACCCGTTCCTGAACAATGTAGCGGCCCGCTTCAAACTTCTGTATCCGGTATGGCCCGCTGCCCAATGGCGGATCCAGCGTGGTGGCCGGGAATTCCCGGGTTTCCCAGTAATGCCTGGGCAGGACCGGCAACTGGCCGGTGATCAGTGGTAGCTCCTGGTTGCCGGATTCCTTGAAATTGAAGCGCACGCGGTGTTCGCTCAGTGCCTCGGCGCTGTCGATAGCGCTGTAGTAATACCGGTAAAACGGTGTGCCGTGTTCCATCAATGTTTCAAAAGACCAGACCACATCGCCGGCAGTGATCGGGGTGCCGTCATGCCATCGTGCTTTGCGGCGCAGGTTGAAAATGACCCACGAACGATCGGCAGGCCACTCGATGGACTCAGCGATCAGGCCGTAGGCAGTGAACGGTTCGTCAGCACTGTTGACGAGCAGCGTTTCGACTGAGCCTGTACTCGCAGCGTTACCTTTGGGAATGAACGGATTAAAACTGTCGAAGGTGCCTTCAACCGCCAGTCGCAGGGAACCACCTCTAGGCGCGTCCGGGTTGACGTAGTCAAAATGTCTGAAATCGGTTCCGTAGCGAGGCGCTTCATTGTCGAACATGGTGATGGCATGGCCGGAGAACACCGGATCGCCCTTCAGGATCGGAACCCATAATAGGAGCAGTGCAACGACGGTTCTACGGATCGTCTTGCTGATCATCGATCCATTATAGGATAAGGACGCCCGCAAAGAGTTCGGACAACGCTACAATGCCCCGGCCCAGATTCGCCGGTCAGGTGCGGGCACCCGAGAAAATCCACTTTCAATTTGACCGACAAAAACTTTTTTGCCCACACGCTGCTGCGCTGGTACCGGCAGTACGGGCGTCACGATCTGCCCTGGCAGGGCAGCACGGATGCTTACCGGATCTGGGTCTCGGAGATCATGCTCCAACAGACGCAGGTGCGAACGGTCATCCCCTACTACGAGCGTTTCATGGCGAGTTTTGGGGATGTCCAGACCCTGGCCAGTGCGCCCATCGACCGGGTGCTTGAGCACTGGACAGGCCTGGGTTACTACGCGAGAGCACGCAATCTGCACCGTGCAGCACGGATTGTCGTCGAGGACTATGGCGGCAGTTTTCCGCGACAGTTTGACCAGGTGGTGGCGCTGCCCGGCGTCGGGCCTTCCACGGCGGGTGCGATTCTGGCCTTTGCCTACGGGCAGCGCCAACCGATACTGGATGGTAACGTCAAGCGAGTGCTGGCCCGCTACCATCGGGTTGCCGGCTATCCGGGAGACGCCAAAGTGAGCCGGCGGCTGTGGGCGCTGTCGGGGGACGCCACACCCTACAGGGATGTCGCTGCCTACACCCAGGCCATCATGGACCTTGGTTCGATGATCTGTACCCGTCGTCGTCCGCGCTGCAGCGACTGTCCGATGGCGACGGGCTGCGCAGCGCTGGCTTCAGGTGATGTGGAGCGATATCCGGGGCCGCGACCGGCCCGGCCGCGGCCCCGGCGCTCTACTGTCATGATCATGTTGCGTGACAGCAGTGGGCAAGTATTGCTCGAGCGGCGGTCCACCCACGGTGTCTGGGGTGGACTGTGGAGCTTTCCAGAGTGTCCAGAAGGGTATTCTGTCAGCGGTTTCTGTCGCGATCGGTTCGGAGTTGCTGTCATAGCCAGGAAGCCTTGGAAGATCGTGCGCCACGGTTTTACCCACTTTGAACTTGAGATTCGTCCACAGCCGGTTCAGCTGGCTGGCGACGGTGTGAGGCAGGTGCAGGGAACCGAGCTGGTCTGGTATAAACCGGGGACTGAGCCCGCACGGGGGCTTGCTGCCCCCGTGCGCAGACTGTTGACAAGACTGGAGAGCGAAGCATGAGTCAGCGTGTTCATTGCGTAGTGCTGGGAAAGGAGGCGGAAGCCCTGGGTTCGCCCCCTTGGCCTGGAGACCTGGGTCAGCGAATCTTTGAGAACGTCTCAAAGGATGGCTGGCAACAGTGGCTGCAGCGGCAGACGATGTTATTAAATGAGAAACGCCTGAGCCCGCTCAACCCCGAGCACAAGGCGTACCTCACCGCGCAGATGGAAGCATTTTTCTTCGGTGACGGCGGCGATGAGCCCGAGGGTTGGGTGCCGCCCGGTAGCGACGCGTAAACAGCGGGTACCGTGCCGGAAAGGCCAGGGTTCTAAGCTATACTCGATCGATCGTTGAACCGTGTCCGGCTAGGATGTCACAGGGTCCGAGCGCTGAAGCTCAGTGAGATGCAGAACAGGAGTTGATATGACGACGTCAGGTAACAGTACAGGTAGCAGCAAGAGCCACTATGGACTGGAAAACCACGGGCTGCGTAACCTTGGTGTGACCCACTGGAACCTGTCGACGCCGGCGCTCATGGAACA
>CAJXBY010000194.1 GCA_913051905.1 uncultured Gammaproteobacteria bacterium | reverse complement strand
ACCAGCTCTCCCTCAAACGTGTGGTGATGCGTAAACTCTTCATGGGAATTGCCGATGGACAGGTCGAGGTTGATGGCAAAGTAATTTACACTGGAAAGGATCTTCGGGTCGGGTTATTTACAGCCGAAAACTCAGAGGAGGTCAGATGAGACGGGTGGTCGTTACCGGTATGGGGATCGTTTCCAGCATCGGGAACAATCTCCAGGATGTTGCTGACGCCTTACGCGAAGGGCGGTCAGGTATCGAGTACAGCGAAGAATATGAGAAGCACGGATTCCGTTCGCGTGTACACGGCAGTATTGACGTCGATCTGGCGAGTGCAATCGACCGTAAGCAGAAACGTTTCATGGGGGATGCTGCTGCCTACAATTATGTGGCGATGGTGGAGGCGATCCAGGACTCCGGTGTCAGCCAGGAAATGATTACCAGCCCCCGGACAGGACTGGTGGTCGGATCGGGTGGGGGATCACCTGAGAACATCGCCAATGCCATCGACCTGCTGAGGGAAAAGGGTGTCAAGCGTGTGGGACCTTACATGGTCACCCGGACCATGGCCAGCAGCCCTGCGGCCTGTTTGGGTACAGCATTCAAGATCAAGGGGATTGCCTATTCGATTAGTTCAGCCTGCGCCACCAGTGCCCACTGTATCGGCAATGCTGCTGAGCTGATCCAGATGGGTAAGCAGGACCTGGTTTTTGCCGGTGGCGGTGAGGAACTGCACTGGACGACCACTGTGCTGTTCGATGCAATGGGGGCATTGTCCTCAAAGTACAACGACACGCCGCAGACGGCATCCCGTACTTATGATGCAGACCGTGACGGTTTCGTGATCTCAGGCGGCGGTGGCGTGTTGGTGATGGAAGAGCTGGAGCATGCGCGGAGCCGGGGTGCCCGGATCTACGCAGAGTTGGTCGGCTACGGTGCAACCTCCGACGGATTTGACATGGTACAACCCTCGGGGGAGGGCGCTGTGCGCTGTATGGAACAGGCGATCGCCGACCTGGATCGGCCGGTGGATTATCTGAACAGCCACGGGACCAGTACGCCGGTGGGCGACGTCCGTGAACTTGAAGCAATCGGGACGGTTTTCGGCAATAGGGTTCCACCGATCAGCGCGACCAAGTCGCTCACAGGTCATGCGCTTGGTGCAGCCGGTGTGAATGAGGCGGTCTACACCCTGCTGATGCTTCGGGATGACTTTATTGCGTCTTCGGCGAACATCAATACCATCGATTCTGAGGCAGAGTCTTTCCCGATAGTGCAAGAACGCCGGGACAATGCTGGCCTGAACGTGGTGATGTCCAACAGCTTCGGATTCGGCGGTACCAACTCCACGTTGGTGTTCAAGCGGATGGAGGATTGATCCATCGGGGATATCCTTTACGGATCCTGTAAGCGTGCGTTCCAACTACGAGGCCGCCTGCGGTTCTCTTCTCCTCTTAAGAAAATTTCCGCGAGACGTAGTTTTCGACCCGTTCTATGAATTGTAAGGCGATGCCCTCGCCACGCAGTGTGACAGTCTTTTCACCATCTTCGTAGACAGGCGCTACCGGGTGTTCTCCGCTTCCCGGGAGACTGATTCCGATGTCTGCATGGCGGCTTTCGCCTGGGCCGTTGACCACACATCCCATGACCGCAACCGACAGTGTCTCCACCCCGGGATACTGGGTCCGCCAGAGCACCATTTTGCGTTTCAGGTGTTGTTGCACCTCACTGGCAAGGTGCTGAAAGAAATCACTACTTGTCCGTCCGCACCCGGGGCAGGCTGTGACCTGAGGGGCAAATGAACGGATACCCAGTCCCTGGAGAATGTCCTGTGCCACAGTGACTTCCCGGGTGCGGGTCGCTCCGGGTTCCGGTGTCAGGGATATCCGGATCGTGTCGCCAATACCCTCCTGCAAAAGGATCGACAGGGCGGCGGTCGATGAGACAACACCTTTGTCGCCCATGCCTGCCTCGGTCAAACCCAGATGCAGTGGCAGATCGGTCCGGTCGGCCAGATTCCGATAGACCGCGACCAAATCCTGAACCTTGCTGACCTTGCACGAGAGTATGATGGCCTCTCGCGGGAGACCCGCTCGCATCGCGAACTCCGCACTGGTCAATGCCGATTCCACCAGGGCTTCCCGGGTAACTTCAGACAATGACTTGGGTTGTGCCAGGGCTGCGTTGTCGTCGAGCTTGCGGGCCAGCAGCGCTTGGTCCAGCGAGCCCCAATTGACCCCGATTCGCACGGGCTTGTGATGCCGGCAGGCCAGTTCGATCATCTGTCGGAACTGGCTGTCCCACCGGTCGCCGCGACCTACGTTCCCCGGGTTGATCCGATATTTGTCCAAGGTCTCGGCGCAGCCCGGAAACTCAGACAGCAATTTGTGCCCGTTGTAGTGGAAGTCGCCGACCAGGGGAACCGTACACCCAGCCCGGTCCAGATGCTGACGGATATCTTCAACAGCCTCGGCGGCTGCGGCATTGTTGATGGTCATGCGTACCACTTCCGAACCGGCCTCGGCAAGTTCCAGAATCTGTCTGGCGGTTGCTGCCACGTCAGCGGTATCGGTGTCAGTCATAGACTGCACGACGATCGGCGCTGGGTTGCCGATCAGGACATTACCCACCTTTGCCTGTACGGAGCTTCTGCGTCGAATTGGGACCGGCTCGGTCACGCCAAAATCTCAAAGGCCAAGTGAAGCCGGGATTTTAACGCGGATGGTGGCTGGATAGGTGTTGCGCGGTACCGCCTGTATGTCATCGATGTGTTTTTATCGGCTAACCCAAGACACGGCCGGGCTTTAGACATTGTCTGCGAGACCGGGTGTGTTGTAATACGGCTCCAGTAAAGCCAGGAGGGAGGAGTATGGATCAGGACAAAATCAAATACTTTGCCGGCAAGGTGTTCGATGACATTGCCGGGGGCATGGCCGCCGGACTGGCATATGTGGGGACGCGTACCGGATTGTTCCGGGTCATGTCCGGAAATGGACCGATGTCGATGGATGGGATTGTCGCGGCTAGTGGGCTCAAGCCACGCTACGTGGAGGAGTGGGTTAACGGGATGGTCTGTTCGGGTTATCTTGAATACGACCCGGAAGCTGGAACATTTGAGCTGCCTGATGAATACAGCTACCTGCTCGCCTCTGAAGGGTCTGATCATTTCGTGGGCGGACTCTTCCACGCCTTGCCGATGATGATCGGCGTTGCGCCGCGGGTGGCGGATGCTTTTGAGACCGGGGGCGGTGTGCCGTTCGAGGATTACGGTGAAGACGGAGTACTCGCGATCGATCTAATGACGCGCGGGCTCTATGAGCAGCGGTTCGCAGATTACTGGCTCAAAGCCATGCCCGAGGTTCACGCAGCTCTGGAAAGTGGTGCCCGGGTTCTTGATTTTGGTTGTGGTGCCGGCCGTGCTGTATTGGCGATGGCCGGGGCTTTCCCCAATTCAGTGATTACCGGCCTTGACCTCGACGCGGGGTCGGTCGAACAAGCCCAAGACAATAATCGCCAGTACGGTCCGCTGGATAATGTACGATTTCTGTGTGGGCGCACCTCCGATTTGGATCCTGAGCAACGGTTCGATCTGATCACGGTCTGTGACTGTATTCACGATTTGACAGATCCGATAGGTGTCCTCAAGGATCTACATGGCCGGCTGAAATCCGATGGGACGCTGTTTGCGATCGAGCCGAAAGTGGCCGACCGCCTCGAAGACAACATCAACGCCGTCGGTTCGATCTTCTACGGGATGAGTGTGTTCCACTGCATGACGCAGTCGCTGGCTGCAGGCGGGCCCGGTCTGGGGACCTGTCTAGGTCCAGCAGGAGTGGAATCCCTGCTGAGGGAGGCAGGATTCAGCCGATTTGAAGTGCTGGACATCAAAAGCCAGATGAACTTGTTCTACGCGGCCCGACATTGAACCGTCAGGTACTGTGGGCTCAACAGGGGTGCAGGGTTTGTTTGCGAAGTTCCATCCAGGACTGATGCGGATCTTTGCACGGTATCGTATTTTCGGGGGGAAGTAGATGAATGGTGCTGAGAGTCTGGTTCAGACGCTGCTCGACGGCGGTGTCGATGTCTGTTTTACAAATCCCGGCACGTCAGAGATGCATTTCTGCGCGGCGCTCGATCGAATCGATGGAATGCACTGCATTTTGTGTCTGTTCGAAGGCGTAGTGACAGGCGCCGCTGATGGCTACGGGCGTATGCTGGACCGGCCTGCCGCAACATTGCTGCATCTGGGTCCGGGTCTTGGTAACGGCCTTGCCAATTTACATAATGCCAAGAAGGCGAGAACACCGATCGTCAACATCGTCGGGGAGCACGCTACCTATCATATTGAATACGATGCGCCTCTGACCGCTGACATTGAGGGAATTGCCCACCCGGTGTCCGACTGGGTGCGTACTTCGACCGATTCGGCCAGAGTCGCCTCTGACGCGGCTTGCGCGATTGCAGCATCGCGGGCCTCTCCCGGTGCTGTGGCTACCCTGGTTCTGCCGGCCGACACCGCATGGGGATCGTCAAATGGTGCTGCTAAAACCGTATCGCCTTCCACAGCAACCGCACCCGACTCCTCGGCTGTAGACGAATGTGCGCGTGCACTGCGTTCCGGTGAACCCGCGATGCTTCTGCTCGGTGGCCGGGCGCTGCGGTCCGTGCCACTCGAGACAGCCGGCCGCATAGCGGCTGGCACTGGTGCTGAACTGCGATCGGAGCTGATGGCGGCGCGGACGGAGCGTGGCTCCGGCCGTGTCAGCATCGAGCGCATTCCTTATCCGGTCGATCAGGCCGTTGGTGTCCTGGAAAACGTGCGCCATCTGATTCTGGTCGGTACGGTGTCACCGGTCGCATTTTTTGCCTATCCGGACAAGCCCAGCCTGCTGGCGCCGTCCGACTGCCAAATACATTCTCTGGCCGGTCCTGCAGATGATCTGCTGGCAGCGCTGGAGTGGCTGGCTGACGAACTGGGGGTAAGCGGTGTGGTACCGAAACTGCAGGCCGCACAGCGGCCCGGTCTGGTCAGCGGGGCACTGACGGTCGAGTCCATCGGTTCAGCGATCGGACATCTGCTGCCCGAGAATGCCATCATCTGTGATGAGTCCGTCACCTCCGGGCGCGGACTGCATCCGT
>CAJXBY010000193.1 GCA_913051905.1 uncultured Gammaproteobacteria bacterium | reverse complement strand
AGGGGGCCAACACCCGCTTCGATGTGCCGCACTCCAGGTGGAACGAGATCTTCCCTAAGCAGATGCTGGGCGCAAACCTCAAGGTGCTGGTGACCAGCGAGGAGGCCGGTGTGCATCTCGCTACCAGCTCCGATGGTTTCCGGTTTGTCTATTTTCAGGGCCACCCGGAATACGATCACAACAGCCTACTCAAAGAGTACAAGCGGGAAGTGGTCCGTTTTCTCAACGGAGAGATCAGTGACTATCCACCTTACCCGGACGGGTATTTTCTGGATGACGCGAAAAACGTACTACGAGAGTACCAGAACAGGGTAATGAATTGCTCGGACCGAGTCGCCCTGGCAGAAGAATTTCCCGAATCGGACGTGATAGTCCACAACACTTGGGGCGATACCGGTAAGGTGGTGTTCAATAACTGGTTGGGAACGATATACCAAATTACACATCGTGATCGGCGAAAGCCATTCATGCCCGGTGTAGATCCCGGCAACCCCTTGGGCTAGACACGGTTTCAGTCCAATTTCGACCTGCCTTCGGATTTGTTTGACAGCCCGGCATACAGTCGATACGCTTTCGAATCAGAAGCGCCGATTTGACCGTCAGCTTGCGGGCGCCAAAAAAAATAAATCCGCTAAAGCGAGTGTGTCCACTCAGACTCGCTCTAGCGCCAGTAGGCACGGGGGGTGCCTTTGCCGGACATAGCAGAGTTGCTTACAACGCGCCCGTGGCTGCTGGCTGATGGTGCGACCGGAACCAATTACTTCGATTTAGGACTGCAGTCCGGCGATGCGCCGGAGTTGTGGAACGCGGACCACGTCGAACGCGTTGCTTCTTTGCACCGACGCTTCATCGAGGCCGGTGCCGATATCGTTCTCACCAACAGCTTTGGCGGAAACCGCTACAGGCTCGAGCTTCATCAGTCGCAAAACCGCGTCGTCGAGCTGAACCGGGCTGCTGCGGAGATCGCCCGTGAAGAAGCGGAGCGTGCCGGATGTCCGGTCGTCGTTGCCGGGTCCATCGGTCCGACCGGCGAGATTCTGGAGCCGGTGGGAGCGCTCTCCATAGAGCAAGCTACCGAAGCGTTTACCGAGCAGGCACTGGCTCTTGCAGAAGGCGGCGCAGACGTCATCTGGCTGGAGACACTGTCTTCCAAGGAGGAGATGCGGGCGGCCGGAACAGCTGCTGCGACGACCGGATTGCCGGTTATCGCAACGATGACTTTTGACACCAATGGCAGCACCATGATGGGTGTCTCCCCCGTAGAACTGGTTGCTCTTTATCGTGAAACAGTGCCCCGGCTGGCGGCTTTTGGTGCCAATTGCGGTATCGGTGCGGCAGACCTCATCGGCGCACTGCTGGCGATGTCCCAGCAACTGACTTCCGACGACACGCTGGTGGCAAAGTCCAATTGTGGGATTCCTGCCTTTGTAGACGGTCGGATTCACTACAGTGGTACGCCGGAATTAATGTCCCGCTACGCCGAGCTGGCACTAGATTCGGGTGCCCGTATCATCGGAGGGTGTTGCGGCACAACGCCTGAGCACCTGGCCGCTATGCGGCAGGCGCTTGAAGCTCACTCCAGACGTGAAGTCCCGGATCTCGATGCCGTTGTCGAAGTCCTGGGGCCGGTCACGGCTGGAACCCGGGCCTGCTGTGACGGAATCGGGAACAGACCGCAGAGAGAGCGCAAGCGCAGCGCTCGACGCCGGCGCAACGCCTAGCAGCACCCCCTCCACAGCGGTTATGCTTGCGTCATGAAACATGCTTTCGTGATGGACCCGCTTGAGCAGGTCAAAGCCTACAAGGACACCAGCTACTACCTGATGCTGGCAGCCGCCCAGCGCGGTCATGAAGTGTTCTACCTGGATGCAGGTGACCTATCGATTGACGGGCACAAGGTCGTAGCGATCACCCAGCAGGTGGAAGTGCATGAGAGTACCGAACAGCCGTTTTCACCGGCTTTGCCGGAATCAGTGTGCCTGGAAGAAATGGATGTGGTCTGGATCAGGACCGACCCACCGGTGGACCGCTCCTACTTCTACATGACCATGCTGCTCGACTTGCTGCCCGCTCGTGTCAAGATCATCAACAGGCCGTCGACGATACGCGACTGGAACGAAAAACTGGCGGCACTGCGTTATCCTGACCTGACCCCGGATACCCTCGTTGCCCGGCATGCGGAGCAGATTGTCGAATTTGTGCACCGCCACGGCCGAACTACCATCAAACCCGTAGATGGCCACGGCGGTGCCGGAATTATCTTTGTCGATCCCGATGAGGCCGATCTCGAATCAAAGGTCCGGAGCGCGACGGCCGATGCGGGCCACTGGGTGATCGTACAGGAGTATCTGGATGCGGCTCGAGAGGGAGACAAACGCATTCTTCTGCTGAACGGCGAGCCGCTTGGGGCGATCCTGCGTCTGCATGCCGACGGCGCGGAACTGAATAATCTGGATCAAGGCGGTACGGCGCTTGCCAGCCGGTTGGAAGCCCGTGACCTTGAGATCTGTGCCGCGCTGAGGGACGATCTCATCACTCACGGTGTGATTTTTGCCGGCATCGACGTGATCGGCGGAATGCTGATTGAGGTCAATATCACGAGCCCGACCGGGCTGCAGGAAATGTGCCGCCACGACGACCAGGCCCACCACAGTGAGATCATCACCAGTCTCGAATGAGATCCGGTTGTCTGCCTAGCCCCCCAGTGCCAGCCCTTCCCGCCGCGTATCCACGCCTGCTTCAAGCCCCCCATCCGCATTGCGCCGGATCACATGCAGGCCGCTGTTGAGCCGGCGGACACGGACCTCGTGCCCAAGTGACTCGAGCGCCGCTTTCAACGCCTCGCTGCGGGGTCCTTCCTCGAGCTCCGTTCGGCCGTTACGGTTGATGAAATGCGGCATCTCGACGGCCTGTCGGGGGGTCATTCCCCAGTCCAGCATTGCGACCAGGGTCTGAACCACATAACCGATGATACGGCTCCCGCCCGGTGACCCCGCGACGATCACGGGATGTCCCGCAGAGTCAAATACAATCGTCGGCGCCATCGAGCTGCGCGGCCGTTTGCGACCCTCGACGCGGTTGGCGACCGGTAGACCTTGGCGTTCGGGCAGAAAGGAGAAGTCGGTCAATTCATTGTTGAGCAAAAACCCGCCCGTCATCAGGCGGCTACCGAATCCCGATTCGATCGTGGTGGTCATCGAAACGGCATTGCCGTAGCGATCGACGATACTGAGGTGGCTCGTGCCCGTGGATTGTTCCCGGGCACCCGGACTGAGGGCGCTGAGGGCTTGGGGAGGATCTCCCGCTGCCGCTTTCCCCATGGAAGCATTGTCCCGGATGAGTCTGGCGCGCTGCCTGAGATAGCCAGGATCCAGCAGACCGGATTCGGGTACCGGCACAAAATCGCTGTCGGCCATATATTTGGCCCGGTCGGCAAATGCCAGTCTGGAAGCCTCGAGTACCAGGTGAAGGCCTGCACTTTCCGGACCTGCAACGTGGAGATCGAAGTGTGTCAGCAGCCCGAGTATCTGTCCGACCGTCAGGCCTCCGGAACTCGGCGGACCCATCCCGCACACCTGGTGGCCACGATAGGGCTGACAGACGGGCTGACGGACGATAGTCCGGTAGTCCGCCAGGTCTGTGTGGGTGATGACGCCAGGCGAGTCTGCTGCCGAGCGTACGGTATCCACGATTCTGGAGCCGATCTCTCCGCTGTAGAAAGGACCAATACCCTGATCAGCGATCTGGCGAAGGGTTCGGGCGAAGGCCGGATTCTTCAGATGGTGACCCGCTGGAAGCGGGTCACCATCTTCAGTGAAAAAATACCGGCGGGTCGGGGTAAAACGGCGCAGCCCACGGTCTGACGCCGAAGCGATGGCGCCGGCCAGGCGTGGAGAGACCTTAAAACCCTCCTCAGCCAGCGCAATGGCCGGTCCGAAAAGAGACGACCAGGGGTAATTGCCGAACCGCCGGTGGGCGGTGTAGAGCAGATGCAGGGTGCCCGGAACGCCGACCGCGCGGCCGCCGACAACAGCCTCGCGCCATTTGAGCGGTGTGCCATCGGCGTTGAGAAAGTGCGCCGGACCCGCTGCGGCGGGCGCTGTCTCGCGTCCGTCCAGCGTAAAGAGTGTGCGGTCTGCCGCCTGGTAATAGAGCATGAAAGCACCGCCGCCGAGTCCCGAAGACTGGGGCTCGACCAGGTTGAGCACGAGCTGCGCGGCGATGGATGCGTCAACTGCCGTTCCTCCGGCAGCGAGAACGCCGAATGCGGCCCGGGTGGCATGGCCATTGGCAGTGACCGCCATAAAATTCCCGGCGCCGGCAGAATCAGACAGGCTTCGGGCCTGGCCAGGCGTGCTGTCTGCGGCAGCTGCCCGGACAGCAAGACTGGCAAAAAAGACCACAGCCAGAAACCACAGGCGCCAGCCCACAGCGTAGGCTGAGATGACATGCAACGTCATGCGCATCATGTTTTATGGGTCGTCGGGAGACGAGCGGTGGGCGGCATCGGGGAGCGGGCTACCCGCCTCAAGATGACCTCGGCAGGACGACGATCCTGCTATGGGACCAGCGGTCGTGCCAGGCTCTTTTGCCGGGATCCACCAGGACCCACAGGAATCCGAGCCCCAGTACCATCCAGGAGACCAGGGACCCCAGGAACCGGATACCGGCCGTCGACCAACGTGGTTCGCCCCCATCGATCCGATGAAGCCGCAGGCGCCAGGCTTTCATACCGAGGGTTTGTCCCCCATGAGTCCAGAACCAGCCGAAGAAGAGATAACAGACCAACAGCAGATAGACCGGTTTGAGTAGCTTTATCCACAATGCCCCAGGTGCTGCCAGATCGACCAGCGGTACGGGCAGAAATGCCACGATCACCACCCCCATGAGTAGAAAGCTGTCGTAAACCATTGCACCCAGGCGTCGGAAAAAACCGGCCGGGCAGAGGGATCCTTCAGCAGCGGGCATATCGACGGCTACTTCCGGTTATCGACTTATCCGGATACAGGAACTGGCGGAGCTGCGAGACATCAACAACAGATCCACAGGGTTGTCCACAGGTTTTCCACTGGGGTTATTTCGACCATCAGCATGGCGCCCCCGGCAAGATTCGAACTTGCGACCTATCGCTTCTTACCACTGCAATT
>CAJXBY010000192.1 GCA_913051905.1 uncultured Gammaproteobacteria bacterium | reverse complement strand
AAACTGGAATTCAAGACCTGGCTGTCGGAACTGGGCGGCATACAGGGCGATGCCGACGCAGAAAACACGGCTGCTGACTACGATGTGATTCTGGACAAGGCTTCACTTAAGGCCTGGATTCGGAGACTGAAAAAAGCCAACCTTTTTTCAATCGACACCGAAACCACCTCGCTGGATGCCATGCGCGCCCGCATCGTGGGCCTTTCGTTCACCGACCGCCCCGGCCAGGCGGCGTACCTGCCCCTGGCCCACGACTACCCGGGTGCCTCCGGCCAGTTGCCCCTCGACGAGACACTGGAACAGCTGCGGCCATTGCTGGAGGATCCGACCCGGGCCAAGGTCGGGCAGAACCTCAAGTACGATCGGTCGGTGCTGCTCAACCACGGAATAGAACTCAAGGGCATTGTCTTTGACACGATGCTCGAATCCTATGTGTTGGACAGTACGGGCTCACGGCATGACCTGGACAGTCTGGCTCTGAAGTACCTCGGCATTAAACCGACCAGTTTTGAGGAGGTGGCCGGCAAGGGGAAGGCGGCATTGACGTTTAACCAGGTTCCGTTGGAACAGGCGGCGCCGTACGCTGCTGAAGACGCCGATCTGGCTCTGCGCCTGCACCAGACGCTCTACCCACGCTTAAAGCAAACCACAAAACAGCTCGAGCTGCTCCAGTCCATTGAAATGCCGCTGCTGCCCGTGCTCTCCCGAATTGAACGGACCGGGGTCCGTGTAGATTGTGAGATGCTGTTGAAACAAAGCGCCGAATTGGCAGAGCGTGCCGGTGATCTGGAGCAACAGGCCCACGCTCTGGCCGGTCGCCCTTTCAACATTGCTTCACCGCGGCAGATTCAGGAGATCCTCTATGACGAGCTCCAGTTACCGGTCATTCGAAAGACGCCCAAGGGACAGCCTTCAACCTCGGAGAGCGTACTCCAGGAACTCGCAGACCAGCACGACCTGCCCACAGTGATCCTGGAACATCGGGCACTGAGCAAACTGAAATCGACCTACACGGACAAGCTGCCGGCGCTGGTGAACCCAGATACCGGAAGGGTTCACACCTCCTACCACCAGGCTTCGGTTGCGACCGGCAGGCTCTCGTCCACCGACCCCAACCTGCAGAACATTCCGGTCAGGACAGCCGAGGGTCGCCGGATCCGAGAAGCCTTCGTACCGGAGGACGGCTGTGTACTTCTAGCAGCAGACTATTCACAGATCGAACTGAGGATCATGGCCCACCTGTCCAGTGACCAGGGGCTGCTCAACGCGTTTGCCAGCGAGCAGGATGTGCATCGTGCGACTGCATCGGAAGTGTTTGGAGTATCGGTTGATTCGGTTGACAGCGACCAGAGGCGAAGTGCCAAAGCGATCAATTTCGGGTTGATCTACGGCATGTCGGCATTTGGTCTGGCCCGCCAGCTGGGAATCGGGCGTGCCGAAGCGCAATCCTATATCGATCTTTATTTTGACCGGTACCCGTCAGTCAGAGTGTTCATGGATCAGACCCGGGAGCAGGCACGAGAGCAGCGCTATGTGGAAACGGTGTTGGGCCGACGGCTGTTTCTGGCCGATATCAGTTCGAGTAACCATGCCAGGCGCCAGGGCGCTGAACGGGCCGCCATCAACGCACCGATGCAGGGTACCGCGGCAGACCTGATCAAACTGGCGATGCTGGCGATCGACGAGTGGATCAGGCAACAGGCTCTTTCGACCCGCACGATCATGCAGGTCCATGATGAACTGGTGCTGGAAGTTCCCGAGTCTGAACTGGACAACGTGCAGGCTGCGGTGGGGCCGCTGATGAGCGATGTTGCCGAGCTGGATGTGCCGCTTGTCGTGGATGTGGGTGTCGGGGCGAACTGGGCCGAGGCCCACAGCTGAAGAAGTTTCAGCTCGAAGACCCTACCGAATCCACGCTGTCCAGCAGCGCCATGATCCTGTGGCGCGCCTGTTCTACCCCAACGTCCCGCAGAGCCGAGAACAGCTGTACGCTGGTGAGCGGCATGTCAGACAGTGACTGCCGGGCCAGGCGCAACGCCTGGGTGCGTTTACCCCTTCCCAGCTTGTCGCTCTTGGTCAGCAGCACATGGACCGGCAGCCCATGGGCAGCGCACCAGTTGAGCAGCTGCCAGTCGCGTTCGGTAGGTTCCCGGCGGCTGTCAACGGGCAGAATCAGTGCCCGCAGGCAAACCCGTTCTTCAAGGTAACGGCGTATGGTTTTTTCCCAGTGCTGCTGCATTGCGGCCGGCACTTTGGCGTAGCCGTAACCCGGCAGGTCGACCAGCCGTCTACTTTCATCCAGTGTGAAGAAAATGATCTGCTGGGTCCGGCCCGGAGTTTTACTTGTCCTGGCGAGCCGGCTGTGCCCCGTGATGGCATTGATGGCGCTGGATTTTCCGACGTTCGACCGGCCGGCAAAAGCGACTTCGCTGCCCTGGTCTTCCGGCCAGTCACGCGGCAAGTGTGCAGACAGTGTGTAGCAGGCCTGCCGCAGAAGAGAAGGATCACTCGAGCTAGATTTCACAAGGTATAATTGTGCGTCTGACGGGGTAGCGTAGCTTTTTGGGGTCACAGCTTCCCCGTCAGCCAGGTTCTGGCAACATCCGGGCCGAGGCCACATCTGACAGCACAGCCCCGTGTCTGTCTGTCTGTGCAGCAAGTTAGGGAGCAGTTTAATGAAACGCCTGATAATGATCACCACCTCCGTGTGCTGGATAATGGTTGCTGCCCATGGCATGGCGGAAACGGGGGATCCGTTGGCGGGTCAGAAGAAAGCCCAGATCTGCGGGGCCTGTCATGGAGCCGACGGCAACAGCATAATGGCTCAAAATCCGGTGCTGGCTGGTCAAGTACCGGGGTACATTGCGCAGCAGTTGGCGCGCTTCAAATCCGGTGCTAGAGCCAACCCGGTCATGGCAGGTATGGCCCAGCCGCTCAGCGAGCAGGACATGCTGGACCTGGATGCCTGGTATTCCAGCCAGGTGGCGGTCGAGCGGGAGCTCTCCGGTGATGATCTGGTCCTTGCCCGGGCGGGCGAGAAGATCTACCGGGGCGGCTACGCGCCTCTGTCAATCCCGGCCTGCATGGCCTGTCACGGTCCGGCAGGCTATGGTATTCCGCCCAACTACCCCCGAATTTCCGCGCAGTGGCCGGAGTATCTCGAATCCCAGCTGCTGGCGTTCAAATCCGGCCAGCGCGCGAGTGACGTCATGGGGCCGATCTCGTTTCTTCTCTCCGCAGAGCAGATCAAGGCTCTGGCCCTGTACATGTCGGCCTTGCATTAGTCCGGGCAGGGCAAACGGCACTGTGCCCGACGCCTGAAGATTCCGCGGTTGGCTCTCCTATAGCCGGCCGCCGCCGCCCCTGCCCGCTGTGAACAAAACAGCCAGACTCCGAAAGTAAAAATGAACAAGGGCAAACTCTGGGCCGGGCGTTTTCAACACGATACCCATGACGTGGTGGAAGAATTCACCGCATCGGACCATTTCGACCGGCGACTGGCCAGCTATG
Organism: uncultured Gammaproteobacteria bacterium; assembly: GCA_913051905.1. Next base: position 1,660 of record CAJXBY010000192.1, on the reverse strand, counting down.
ACATCGCCGGTTCGATCGCTCACGCACGCATGCTGGCGGCCCGCGGCATCCTGAGTCGATCCGAATCGGAGGCCATCGTCGAGGGCCTGCGGGCCATCGCAGTTGAAATCGAAGAGGACCGTTTTCAGTGGTCGGCGGGTCTGGAAGATGTGCACATGAATATCGAAGCCCGTCTGACCGAGCGCATTGGGGAAGCTGGGAAAAAACTGCACACCGCCCGCTCGCGTAATGATCAGGTCGCGACGGATATGCGTCTGTTCGTGTGCGATGCCATCGACCGGCTGTGCACGGGGATTACCGGTCTACAAAAGGCCCTTGTGGAGGTCGCCGACAATTACGCCGAAGCCATCATGCCGGGAATGACCCACCTGCAGAACGCTCAGCCCGTCACCTGCGGACACCATATGTTGGCCTGGGTCGAGATGCTGGAGCGTGACTGGCAGAGAATGGGAGACTGTCGCACCCGAGCAGACGTCATGCCGCTGGGATCGGCGGCCCTGGCTGGCACAAGCTTCGACATAGATCGACAGATGACCGCCGATGAGCTCGGATTCAAGGCGCTGTCACGTAATTCTCTGGATGCGGTTTCAGATCGTGATTTTGTCATCGAGCTTGCCTCGTCCCTTGCGATACTGGCTGTCCACTTCTCGCGGATGGCCGAGGAACTGGTTTTGTGGGCCTCTGAGCCGTTCGGTTTCATTGACCTGGGCGATGCATTCTGCACGGGTTCCAGCATCATGCCGCAGAAAAAGAACCCCGACGTTGCCGAACTAGTGCGCGGCAAAACGGGCAGGCTGGTGGGTCACCTGGTTTCCCTACTGATTCTGATGAAGGGTCAGCCGCTGGCCTACAACAGGGACAACCAGGAGGATAAAGAACCGGTCTTCGACGGGGTAGACACGGCGCTGGCCTGTCTTGATGTGCTGACGCTGCTGGTTGCACAAATGAAGTTCGACCAGGATAAAATGCGCCAGGCGGCCGAGCGGGGCCATGCGACAGCGACCGATCTGGCAGACTATCTGGTTCGCAAGGGGCTGCCCTTTCGCGACGCTCATGAGATTGTCGGCAGGTCAGTTGCGGCAGCACAGACAGCGGGTGTTGATCTTGCCGAACTCCCGCTCGAGTCGTTGCGCGGATTCTCCGACCAAATCGATGACGATATATTCGATGTGCTGACGCTGGACGGCTCGGTTGCAGCACGCGATCATCCCGGTGGCACGGCACCTGCCCGTGTGCGGTATGCTGTACGAGAAGCCCGTAAGCGGCTGGCGCAGCGGTCAGCGGGCGCCGGCTGATCCGGTCGAGGAAGGATGATGACCAGACTACAACAAATCGCGACCTCACTCGAAGCCCTTGCCCTCGGTGCTGCCCTCGGCGGTTTGCTGTTTCTTTCGGCCTGTGGCCAGAAGGGGCCGCTTTATGTCCCCGTCGAACAGACCGACCAGGAACAAGAGCAGTCCTCTGACCAAAGCTGATCCGCGATGGATCACTTTCACTACCGGGGCGAGCGCTACTTTGCCGAAGAGGTTTCCTTGGAGCAGATCGCCCGGGAGGTTGGCACACCCTGTTACGTCTATTCCAGGGCGACGATGGAACACCATTGGCAAGTCTTTGACCAGGCTTTTGGCGACCATCCCCACACGATCCTTTACGCTGTCAA
>CAJXBY010000191.1 GCA_913051905.1 uncultured Gammaproteobacteria bacterium | reverse complement strand
CCAGCATGAGCCGGTCATAGCCCGGGCGGGAAAGTTGATCAGCATACCGTGGATGGCGTTCGCGCTGGTATCGTGAACCCGGATACTGGAGAAGTCCCGGGAAAAATCCCATTCGGCAAAGACCAGGCCTTGGTTTCCTGAAGATGGGCTACGGAAATCGTCCCACCCCAGAAGCGCCCCGTTGATCGCTGGGCCTTCGATCTTGCCGTTAAAGTGCCTCTGACGCCCGCCGTGATCGCTGGCTGCCACCAGAACACGTTCCATAGCCTCGGTCGCCAGGGCGGTCGCTCCTTTGACTTGACTGCTGGCGGTCTCCTGCTCCTCTGCTCTACCACAGCCCACAGTGATTTCACCTGTTTTCAGGCTGACACTTGCCCACAAACGAACCCATTGGCGTTCCGTCAGTGCAGCGGTCAGAACCACGTCGCTCCAAGTCCCATCGGCCATTCGCAGCGTCAGCCTGGGTCTGGCTGAGTCGTCGAGACCGAGCGTGAGTGCCGCGTCCCCGTTTTCGGATGTTATCGACAATACTGACTGGTCGCCGGCTTCAAGGCGTGTCGGCCAGATCATCGCGGATACCGAAAACGCCTCCGGCAGTTGAACACCGGACGGTAGATCAGCTTTCATGCAAGACCCCGGGATAAAGGGCTGCGCCCGTGCGGGAAACGACCCCACAAAGCCGCCATCGACACCTCGTTCGACAATGCCCGTGCCTTCCGGGTTGGGATCCGCACAGATGATACGGACCAGATGCGCCTGGAATTCGCCTTCGAGATAGCTGCTGACTTTGACCTGGACTGATTCACCCGGCCGGGCCGAGAAGCGATCGGTGTATCCCAGCAGCGGAGGGTGCCGTTGGTCATTCATATGGCATTCACCTGTGTCATGGTTGGACCGTCGCCGGTAATCGTGGTGCGGCGGACATCCCTGGCATCGGCCGTTTCGTTGAATCGACGCACCCTATGCATCGTTTGCCGGTTGTCCCAGATCACCAGATCATGAATCTGCCACTGGTGCACATAGACAAACCGGGGTTCGGTTGCGTGTTCGATCAAGTCCCGCAGAAAGATCCTACCCTCAGCCATCGGCCAACCAACGATAGTACCCGCATGGGAAGCCAGGAAAAGGGATCTGCGCCCGGTCACGGGGTGGTCTCGGACCAGCACCTGCCGTACGGGCGTAAAGGTCTCGCGTTCTTCGTCTGTGAAATCGGTAAAACCCAACAGCCCACGTGAATACAGCAGTGAGTGTTCGCAGACCAGATCTTCGACTTCTGCCTGGATTTCGGGATCGAGGGCATCATAAGCGGCACGCATATCGGCGAACTCGGTATTCGGACCGTTCTCCGGCAGACTGCGGGCCGACAACAGCGAATATTTTGCCGGTGTCGCCCGGAACGAACTGTCCGAGTGCCAAAGCCGGTTCCCGAGATTGAACAGTCGGCGGCGGTCATCTCGGGCATACACCTGATGGTTTTCATCCAGGTTCGAGACGTCGGCAAAATCGACACCCAGGCGGCGTTGCCCCAGCTTGGTGATATTTCCCCCTATAGACGATTCCACCTTGCCGAAATTTCTAGAAAAAGCGAGCTGCTGTTCGTCGTTGATGTCCTGACCGCGGAAGACCAGTACCGCATAACGGTCCATTCCGGCCTCTATGGTCGCGACTGCCTCCGGGCTCAGCGTGTCCCGAAGATCCACACCGGTGACCTCACCGGCAAAGCACGGGCCCAACTGCGTAATTGAAATGTTCATCGACGCATTCTCATGGCTGGAAACCGTAAGGTGCGATTCTCTCAGTCAGGAAGTCCCGCCGCCAACAACGCACCAACGAACCGTGTCAGACAGGCCTCGTCCAAAAACGGGGGTTTCTTGCAGTTTGTACAACAAAGATCCGGAAACTCTTCTTTTAGTTTTGTGACGAGCAGCTTTGCACGCGCCTGATCGAACTCCTGCTCGCAGGCTACTTGCAGCAAGAGATGACTTCGAGCGGTCGGCCACACTCCATCGATTTTTCGCAGCGACGTCAGGGCCCCCTGAGTGTCCCCGAGGGCATAAGAAGCGATCGGGTGGCTCATCAACATGCCACACAAGTTGGAAGACTCGAAGATTGGTAGCGACGGGTCCAGAGACGCCAACGCCGTTTTCTCCTTGCTCTCCTGGATCTCGATCATTGTCAGACTACTGTCTAGGGGGAGATTATTCCTGCGGGCCGATTCCCACAAGCTGTTCGATTTGGCAGTATGGAGCAGTTCGAGGATCAAGTCTGGGTCGCCACGCTGAAGTGTACACAGGGCTTCAGTCACCAGAGCGAAGGGCATGGAGGGATCAAGCCGTCTGGCCTCCCGAGATTCCGCCTCCATACGTAATTTAAGGTCCTCGCTTGGGGCGAGCGGCGTGTCCTGATCGCGATACCATAACGCCACCGTCAGCATAGCATGCGCCATTGCATTGTCGGGTGCCTTCTCGACCGCTAACTCCAGAGTTCGCACGGCCTCACTCCGATCCCAAGCAAGCTGTTGAAACAAACCAGCAGCCTTGTCCAGCAACTCCGGCACCCTGAGGTCCTCATCCAACTGGCTGGGTAGATTTTCCAAGTACTGCTTCTTGACATCCCGTCGCAGATTGAAGGCGATCGTCTTGGTGAGTTCGTCCTGGACCTCAAAAATATCCTCTAGCACACGGTCGTACTGGTTGGCTGTGATTTGGCGTTTCTGGCGAGTATCGGTCAAATAGACGTTAACCCGAACCTTGTCGCCGGCACTGCGTACACTGCCTTCGAGCACATAATCGGCACCGGCCTGGTGGCGAAGCTCCGCAGCGGCATCTGAACCCGCTGCAATGTTGGCAACCAATATCGGGTCGATCACGTCGATGGCTGTCTGCTTCCCCATTAGGACTGCCAGATCGTCTCCCAGGCCGGTTGCAAATCCGATGGTTTCCGCATCCTGCGACGACGACCGAAACGGCATCAGAGCAAGACGCGGCAAGAGATGATCGGGTGCCGGTTCGTCCACCACTTCGTCTGAAACGTTAGCGGCCCGCAGGTCGTCACCCCCCAAGATCTGGTCGAAGCGCACCTCGTAGACGATGACAGGTTCAGCGATGTTTTTCAGCGCCTGTTCTCCAAGCAGACCATATTCGCAGGTCAGCTTGTTCTTGATGTGCTCGTGGACGGCAGCCGAAAGGAACACGCTGCCGGGCGAACAGATTCCCTCCAGGCGGGCTGCGATGTTCACGCCGTCACCATACAGGTTGTCACCTTCAACGATGATGTCGCCAAGATTGACACCAACCCGGAAGGTCATCTGTTGATTCTCGGGAACACTATTGTTGCGGTTTTTCAGGGTTGCCTGAAATTCCACTGCTGCACGGACTGCTTCTACAGGACTCGGAAATTCCGCGAGCACGCTATCTCCGGCAGACCCAAAGATTCGGCCGCCGTGTTCCAGAACACTGGAGTCGATGATCTTTCGACACACCGTGAGCACCGCCAGAGTGCGTTCTTCATCAGCGCCCATCTGGTCGCTGAATCCAACCGCATCTGCAGCCAGGATCGCAGCCAGTTTTCTGTTGACGGCTGTCACATCCAGCCCTCCTCAAGTTGATCAGCCAAACATGGGACACCAACGTCCAGTCACAGGCTCCGGGCAATCAGCTCTTTCATGATCTCGTTGGTACCCCCATAGATCTTCTGCACGCGGGCATCGGCCCAGGCGCGTGCGATGGGATATTCCAGCATGTAGCCATACCCGCCGAAAAGCTGCAGGCACTCGTCGATGACTTCGCACTGCATCTGACTGCCCCACCATTTCGCCATTGATGCAGTCGTCGCGTCGAGCTGTCCATCGCGCAGCAGTTCAATACAGTGATTGATGAATGCTCGCGTCACCTCGGCTTTGGTCTTCTGTTCGGCCAGTTTGAACCGCGTGTTCTGGAAATCGAAAACCGGCCGGCCGAACGCCTGACGTTCCTTCACGTAAGCCAGTGTCTGATCGAGTGCAAAATCCATGTGACCCAGCGCCCCGATGCCGATTACCAGCCGTTCCCAGGGTAACTGGTTCATCAACTGGTAGAAGCCCTGACCTTCTTCCTGGCCGAGAAGATTCGCGCAGGGAACCCGCATCTCGTCAAAAAACAGCTCCGAGGTGTCCTGTCCCTTGAGGCCGACCTTGTCCAGATTGCGCCCACGCCTAAAGCCGTCAACCTCATCGGTTTCGACCATCACCAGGGACACCCCCCGGGCACCGGCCTCCTTTTCAGTCTTCACCACCAGACAGATAAGGTTTGCCGTCTGGCCATTGGTGATGAACGTTTTGGCCCCATTGATCCTCAGGTCGTCTCCTTCAGCCACAGCGTAGGTCTCAACCGACTGCAGGTCGGATCCTTGCCCCGGTTCGGTCATGGCGAGCGCTGGTACCAGCGTGCCGGCAGCGAGACCCGGGAGCCAACGGTATTTTTGTTCTTCAGTGGCGTAGGCAATGACGTACTGCACTACGATCGTGTGAATACTGTAACCCCAGCTGAAGTCCCCGAGACGGGCCTGTTCATAGGTTGTGATCGCGTCGAAGGCCACATCGGCTCCAGACCCACCCAGGCCGGTGGGTATCGATGCGCCGAGAATGCCAGCTTCTCCTGCTTTCAGCCAAAAATCCGCGTCGACGAAACCCTGGTCGTTCCACCCTTTGACATGCGGCAGGTATTCGTCAGAGAAAAACCGTCTTATGGAGTCGGCATATAGTCGATGCTCCTCGCTCAGCCATGACGATGTAGTGGTTTCAAGCGGCATGAGCCCTATCTTCCCTGATAATTGGGTGTGCGTTTTTCAGCGAAAGCTCTCGGACCCTCGGCCGCATCTTCGGTGCGCATAATATTGCTGAAAAGGCCAAGTTCCAGTGCCAGCCCTTCGTCCATACTCAGACCGGCCCCTTCCAGAACCGCCTGTTTGGCAGCACGTAGTGCGAGCGGACCGCGGGCCAGAAGGATTTCTGCCAGTGACCTGGCCTCGTCCATCAGGTGTTCCGGTGTGACGACTCGATTGACTAGACCCAACTGAAAGGCTTCCTCAGCTGTTATTGGATCGCCGGTCAGGATCATTTCCATGGCACGAGCCAGTGGTATGGTACGGGGCAACCGCTGGGTACCCCCGGCACCTGGAATGATCGCCCATTTGACCTCAGCCAGGCCGAGCCGGGCGTGGTCTGCGGCGA
>CAJXBY010000190.1 GCA_913051905.1 uncultured Gammaproteobacteria bacterium | reverse complement strand
TCCGCCGCCCAGTTCCACATGTGCAAGTGCGTGATAATGTCGTTGATGGTCCAGTGCTTGAACTGCGTCTGACGACAGAGTTGGTCATCGCTCAGTTCACTGATTAACCGGAAGAGCGCTTCGCTTTCATCCCTAAAATCGTGTGGTTGCTGAAACATTGGCAGACCCTCTAGGCCATAGCATCCAGGCTGGAAGTTAAACGCTCACAGGCATCGAGAAAATCCGCCTTGAATTCCTGCACCACCGCCGCCGCTGTTTGTTCCTGATTCATTAATCCAACTCCCTGACCGACCCAATACGTTGCCAGGTCCCGAGCGCCAGCGTGGCCACTCTGGGCGAGTCTATCGATCCGCAGCAGTGCAGGTTCCACCAGCAGTGACTGCAACGGCATCGGCAAAGGTACCTGACTACCCTGCTCCCATGCATCGGTCCAGGGTGAGCGCAACTGGCGTGAAGGTTTGCCGGTCCGGGAACGACTGCGTACGGTATCGCTGGACGTCGCGGACAACAGTTTTTCCTTGATCACCGGTGACGGCTCGGCCTCGACCGTCGTCAACCACACCGAGCCACACCAGGCACCTGCTGCTCCCATGGCCATCGCAGCCGCCATCTGTTGGCCGGTGACAATCCCGCCGGCCGCAAGCACCGGTGTATCCCCCGCGACGGAAACCACTTCTGGAATCAGCACCATGGTCGATACATCACCGCAGTGGCCACCGGCCTCACCCCCCACAGCGACCAGAATATCTACACCGGCCGCGATCTGGGCAACCGCATGGACCCGGGTACCAACCAGCGCCGCGACCGGAACATCGCGGGACTTGGCTTGATCAATCATAACTCGGGGTGGCGTTCCCAGAGCGTTTGCTATAAGACGGATCGGAAAAGAAAAAGCGACATCCAGCATGTCGGCGGCACCCGCCTCTTCCAGATTGCGGGCGAAATTCAGCCGGCCATTCTCCTCTTCATCCAGTGCATCACCGTCAATATTATGTTCCTGGAGAACACCGGAAATGAATTCACGATGACTCCGGGGAAGCGTCTTGACCAGATCGACTGTGTCGCGTTCTTCACCTTTGCCCTCAAACCGATTGGGCACAATCAGATCAACACCATAGGGCTTACCTCCGCAATGCGCGTCGATCCAGGTAAGTTCTTCGCGCAGCTGCTCGGGTGAATAACGGACTGCACCGAACACGCCCATGCCCCCCGCGCGGGATACGGCAGCGACCACGTCCCGGCAATGGCTAAAGGCCAGTAACGGAAACTCGATGCCCAGCATTTCACAGATAACGGATTTCATCGTATTCCCCTTTTAATTCCGGGCCGTTCATTTAATCTCATTTCTTAAATGATCTCGAATAGCACTTCATCAATGGCCACCTGAGCCTGGAGTGTGCACACGACCTGATCGACTGTACCGTCTACCGGCGCATCGATCTCGTGCTCCATCTTCATCGCCTCAAGACTCGCGAGGCGCTGGCCCTTCCGGACAACATCACCAGCTTCGACCATAATCTCGGTGACCCGGCCATGCATCGGCGCCATCACGCGGCCGTCGCCGACTGCGGTCTCCGGCAGTGCCGCCGCTACCATCTGGTTGTCAAAACACCAGGCCTCGCCGTCCATGAAAAGGTACGTGCGAGTTCCACTCTGCGATTCATAAACGACATCAACAGTGCACCCGTTAACCTCAATGCGGGCCTTGTTGTCACTGTCAGCTACCATGCGAACGGTTATTTCTGTGCTTTCACATCGCACCCGATAATCTTCACCCCCGGCCCTCACGTTCATGTCGAGCGTGTTCCCGGCGACCACATAGCGGTAGTGCGATACCAGCGAACCGGTGCTGGACCAGTCCAGCAGATCGGCAGGTACCGACAGAGCCCGCTGCCGGGCCGCATCCCGCTGCCATCGATACTGTATGACCGCTGCCACAGCTGCGCATTCGACGCTGGGTACCGCGGGCGACAGGTCCTCTGGTCCGAAAGCCTGTTCGATAAATGCTGTGGTCACACAACCCACGGCAAAAGCCTGCTGATTCAGTGCATCGACGAGAAACGACCGGTTTGTCGTCAGCCCGAACAGCACGGTCATTTTCAGTGCATCGGCCAGCCTGCACCGCGCACTCTCACGGTCTTCACCCCAGGCTATGAACTTGGCCAGCATCGGATCATAGTGAGGACCAATATGAAGGCCGTTGTCGATGCCTGCATCGATGCGAACATGCTCGGCCGTGCTGGGCTGCCACAGCGCCACTGTACCGGTACAGGGTAAAAAGCCACGGCCCGCATCTTCAGCGTACAGCCGGGCTTCGATTGCGTGGCCGCTGAACTGAACATCCGCCTGGGTCAGTGTCAGCGGTAGACCCTGTGCAATATCAATCTGCATCGCCACTAGATCGAGCCCGGTAATCATCTCGGTGACTGGATGTTCGACCTGCAGCCGGGTGTTCATCTCCAAGAAGAAGAAGTTATCACCTTCGTCGAGCAGGAACTCGACGGTACCTGCACCGCGGTAACCAATACTCTTGGCCGCGGTAACCGCAGTCTCCCCCATAGCGAAGCGTAACTTGTCGGTCATTGCGGGACACGGCGCCTCCTCAATAACTTTCTGGTGGCGCCGCTGGACTGAACAGTCACGCTCACCAAGGTGAATCACGTGACCCTGTTCATCCGCCATGATCTGTACTTCTACGTGACGCGGTCCCTGCAGAGCTTTTTCCAGGATGACCTCGTCCGAACCAAATGCGTGCTGGGCCTCTGAGCGGGCCCGGGCCAATGCTTTCGTCAGCCCTGCCGGGTCGTCGACCTGGCGCATGCCCCGTCCACCGCCACCTGCTGCGGCCTTGACCATCACCGGATAGCCGATCCGGTTGGCCGCTTCAATAAACGCATCGTCGGACGGGTCCTCCCCTGAGTAACCCGGCACGCAGGGAACACCGGCCGACGCCATATGAGCTTTGGCGCGCGCCTTGTTCGCCATCAGTTCTACCGCAGCAGCGCTTGGACCTATATACACGATGCCTGTTGCCTCGCAGGCTGCCGCGAATTCAGAATTTTCAGACAGAAACCCGTACCCTGGATGAATCGCACCAGCATTGGTTTCCCGCGCTGCCGCCAGTATTCGCTCTATATCGAGGTAGGACTGTGCGACCGGTGGCGGACCGATACAGACCGCTTCATCTGCCTGACGCACATGGGGCGCGAGCGCATCCGCCTCCGAATAAACCGCGATGCTCCGGTATCCCAGTGCAGACGCCGTTTGCATCACCCGTACGGCGATCTCACCCCGATTGGCGATCAGTATGCTGTTAAAGGTATTCACCGCCGCACTAATCGTCAGTCCGACCAGCTGGGTTTTCTTTTTTCAACAAACGCCGAGATCCCCTCTCTGCCTTCGCTACCCAACATGCCCTCGGCAAAGCGTTCTGCCGCCAGATCCCGCATGGCCTGGGGTTCGAGTCTGGCCATCGCAAGGAGCAGTTCCTTGGTCATTGCGTTCGCACCCGGTGCACAGCGCATTACCCGGGTTCTGATTTTCTGTTCTGCTTCATCCAGGGCATCCACATCGTCTACCACCTGATCTGCCAATCCGATCCTCTGCGCTTGCTCCCCATCGAAACGCGCCGCAGTCAGCATAAGGCGCCGGGCCACCGGCAAGCCCATGCGCTGAACAACAAATGGCGCGATCTGGGCCGGAGCTATACCGAGCGTGGTCTCTGTTAATGCAAACCGCGACTCGCGCGTCACCACAACCAGGTCGCCCGTACAAGCCAGACCCAGCCCACCGGCAATAGCTGCACCTTCGACCAGGATCACTACCACCTGCGGCATCTCATTCACCAACCGGAAAAGCTCGCCTGCTCTTCGACTCGCGGCCGCCACCAGTTCGTGTGACTCCGCTCCGCCCTGAAAATCTGACTGAAAAGCCCTCAGATCTCCACCGGCACAGAAAATCCCACCGCGTCCACGCAGTGTGATGCCTCGAACAGTTCGGTCATCTCGGACCGCCTCCAGGGCATTGCGTAACTCGGTGGTCATCTGTTCATTCAGCGCGTTACTGGCTTCCGGCCGGTTCAGCCAGATCGTGAGCCAGGCCTGCTGGACATCCGCCTCGATGGTCTTGGGCAGCAGATCAGACATCGTCTTACAGTCGTGCAATACCAAAGCTGTTGGGACGCAGTGTTCGATTGCGTGACTCCCAGCAGGTTTGGAGCGCAAAGCCCAGAACTTTCCGGGTATCCCGCGGATCGATCATGCCGTGGTCAAGCAAACGACCTGATGTGTAGAACGCATCGGACTGCCGATCATAGTGTTCAATGATGGCGTGTTTCTGTGTCTCAAGCGCTGCACTGTCGATCTCTTTGCCGCGGCGCCGGGCAGAATTGATCATCACATACTCCATGGTCAGTGCCGCTTGTTCGCCGCCCATCACACCCGTGGTGGCATTGGGCCAAGTAAATAGAAAATCGGGTTCATAAGCATAGCCACACATACCGTAATTCCCAGCACCAAAACTAGCACCAATATAGAGTGAGATCTTCGGTACTTTCACGTTCGAGACCGCCTGGATCATCTTCGATCCGTGTTTGATCATGCCGGCATGCTCATACTCTATACCCACCATGTAACCGGTCGTGTTATTAAGAAATATGATCGGCAGGTTGGATTGATCGCATAACTGAAAGAACTGTGCGGCCTTGGTCGCACCATTGGGGTCGATGGGACCGTTGTTACCGATCAGTGCGCAGGGCTGACCAAAAATCTCGGCCTGGATACATACCGTCGATACGCCGTAACGGGGTTTGAAGTCGATAAAATCAGAACCATCAACGATGCGCGCCACGACTTCGCGGACATCATAGGGTTTCTGGTAGTCCACCGGCACAACGCCGGCAATCTCATCTGGACTGAATGCAGGTTCCTGGAACGTTCTTGGTTCTGGACGCGGGCAGGCACTGTTCCAGTCCAACCGACCGATCAGGTCGCGCGCGATCTCGAGGCCATGGCTGTCGTCTTCGGCCAGATATTCAACCAGTCCAGAGACCGATGCGTGCATCTCCGATCCGCCGAGCTGTGCGTCTTCGGCAACTTCACCGGTCGCGGCCTTCACCAAAGCAGCGCCGGCCAGTGCTGCCATCCCGTTTTTCTTTACGCCGATAACGTAATCACTCATGCCTGGCTGGTAGGCGCCACCGGCTGTTGATGGACCGTGCA
>CAJXBY010000189.1 GCA_913051905.1 uncultured Gammaproteobacteria bacterium | reverse complement strand
GACGACGGATCTCCTGCTGTATGGCCTTTTCGACAAAACGGAATGAATTGATGTTCTTCAGTTCTGTCCGGGTCCCTAGTTTGTCTGTAGCAGACCGCCTGACTGAGACATTGGCGTCACAGCGAAACGAGCCTTCCTGCATGTTCCCATCACAGATCTCAAGATACCGGACCAGGGTATGGAGTTTTCTCAGATAAGCGACGGCTTCCTGGGAGCTTCTAAGATCCGGTTCTGAGACCACCTCGAGCAATGGGGTACCGGCCCGATTCAGATCAATACCGGAATGGCCGTCGAATTCATCGTGCAGCGACTTGCCGGCGTCTTCTTCCAGATGGGCCCGGGTGATTTGAATGAATTTCTCACCATCTCCGCTGTCAATGGCCAGCTGACCGCCGGAGACGATGGGCAGTTCATACTGGCTTATCTGGTAGCCTTTGGGGAGATCTGGGTAAAAGTAGTTCTTGCGGGCGAAGATTGAACGGCAGTTGACGGTGGCATCGATCGCCAGACCGAACTTGACCGCCATCAACGCGACCTCACGATTCATGACGGGCAACACGCCGGGCAGCGCGATATCGACGGCGCAGGCCTGGCTGTTGGGCTGGGCACCGTAGGCCGTGGCCGCGCTGGAAAATATCTTGCTCCGGGTCTGCAGCTGTACATGGACCTCCAGTCCGATGACACTGTCCCAGGACATCAGCTGAAGGCCTCGGGTACATGCTGGTGCCACGTGGTTTCCTGCTGAAAATTATGAGCCGCGGCCAGTATCCGTGACTCCTCAAGGTAGGGCCCGATCAACTGCAGGCCAATCGGCTTAGCTTCCTGATCAAGGCCCACCGGGATCGATACTGCGGGCAGTCCCGCCAGGTTGACCGGCACGGTAAAGACGTCACTGAGATACATTGCGACAGGATCCTCCGCTTTTTCACCCAGGCGGAAGGCCGTTGTGGGCGTCGTAGGTGCTGCGATGAGATCACAGCTGTGAAAAGCGTTGAGAAAATCGTCAGCGATGATGCGCCGAATTTTCTGGGCCTTAAGGTAATAAGCGTCGTAGTAACCCGCCGACAGCGTGTATGTACCAATCAGGATACGGCGTTTGACCTCATCGCCAAAACCTTCGGCACGGCTCTGTGCGTACATATCTGTCAGGTCATCGTAATGCTCAGCGCGGTGGCCGTAACGAACCCCGTCGAAGCGCGAAAGATTCGACGATGCTTCGGCGAGTGCGATAACGTAATAGCAGGGAATTCCAACGCTGCTGTTAGGCAGCTCGATGTCGACCAGGCGCGCACCGAGTTTTTCAAAAGTTCGCAATGCGTCTTCTATGCCAGCCAGGACGTCGGGGTCGAGGCTTGAATCAAGAAAACTTGCCGCTACCCCGACCGTCATACCCTTGAGGCCGGTCTTCAACGCATCGACATAATCAGGTACTTCGGTGTCGAGGGACGTCGAATCGCGCGGGTCAAATCCGGCCATTGCCTGCAGCAACAAAGCCGCGTCTTCTGCCGACTGGGTGATGGGACCGGCCTGGTCTAACGAGGACGCAAAGGCGACCATTCCGTACCGGGACACACGCCCGTAGCTGGGTTTCAGCCCGGTCAGGCCGCAGAATGCAGCGGGCTGACGGATAGACCCACCGGTGTCCGTACCCACTGTTGCAGGGCAAAGGCGTGCACTGGCAGCCGCTGCGGAACCACCCGAACTGCCGCCTGGCACACAGTCGGTGTTCCAGGGATTAAGCACCGGCCCGAAATACGATGACTCGTTCGACGAACCCATGGCAAACTCATCCATATTCGTTTTGCCAACAATGACTGCGCCAGCCGCCTTGAGCCGTTCGGTGACGGTGGCATCATAAGGCGAAATAAAGTTGGCGAGCATCCTGGAGCCGCAGCTGGTCAGCATGCCGCGGGTACAGAAGATGTCCTTGAGGGCGATCGGCAGACCGGTCAGTAGAGTGCTGCCCTTGCCATTCAGGGAAGTATCGGCTTCCCGGGCGCTGTTCAGCGCAGCTTCAGCATCTACAGTGATGAAGGCGTTCAGCTCCGGGTTCTGGTCTATGCGCTGCAGAAAATGGGATGTCAGTTCGACACTGCTGATCTTTCCAGCCTGCAGCATCTTCTGGAGACTTCTTAAGCTTTGCCTGTGGGGCATTCTAGAAATTTACGGGGTTTGCCTTCTGGTGCGCTCTATACACCCGGTTCGGTAGCGGACTGAGACGGGAGACAGCTACTCAATGACCTTCGGTACCACATACAAACCACGATCTGAAGACGGTGCCGACGATTGAAACAACTCACGTAAGTCCGGTTCAGTCACCTGGTCTTTTCTTAACCTCAGCCTGATATCCTGCGGGTGTGCCATCGGTGGCACGTCCTCGGTCTCGGTCTGGTTCATCTCATCGATCAGGGTGAGAATCCGAGACAGGCCGGCGCTGTAGGCGTCGACTTCTTCCGGGTCGATGCTGATGTGGGCAAGTTGCGCGAGGCGCTCGACGTCTGATCTGGAGATAGCCAAGTCTAAGAGAGGGGTGTAGGTGCCGGAGCGCGCATTATAACTCCGGGTCGGTTGAGCCGGCAGGCAAGGCGTGTGATACAGTACACCGAATAATTACGGGTTTTTGTAGCCAACTGATTGCGCGGCATCGATATGTTTTTTAAACAGCTCTTTGGCCTGTTTTCTAACGATCTTGCGATCGATTTGGGTACGGCCAACACGCTCGTTTACGTTCGCGAGCGGGGCGTCATTCTGAATGAGCCCTCCGTGGTGGCACTACGTACCGGTTCAATGGCGCCGGAGAAAACTATCCTTGCCGTAGGTCAGGAAGCCAAGCTCATGCTTGGCCGAACACCCGGGAACATTCAGGCGATAAGGCCTCTAAAAGATGGTGTCATAGCGGACTTCACGATTACTGAAGTCATGTTGAAGTTTTTTATCCGTAAGGTCCAGCAGAACCGCTTTTTCTCAAGCCCGCGGATCGTTATCTGTGTGCCGGGCGGTTCGAACCAGGTGGAGCGTCGCGCTATCCGCGAGTCGGCGATGACGGCCGGAGCACGCGAGGTCTACCTGATAGAGGAACCGATGGCAATGGCGATCGGGGCGGCGCTGCCGGTCGCGGAGCCGACCGGTTCATTGGTCGTCGATATTGGTGGCGGCACCACTGAAGTGGCGGTGCTCTCACTTGGAGGCATCGTCTATGCGACTTCACTGCGGGTTGCCGGCGATACGTTTGACGATGCAATAATCAACTATGTCCGGCGGCGCCACGGACTGCTGATTGGTGAAGCCACCGCCGAACGGGTCAAGAAAGCCATCGGTACGGCCTGGATCGATTCTGACCAGAGAGAAATGGAGATCAAAGGCCGCGACGTTGCAGAGGGGATGTCTCGCAGTCTGATCATCGGCAGTGACGAAGTTTATGACTCGATCAGTGACTCCCTGATCCAGATCGTCAGGGTGATCCGTGAAACGCTGGAAAATACGCCACCTGAACTTGCGGCTGATATCGGGGAACGGGGAATGGTGATTGCAGGCGGAGGCGCTTTAATCCGGGACATGGATCGCCGATTGATGCAGGAAACAGGACTGCCGGTCGTCATTGCTGACGATCCGTTGACCTGTGTTGCCCGGGGCTGTGGCCGGGCTCTGGAGGACATGGCCGTGCTCGGGGATGTTTTTACCCGGGAATAGGCTCTGCGTGACCCCGTCAGGTCATGGCCCGTCGCTTCGGACCGGTCCGATCGACAAAACTAGATTAGTTGGTACCACCCCGAGTGAAATTTCTTAGCCCCGCCTCTCCGTACGGATTGCTGTCTCTTTTGTCGTTGTCGGTCTTGTTGATGGTGTCGTACACCTACAGTGAATCTGTGCGCCGTGTGGCTGGCGTGGTTTCCGTGATCAGCGCACCCGTCCACCTACTGGCCTCTTCGCCCATCGTGGTCTATAGATGGCTTGACGGCAGCTTCCAATCCACTGTTATGCTGGAGCAGGAGCTGGCCGAACTCAACCAGCGGCACCTTGTGCTGCAGGCCAGGCTTCATCAATTCAAGGCGCTAGAAGCCGAAAATCAGAGCCTGCGAAGGCTGCTTGATGCAGTGTCTGATGTGACTTATCGTGTCCAGTTGGCGGAACTCGTAGATGTCGATCTCGATCCCTACTCGAACACGATCCTGATCAATCGCGGCAGTGCCGATGGTGTCACGTCAGGCTTACCGGTGATAGATGAGGGCGGTGTGGTCGGACAGGTGATCCGGGCGGGTCTTTTCCGCAGTGCTGTTGCTTTGGTGACTGACCCTGGACAGGGAGTCCCTGTGCAGGCTGTGCGGACGGGGCTGCGCACCATTACCTTCGGCGCGGGACGGGACGGCCCGATGCGGGTGTTCTACGTTGACCGGAACGCAGACATTCGGATCGGTGATCTGTTGGTGACGAGCGGTCTGGGTGGGACATACCCGGCCGGCTATCCGGTCGCCAACGTCAGCCAGATAAAGCGTAACGTCAATGAACCGTTTATGGCCGTGCGGGCCATCCCCGCAGCGCAGCTCGATAGAGGGAGCCAGGTGATGCTGATCTGGACTGACGGGCCGCTGACAGAGCGTCGCGGGAATTCCGGGTCGAACACGGATGGAGACAATGGTAAGCGTAAGTAGCCCGGCCGGACCACGCCGGTTCTGGGTGCTGCCCGCCACTTTTCTCGGGGCGTTTGTCCTGTTTGCGATTCCAATCGGAGACGAATGGAAAAGTTACATGCCGGCCTGGGTGACCCTGGTCCTGGTTTACTGGTGCCTTGCGGCGCCCCAGAAGATCTCACTGGGAACCGGCTGGCTCATTGGTCTGGCACTCGATCTCCTCGTTTTCGGGCTGCTCGGCCGGTATGCACTGACTAAGACGCTGATTACCTACCTCACGCGCCGGGTGGCTATGAGGGTCCGGGTCTATCCGGTTTGGCAGCAGAGCATTTTTGTGTTCATGCTGCTGACGCTGGAGAGTGTCATTCTGTTGGCCATTGAATACCTGATCGAAGGCAACATCCAGGAACTTGGGCGATGGCGTGCACTGGCAGTCGGTGCTGCACTGTGGCCGTTCATTTTCTATTTTCTTCGGTACTGCAGACGCTGGAGCAGATTGCCGTGATACGGCGTGATCCTGTTGAAAACCGTAGCGAAGATGCCCGCATTATTCAGCTGCGTCTGCTGATTGCTGTTTCGGTGGTGGTGTTGC
>CAJXBY010000188.1 GCA_913051905.1 uncultured Gammaproteobacteria bacterium | reverse complement strand
CAGATGACAGCTGCACCGGCAGTCCCCGCAATGTCAGTCAGCAACTGATGGCTTTCCGGTGGTGTGATGATGTCCACCACGTCCGGCGCTGTCTGACGGAGCATTTTCTCGAGATCATCGAACACCATCGGAATGCCGTGGCGGGCGGCCGTTGACCGGGCCCGGTCGGCGTCATGATCGCACACCGCCTCCAGTGCCACGTCCGGCATGCGCTGCCAGGCCTCGTAATGGTACTGGGCAAAATATCCGGCACCAACGCCAGCAACCTTCAGCGTCATGATCGGCTGGAAGACGCTGATGCGAGCCGGTCGAGCCAGGCGGGGACGACATCAAAATGGGCTGGCACCAGACCTGCAACCGGACTCCTAAAGGTTGCCAGCGACGCCCCCCCCAGGCAACCCAGCCACGCCGTTCGGAGGTCCGGACCGCCAAAGGTCAGGCTGGAGATGTTGCGCAGAACCTTGGGCTGGACCCGGTTCAGGTCGTCTCCCTGCAAAGACCCCGCCTGGTAGCGCTGCTCGACGACTGTCATGCGCTCATGATCGCAGTCTTCGAGAAAAACGTGCTGGCTTCCGTCTGGCGTCACGCGGATCAGGCGGTTGCTGACGACACAGGTAACCCAGAGGTCACCGGCCGAGTCGAATGTCAGTCCGTCAGGAAAATCGCCCGGGCCGAACTCCGTGACGGTTTCGCGTCCGCTCAATGTTCCGTTTTCGGCCAGCTTGAACCGAGATGTCCGCCGGGCAAAGGTCTCATTGACAAAGAGATGCTTCCCGGCAGGATCGACAACGCATTCGTTGGTGTAGCCGAGGCCTTCGGCTGCAATTCGGGCGCCTTGCTCGTCGATTCGTACGATGAAACCATCCGCCACATCGGCTCTTGCAGCCTGGTGGCGGGGATGCTGGCGGGTGCTGACCGTGATCCAGATATTCCCTTTGTGATCACGACCGACGAAATTGGTGGGTGGCAGCGGAATTCCGTCGACTTCTTCGAGGAACGGCTTCAGCGCACCATGGCCATCCAGTTGAAAGACGCCACCGGATGTGTTCCCAAGATGTGCCAGCAAAAAAGTTCCGTCGGGCATCAGTGCGATGCCGTTGGGTATCAACCATGGAGATTCTGTTCGATGTGCCAGCAGACAGGTCCTGCCGTCCGGATAGATCACCGCCACGCCGCCGCGGGCATCGGCCGTATAAAGATGTCCTGAGCGGGTGGCGAGTACACATTCGGGTCGACTGAGTTCCCTGCCGGTAAACTCCAGTTGGTCAATTGACAGCATGTTGGGAATCCATGGGGCCTATGGCCAGGTGCTGTGGCCGGTGGCTCGCATCCCGGTCACCAGAAAAGGGTAGTCTATTCACTTTGTAACCGGGATACATGTGAAGGGGCGAACGGTGCAAATGCTCGGCGACGGCGGAGCATGTGATATTCAGCCGCCGGGATTGGTAGACTTTGGCTTGAAACTGGATCCAAAACCACAGAGAAGGAGAGCGAATATGCCCATGGGTAAAAAAGAGACGCTGGAGGTCGAACTGCATCCGGATACCATCGAGATGCTGGAGTATGCCCGTGAGACCTACGAGTTTCGGAGCACCTCCAAGGCACTGCGGGTGATTCTGGACTATATGGCGACAGACGCAGACTGGGAGGAAGTGTTTCTGAACCAGCGTTGCCTGCGTTGTGGGGCAGGCAAGGGTTGGGAGCGGCCAGCTTAGCGCAGATTAGGGTACCCTGAACTTCTCAGCTGACCTCTGCGGCGCCGCTGAGGTCGATCGTGTTGCCCGTCGCCTGCGGTGCGGCACCGCTCGCGAGAAAAGTGATGACGTTGGCGACTTCTTCAGGTGTTGCGACCTTCCCAGTCGGGTACAGGGCAGCCATCGCATCCAGGCCTTTTTCGGTCACGACTCTTTCGACCATATCGGTCAGCACGAATCCTGGTGCAATCCCGTAAGCCAGGATATTTTCTCCGGCGCAATCCCGGGCGATGGTCCGATTCAGCGCCAGCATGCCGGCTTTGGAAGCACCATAGTGCAGGTGATCAATGTTGTCGCCCCGTTTTCCCGAGCGACTCGACACATTGATCAGAATCCCGCCACCACATGCCCGGAAGTGTTCGACCGCCCGGCGGCAAAGTTGCGCAGCCGCAAGCAGGTTGATACGCAGCGTCCGCTGCCAGTCGCTGAGCCAGGTCTCAAGGTCCAGGTCCAATGGTGATTTCTCGTAGATACCGGCGTTGTTGACCAGGACATCGATCCGTCCCTGCCAGGAGACAGCTTCATCCCACAGACGTTCGGTTTCACTTTCAGAGGTAAGGTCCGCCTGACAAAGGACAACCGAGGTCTCCCCGACTTCCCGGGCCAGTGCCTCCGCGGCAGTCCGGTTGGAACCAAAATGAATGAGGACCTTGCCTCCATGGGCAACCACCTGGCGGACGGTCGCGGCGCCGATTCCGCGTGAGCCGCCGGTGATGAGTATTGTCTTGCCGGTGAAATCAATCATTTGCCAGAATTAGGTATAGCGACCCACTATCCTCTGCTGGAAGAGTCTAGCGCAACCGGAAATGCGGATGTTCGTGAGTTGACGGTTGGAGTAACGCCGCTAGGGTCTGTTATGCTTGACCTCTGCGGTGTATGGGCCTGCAAAAAGACCCCAAGGGCGTACAGACCATGGACAGTGTTCATCTCTCTATTGATCGGATCACTCTGATAAACAGGGCGCGCTGGTGGCCGTCTGCGGCTGCGGTGCTCCTTGCCGGGTTGATTCTCTATGGTGTGGGCTTTGCCCATCATGATGCGCTTCATCACGCGGCCCACGATACTCGCCACTCGGCGGCGTTTCCCTGCCACTGAACTGACGCCCTCTTGGCTGTTTTCCGACGGATCGTGTTCTCGGCATGTCTTGCCGGGTTCGTGTCCGGACTCGTTCTGACCGGGGTCCAGACGTTTGACGTTCTGCCTGTTCTTTTCGAGGCGGAAATCTACGAACAAGACGCAGGGCCAGAGCCATCAATGCGAACGACCACCGGCAGGCATCCTGCTGCCGATGGGCACGCAGCGGGTGACGGCCATCGTTTGGGGTGGACCGCTGTGGCCAATGTCGGATTCGGAATCGGACTTGGTCTCTTGCTGTGCGCGGTCTACGCGCTGCGGTCTCCGGGGACCTGGGCCCACGGGATGCTCTGGGGCGTGGGAGGGTATGCGACGTTCTTTCTGGCGCCGGCCGCGGGTCTGCCGCCGGAGATTCCTGGCACCGTGACCGAGGCGTTAGGTGCCCGTCAGCTGTGGTGGTTGTTGGCTGTGACCTTTACCGGCGTGGGTCTGTCACTGTTGTTTCTTGGACCCGGCTGGATTGTCAAAGTACTGGGGCTCATCCTGATTCCAATACCTCATCTAATGGGTGCACCACACACTGGCAGTTATTCAGGTCTCGCGCCGGAGATTCTCGCCGACCGGTTCTACGCCGCGACCCTCGTTGTCAATGCCATCTTCTGGTTGGTTCTGGGTACCACCAGCGCGTTTTTCTTTCGGCGTTTCACCCGGCAGGCTGGGTCTGAAGGGTGAGAAGCGGTCAGAACCCGCTGGGGGTTGGATCGGGACGACGGGCGTGGTCGCGCAAGCACTGCGACGTGTCCCGGATAAAATAGGACCGGACCGAAGGAGAAATCACGGTATTCAGGATGCCAGCACAAAAGAGGCTGTGCATCAGCACGCTTATCGGATTCGATCTTTGAAGTGGAGCAATGACCCGAGACATCACCACCAGCCAGCGTCGTAGGGGACGGAGCCGTGAAACACGGCTTGAGTTGCGGGCAAAGCGCTCGAATGTGAACGCCATCTGGCCGGGAATGGAAGGCGGGCGTTATCAGCCTTTGTCTGATCAGGATGTAGGAAAAGTCCATCGGGCAGCGCTCAGCATTCTTGAACACACCGGTATTGCCGATTCGACCGAGGAACTCCTGGACCTCGTACTGCCCAAAGGCGCCGTGCAGAACGATCATGGGCGGTTGTGTTTCCCACCGGGGCTGGTCGAGGACGTGATCGCCGGGGCCGCCAGTGAATACTATGTCTACGCCCGCGGAAGCCGAGCCGGCAAAGACGATATTCACTGCCGGAAAAACAGCGTCTATTTTTCGAACTCGGGTACGGCGGTCACGACTTTTGACGCTGCGACCAGAACGTACCGGCCTTCGACATTGCAGGATATCTACGATTTTACGCGGCTCGTCGACAAACTCGACAATGTGCACATGCTGGGTGACACGGTCTTGGCCACGGATGTTCCGGACGACTACGAACACGATATGAATATGCTCTACGCCATTCTGGCAGGCAGCGAGAAGCCGGCCTGCGTAACGTTCAGAAGCCGTGATCACATTCAACCTGCTATTGGTCTTTTTGATTCGGCTTCAGGGGGAGAAGGCTCTTTTCTAAAGAAGCCGTCCGTCATATTTGGTGGCTGCCCGATCGTGTCGCCCCTCAGGTTCGGGCGTGAAAATCTCGAACTTCTGATAGAGACCAGCAAGATGGGGCTGACCAGCGACATTGCGGTGGCGCCTCAGTCTGGAGCAACTGCGCCGGCGCCTCTTGCGGGAATCCTTGCACAGGTCGTGGCAGAGACCCTGGCTTGCCTGGCTATCGTTAATCTGATTACGCCAGGCTGTCCCATGACTTTTGCCGCATGGCCCTTTATCACGGACCTGCGGACCGGGTCCTTTACTGGGGGCGGCGGCGAACAGGCGCTGGTGGCGGCCGCAGCCATCCAGATGGGCAATTACTACAACCTGCCTACCAGTGTGGGTTGTGGTATGACGGATGCAAAGATTCCGGATGCCCAATACGGCTACGAAAAAGCACTGACCTATACCCTGGCAGCTCACGCTGGTGCGAACAGGCTTTGTGAATTCGGCGGAATGATGGGCAGTCTGATGGGTTGCAGTTTTGAGTCGATGGTGATCGACAATGATGCGATCGGGATGATTGCCAGATCGCTGCGCGGTATCGAGGTATCCGACGACACGCTTTCAGTGGACGTCATACACGACAGCGCGATCGACCCCGGCCATTTCCTTGGCAACAGTCAGACACTGAGCTACATGGAAAGTGAATATGTGTATCCGATGCTGCTGGACCGCACGCCTACGGATCAGTGGGAACAGGAAGGATCCCGGGATCTTTTTTCCAGAAGCCGGGAGACTGCCGACGAGATCCTGGGCTCGCACTACCCGAATTTCTTCGGAGAGTCAGTCGATGAAAGGATTCGGCGCACGTACCCGATCCGACTGCCAAAATCCCAAATGA
>CAJXBY010000187.1 GCA_913051905.1 uncultured Gammaproteobacteria bacterium | reverse complement strand
CCACACCACCGGCCAGTTCCCGTGCCTCGATGGTGAGGTCACTGAGCGCTTTGGATTGGCACAGCAGAATCTGGCCCTGGTTCTGTTCTTGGGCAGAGAGCGCTGCTTCTGTGAATTGGCCGGAATCAACTTCGCCTGAGACGAGCTTGGCCTTGCAGGTGCCGCAGGAACCGCTTCGGCAGCTGTAGGGGAAAACCCGCCCCTGCCGGAGTGCGGCGTCGAGGACTGACTCTGAGGCATCGGCCTGGAAGGTCTCTGCGGAGTTCTGGTTGGTAATCGTGAACGCCATGGAATCAGCGGTCTGTGACCCGGTCTCTAAGGTTATCGGAGCCTGATTTTGGCATTTTCAACTCGCAAAGGTGAAGCTTTCGCGGCGACAATACCTGCTTTGCGTTGGATCGTACGGACATTGCATGCCGGAACTGCCCGAAGTCGAGACCACAGTACGCGG
Source organism: uncultured Gammaproteobacteria bacterium (assembly GCA_913051905.1). Next base: position 4,853 of record CAJXBY010000187.1, on the reverse strand, counting down.
AATACGACCGTTTGTTGAGGGCCGGTCTGTGTCCGGAGTCATTGTGCGCCAACGTCGTTTACGCTGGCCCGTCAGTTCTGGTCTTGATCGAAAGCTTAAAGGACAGATCGTACACAGCGTCACCCGACGGGCAAAGTACATCCTGTTCGGTTTCGATTACGGGACCTTGATGATTCATCTGGGCATGTCGGGGCGACTTCGCGCCATACCGGCAGATACCGCAGTTGCTAAGCATGACCATTTCGATCTTGTTCTGGACACCGGTTGTTGTGTCCGCCTAAGAGATCCCAGGCGCTTCGGCAGCGTCACGTGGGTCAGGGGCGACCCTCTTGATTCACGTTACCTCAAGTACCTGGGACCGGAGCCCTTCGGAGAAGCCTTCGACGGCAAGTATCTCTGGCAGCGGTCCCGGGGTCGGCGGCTGGCGGTGAAGAATTTCATCATGGATGGCCGGATCGTGGTCGGCGTGGGAAATATTTACGCCAGTGAAGCACTTTTCCGCAGCGCTATACATCCGTCCCGAGCAGCGGGTCGTATTGCGTTGGATCGCTACCACAGTCTGGTTGTGGCGATTCGTGCGGTGCTGGCTGAGGCGATTGCTGCTGGCGGCACGACCCTGCGCGACTATTCCCGAGTGACCGGAGAGCCGGGTTTCTTTGAGCAGTCACTTCAGGTGTATGAACGGTTGGGACAGCCCTGTGTCAGTTGTGGGAGCACGGTACGGAAAAAGGTGGTTGGTCAGAGGGCGTCCTATTACTGCCCTTCGTGTCAGCACTGAAGGTCCCTGCTAGTGGGGGCCAGTCTAAACAGTGCCCGCCGATTCGTGGCACTATCGCGCCTGAAGGACAAGCCGTGCAATCACATGATCAGGTTCTTGTCAGAAACCGTTTTGTTGGTATCACTCGAGACAAACTGATGGATAAACCCATGCAACTGGACACAACCTTCGTTCGATCACAGTTTCCGGCCTTTCAGGAAGACGGTACCCGGGACTGGATTTTTTTCGAGAATGCAGGAGGGTCGTATGTGCCTGCGCAGGTAATCGATCGGCTCAAACGGTTTTTCGTCGAGCATAAGGTCCAGCCTTATGCTCCTTACGCTCTGTCGAGAACAGCTGGGGAGGAGATGGATGAATCCTACCGCGCCATTGCCGAGTTGCTGAACGCGGAACCTGATCAGATCACTATCGGGCCGTCAACCACCATGAATTTTTACGTGCTGGCCCAGGGGCTGCGCTCGCTGTTACATCCAGGGGACGAGATTGTTGTGACCAACCAGGACCACGAGGCGAACGTGGGCTGCTGGCGGCGCCTGTCCGAAACGGGTGTCGTGATCAAAGAATGGCGGATTGGCCAGCCTGATGGGGAGCTCGACATTACAGAACTGGAGGGCCTGGTGGGTGACAGGACCCGGATGGTCTGTTTCACGCTGTGCTCCAACCTGGTCGGTACCCATAACGATGTCGACGCTGTCTCAGAGATCGCCAAGCGGGTGGGCGCCCTGGTCATCGCCGACGGCGTTTCCTACGCACCGCACACCATACCCGATGTGCCGGAGATGGGAGTCGATTTCTACGCCTACAGCACTTATAAGACCTTCGGGCCCCACCAGGGTGTGCTCTGGGGTTCTGCCGAGGGCTTGAAGAAAGCCGCTGGCCAGAGTCACTGGTTCAATGACGATAACGCAAGGGCGAGACTCAACCCCACGGGACCCCAGCACGCGCAGGTGGCAGCGCTTGCCGGAATTACCGCGTATTTTGATGTGCTTCACCATCATCACTTCGGCAGCTCTAACGGAAACCGCCACGATAGAGCGAAGGCGGTGTTCGAGCTGGTCGCCCGGCATGAAGCGGAACTGACCAACATTCTGCTGGATTTTCTCAAGGAGAGGCCGGATATCCGGTTGCTGGGCCAAGACCACGCCGAGCCTGGAAAGCGCGCCTCGACGGTGGCATTTCAGACGCCATTGATGCCTTCTGCGCAAATTGCCGAACGATTGGCCGATTATGGAATCGGCGTCGGCAACGGTGATTTTTACGCGCGGCGTTGCGTAGAGGCCCTGGGTCTGGACCCCGAAGATGGGGTCGTCCGAGTGAGCATGGTGCACTACAACACCGAGGTAGAAGTCAACCAACTCGTCGCGGCATTGGACGAGATCCTGTCGAAAGGGTGATCGAGTGATCCGTCCTATCGCAAGCGTTCCGGGGGCGATAATTTTCTTAAATGGGTGACACAATTTGGCATACTTCAGACTCTTGTTGAATTACTCGCGAAGGTTTGCTGACAGTCATGCAGCCGCCTGGCCGGCAACTACCTAGATGAAAGCACACGCACGGGTTGTCGTTATTGGAGGCGGCGCCCTGGGTGCCGGGTTGTTGTACTACCTGACCAAAGAGGGCTGGAGCGATGTCGTGCTGGTTGAGAAAGGCGAGCTGACGTCCGGTTCCACCTGGCATGCGGCAGGTCTGATTCCCCATTTCATCGGCGGGCTGAGTATGGCCAAGCTCCATCACGAAGGATCCGAGCTCTACAAGCGATTGGAAGCCGAAACCGGTCAAGCCACGGGCTGGCATGGCTGCGGGGCAATCAGATTGGCTTTGACAGAGGATGAAGTCGACTGGTTTCGTTACGTCAAGGGCATCCTGGATTACCTCGATATTGAATGTCACCTGATCGACTCGAACGAAATCAAAGCGATTCATCCACTGCTGGTGGTGGATGACGTCAAGATGGGCTTTTACACCCCGACTGACGGGCATACTGATCCTGCCAGTGCCACCCATGCCATGGCTGCCGGTGCCAGGATGGGGGGTGCGGAAATCTACCGCCATACCCAGGTGATGGGTACGCATCTTCTGGAAAACGGCGAATGGGAAGTCGTGACGGACAAGGGCACGATCGTTTGTGAACATGTAGTAAATGCTGGGGGTAGTTTCGCAAAACAGATCGGTGAGTGGGTCGGGCTGGATCTACCGATCGTCAACATGAAGCACCACTATCTGGTCACCGACAACCTGCCGGAAGTGGCAGCATTGGAGACGGAACCCCCGGTCATTCGTGACCCAAGGGCTTCGTGTTACTACCGCCAGGAACAGGACGGCATCCTGATCGGCCCTTACGAGAAGCAAGGGGCTGAATCTTGGGGGCTGGACGGTATCGACTGGTCTTTTGACATGGAACTACTGACCCCCGAGCTCGATAGACTGGAGACGAGTCTCGAACTGGCTGCGGAACGTATTCCCTGCTGGGCCGAAGCAGGCATCAAACGGGTGGTCCATGGGCCGATTACCCACACACCGGATGGCGGGTTTCTATTGGGGCCCGCGGAGGGGCTGCGCAATTACTGGTTGTGCTGTGGTGCTTCGATCGGTATCACCCAGGGCCCCGGCTGCGGTAAATACCTTGCCCAGTGGATGGTGCATGGCCAGACCGAAATCAACGTGCGCGACATGGATCCCAGGCGTTACGGCAAATGGGCGTCCGGTGATTATGCGGTGGCAAAGTCTGTCGATGAATATCAGGAGATGTATCAGCCCCCCTTGCCGGGTGAGTTCCGCGAGGCAGGCAGGCCTACCCGTGTGACGCCGCTCTACGACACCCTTAAAGCACAGGGCGCCATTTTCGGTGATACGTTCGGCTGGGAGCGCGCCAAATGGTTCGCTCCGGCAGGCGTATCCGAGGAATACGGCTTTCGGCGCAGCAACTGGTTTTCCACCGTGACGGCAGAGTGCCGCGCAGTCCGCGAGCAGGTGGGCATACTGGATCTGTCCAGCTTTGCCAAGTACGAGATCACGGGTCAGGATGCAGGCCTGCTGCTTAAGCGGGTGTGCGCCAATCGCGTACCTGGTCGCGACGGTGCCGTCGCCCTGACCCAGATGCTGACCCCACTGGGTGGGATCGAGTGTGAGGCCACCGTGACACGGCTTTGCGAGAGCCATTATTACCTGCTGTCGGGTGCAGTGGCCGAGTTGCATGATCTGGACTGGCTGGTTCAGCATGTGGCGGCGAATGAAGACGTCACCGTGAGCAATGTCACCGACGATATCGGCGTTCTGGTGTTGTCCGGCCCGGACTCTCGGGACGTGCTATCCACGCTGACGGACGCAGAACTGACCAACGAGGATGGTTTCACCTGGATGAGTGCCAGGGAGATCACCGTCTCCGGTATTCCCGTCCGGGCACTCCGAGTTTCCTACGTGGGCGAGCTTGGCTGGGAACTGCATGTCTCGATGGGCGAGATGAGCCCATTGTACGATTCACTGATGAAAGCAGGTGAAGCGTATGGCATCAGGAACTTCGGTACCTATGCACTCAACGCCCTGCGCATGGAGAAGGCCTACAAGGCCTGGGGTTCGGAACTCACCACCGAGATCTCACTGGTCGAGGCTGACCTGCTGCGTTTTGCCCGCGAAGAGGGCGGTTACATCGGTGCGGATGTCGTCGAGCAGAAGCGTCGAGACGGTGTGGCGATTCGGCTGGTGTACTGTGTTGTGGAAGCAGTCGATGCCGATGTCATCGGTAACGAGCCGGTTTACGATGGTGACAAGATCATCGGAATTGCCACCAGCGGTGCCTATGGCCACTGTGTCGAGCAGAGTCTGGCGTTTGCCTACGTCGATACGGGCTACGACTCGCCCGGAACAGTCTTTGAAATTGAAATTCTGGGCAAGCGCCGCAAGGCAAGCGTTCTGGCCGAGGCTGCCTGGGATCCTGGAAACGAGCGGCTTAAGGCTTAAATTCAGCGTACTTTCGGCAGTAGAACCATCTCCCAGGGCGAGGGCATTTTGCCGCAGGGCACTTCGATCAGGGCCGGCACATTGGCGTTCAATGCATCCTTGATTGCGCTCTCCAGTT
>CAJXBY010000186.1 GCA_913051905.1 uncultured Gammaproteobacteria bacterium | reverse complement strand
GTCATGAAACCCATTGAAGTGACGGTCAACCAGCGACGCCACCGCAAACTCGTTGTCCCACGCACATCGCTTGCAGATTTCCTGCGCGATGAGATCGGCCTGACCGGTACTCATCTGGGTTGTGAGCACGGAATCTGTGGTGCCTGCACCGTCCTTATCGACGGCCAGATGTCCCGCTCCTGCATCACCTACGCGATCAGCTGCGACGGTGCTACTGTGGAGACCATTGAAGGTCTGGACGATGACCCCGTGATGAAAGAACTGCGCCGGGCATTTTCCGAGGAACACGCGTTGCAGTGTGGTTATTGCACACCGGGTATGCTGATTACCGCCCGTGACATCCTCTCGCGATACAAGACGCCTACGACGGCTCAGATTCGGCATGAATTGAGCGGCAACCTTTGCCGTTGTACGGGCTATCGCGGAATTGTCCAGGCTATCGCTCGGGTTGCCGAGCTGCCCGTGACCAGGGTCCATCCCGAATACGCGCCCGGACTGGGACCGGCACCAGGGCCCCAGGCTGGTTCAGGCCAAACAGAATCAACCGCAGGGGATGTCGTGACTCAAGATTCGACGGCCATGCCCGTGATGCAATCAGCCGCAGCAGCTCCATCGGATATCGCGGTCAACGTGAGTGAAACCACCCTTTCTGACGGCTGGGTCAGCATCGCACAGACGTTCACATTACCGCATCCCCGGACCGAAGTCTGGCCGCTGATTTCAAATCTCGAAGATGTGTGTAGTGCCCTGCCCGGGATAGAACTGGATGGTCCTCCGGTCGACGGCGTCGTCAGTGGCAACGCCTCAATCAGCCTGGGCCCGATTCGACCGGTTTTCGCCTTCTCCGGCAGCCACACAGTAGACACTGAGGGCTACACGTCGGCCCTTGAGGGTACCGGATCGGATCGCCGCACGAACTCCCGTGTCAAAGCGCGAATCCAGAACAGATTGATCGATCTGGAACAGAAGGAAACACGGGTCGAAGTCGAGATCACTTACACTATCGTAGGTCCACTGGCCCAGTTTGGTCGTTCCGGATTTGTCCGGAATCTCATCGGCCGGATGGCCTCCGCCTTTGCCCGGAATGTGAACACAACCTTGTCCGGCGATCTACCAAACAGCGATCCGCCACTTGGTTTCTGGAGCCAGGTGTCAAAGTGGCTGATATCCTTGTTCGGTATTTCCCGCCGAAAAAAGCACTGAACCTCTTTCCGAGAGGCAAACCTTGCCTGAATTCAGTGCGCTTTCAGGCCGCCATTGACGAGAAACCGGGCATACTATAGGCTCGTTTTGGAATTGCTGGGCGTGTATTCGACCCGCATAGTGCACCGGACGTGCAGATGAACGACTTGACCCTTCCTACAGATCGTCATACGGAGTACCCCGAGCATGATCAGTGAGAAACAGACAGCTTTCAGGCGCGAATACCGCTCCCGCATCGCCGGCTGGTACAACGGTTTCGTTCACGTTGCAGTGATTTACATCATCGGCATTACCGCGATGTGGATCTATATTCAGCACATCGATAACGTGCTGTGGTGGGAATGGTTGACGATCCCGGTGGTCGGTCTAACCTGTAATATTTTTGAGTGGTATTTACACCGCTACATCCTGCACAGACCACTCAAGTGGAACGGTTTCCGCGCCATTTACGACCGGCATACGCTTAACCATCACCAGTTTTTCACTGATCAGGAAATGCGTTTTCGAGACCAGGCCGACTGGCGGGTCACATTCTTCCCCCCCTACGCACTTGTTGTCTTCATCCTGATCTCGATTCCCGGAGTCGTAGTGCTTGGATTTCTAATCACCCCGAACGTCGGTTGGCTGTTCATCTGCACCACAACCAGCACTTACCTAATCTACGAGTTCATGCATTTCTGCTGCCATGTCGATGAAAACTGGTTCGTCCGCTATTGTCCTTTCGTAAATACACTGCGGCGTCACCACACAGCCCATCATAATTCTCGGCTCATGATGGAGAAGAACATGAACCTGACATTTCCCATTGCTGACTGGCTGTTCGGGACCTCCGATCTCGACCGCGGCCTGATTGGGCACTTGTTCAACGGCTACGGCACCAAACACATCAAGCAGAACCTCAAGGGCAAGCCGATATCGCCGGATGAAGCGGCTGCCACACCGATTCCCGCAGACTGACAACAGCCCGGTGCCTACCAACATCAAACTGATGCTGTCCCTGGTCGTAGCCCTGGTCGGAATGGCGGCCTATCTGCTGGAGCGGGGCTTTGACAATCCAACGGTAGGTCTGATCGCAGGCCTGCTCGCGGCATTTATGATCCTGTCGATGTGGATCTTCCCCGAAGCGCGTCGCAAGCCCAAAAATCAATCGTAAAGGCCGGCAAGGTCTTCAAGTCATTCTGCCCTTCGAAAAGCCGCGCCGGCGAGGCGACGGCAGTAGGGTCAGCTGTCGTCCGGATGACTCCGCGCCCTCTTGACGGAGTTCAGGACGATTCGAGAGTCCGGTCCAATACCCAGTTGGCGATACCGTGAACGCCGGGTTCATAGAAAGACAATCGGCCCGGCCGGCTGCGTCTAGAGTTGAGTCCTTGTTGCTGGCGTTCAGCGATGGCGTTATCTTCCGAAAGTGCTTTATCCCAGCGTGCATAGTATTTTTGTACTTCGCGGGCGAAATCGTCGCGAGCGGTGGTTGAACGCGGAAAGCAGGAGCCAATGACGACCTTGGTACGGTCAAATGCCTGTGGGAGGACTTGCAGCCACCACATGCAGTCCTGGTGGGTGGCAAAGAAGGTGCCGGGATAGATCACCGAAAAATAGGTGCCCTTGGCTGCCAGGCCATTCAGATTCTCGATATGGGGCAGTGTGCTGCGGTCTTCCGGCAACACAGCGATGGTTTCCGCGGCTTCAAGATGTATGGCGGCCCACTGACCCTTGGTAGAAACCGGAATACAGTCCTGATTACCGATCGAGCCCCGGTGTACGGTGGCGGTATGGTAGTCCTCCATCGAATTCTCGATGTACAGCTTCCAATTGCACTTTAGATCGTAGCTTTTACGCCGAACACAGAGCATGTCTGCAAACCGGTATGACGCGTACTGCTCAGTCATGTCGCCCAGGTATTCCTCAAGCGGCATAACGTCACTGGCAAAGGACACAAAAAGGAATCCGGCCCAGTCTTCTACCCGCAACGTGATCAGCCCATTTTCGGATGGATCAAACTGGTCTGTCTGTTCCATACCTTTCATCCGGACCAGCTTACCGTCCAGACCATAGACCCAGGAGTGGTAGGGACAGACGATCGTTCGACAATGCCCACGACCGTCCAGAAGCCTCGCGCTGCGATGCCGGCAAACATTGACGAAGGCGCGTACGTCGTCGTCATTGCCCCGGACAATAATGACTGACTCTCCGCAGAAGTCGAGCACCATGTAATCACCCGGTTCTGGAATCTCATCAAGACGGCCGGCGAAGTTCCACCCCTTTAAGAAAATATGTTCAACCTCACGCTGGTAAAAGGCCTCGGTCGTATAACACCAAGATGGCAGTGTCGAGGCTTCCGTCAGTGGCCGCCTGACTTTCTCGTAGTGGGCAGGTTCGAAGAGGTTATCGGGCAACACAGGATCGAATGGGTTCTAGGATTAGCAGGTGGGTCCAAATGGCTGAAAAGCCCGCCCGCGAAGCCTGTGGTTAGCACTCGGAGCGGCACACATTTACAGTTTCGGACAGAAACTGAGTGGAACCTGCGACCTTGGATTCTACTATAGTTGACGAACACAATCTGAAATCACCATTGGCTCAGATCAATTGGAGTGCCCGGCTTGAAGATTCATCTGCACATCGAAAACACAAGTTCTTTGGGTCCCGTATTCGAAGCGTCTTCTGATCGGGTTACGGCTGCACTGAAACGCACATCGGGATTGGAGAATGCCCTTCGGGTAACCATTGGATACGATGGCGACAACCTCGAAGAGAGTCTGAGTACAGCAGACGCGGTATTCTGCTGGGATCTGCCTCGCGACCGGCTCAGCGATCGAGCACCGAATCTTCGCTGGATTCACGTGCACGGTGCAGGGATCAACCACTGGATGCCGTTTGAGAATCTGCCCAGGAGGATTACCCTCACCAATAGCCGCGGCGTACATGGTAAACGAGCCACTGAGTACGTGATGATGGCCGTGCTGGCATTGAACAACCGTTTACCCGAAATGGTCACGCACCAGCGATCGGGTGTCTGGCAGCAATGCTTCAGCACCGGGTTGGCTGGTAAGACGTTGCTCATCATTGGAGTCGGGCACATCGGGCGTGCGGTAGCACGCTGGGCAAAGAGCGTGGAACTGAACGTTGTCGGCATTCGTCGGTCAGGCAAGCCGCGACGATGGGTTGATCAGATGTACCAAACACATGATCTGTTGTCTGTGCTTCCCCGTGCAGACTTTGTCCTCGTCAGTGCACCACATACCCGTGAAACCGACCAGTTGATTGGCGCCCTTGAGCTGGACCAGATGAAACCCGGAGCCGGTCTGATCAATTACAGCCGGGCGGGACTGGTCGATTACGAAGCCCTCAGAGCGAGACTCCAGACAGGCCGGTTGAGTGCGGTACTCGATGTGTTCTCACCCGAGCCATTACCAGGCGAATCACCGCTGTGGCAGACCAGAAACCTGCTGATTACACCGCACTGCTCATCAGACGATGAGGCCTATTACACACCGCGCACGCTGGACCTGGTGTTTGCAAACGCAAAGCGATTCATCGAGGGCAAACCACTTCGCAACCGCGTGAACCGCAAGCTGCAGTATTGAACCGGATGTACCTCAGAATCATGGTCTTGACGGGTTAAAGACAGGACTTTTTATTATTGGTTCATACAGGTAGGCTATGCTGAACAACCGGGGACAGGGAATATGACTTTTGACAACCCGATCGCAGGTGGCACAGTCCTTGAGGACACGATCGTTCCAGAGGGTGAACCCTGGAGCCGCTCGTTAGCCCAGGGCGATGTGCTCCGCCTGGTTGACCTTGAGGGCCAGCAGGCCGTGGATTTCCTCTGCTACAGCGTCGACGAACCCACAGACAGGTACAACGCGGCCAACACGATCAAACTCAATGGTAACCTCTACCTGGGACAGGATTCGGTGCTATGGTCGGTGCGGGCTCGCAAACTGATGACCATCATCGATGATACCTGCGGATTGCACGATACGATATATGGCTGCTGTTCGATTGAAGTCGACAACGTGCGGTTCGGGAAAAACAACGGTAAGGGTTGCCAGGGCAATTTCGAGACGGAACTGGCCAAGCACGGCCTGGGGCCGAAAGACATCG
>CAJXBY010000185.1 GCA_913051905.1 uncultured Gammaproteobacteria bacterium | reverse complement strand
AGAAGCTTTCGGGTTTTGGGTTTTTTGAAAAACGCAGTCATTAATCGGAATTTTTTCAGCGTGGAAAGTTTTTCGGATTGTTGTCCGGACTGGAAAATTCCTTCCGGGTAGAAGACGGACACGTCGACATTACCGAGGCCTTCGCACTGCTCGGTTCGGTGGTCCAAGCTGCCGAGATAACTGAAATCTTTGAGTTTGGCGACATTGTCCGTGTACAGTAGGTATTCGGACGCTTCAACACTGTTTTTCATCAAACGATGGGCAAGGATCACATCTTCGCCTGCGATTTCCTCAAACCGGCTCACTTTCTTGATCAGGAAATCACCGTAATGGACGATGGATTTCAGCTTCAGTTTTCCGACCTGTTGGCAGGGATCACACGGACAGGTCTGGCAGAAGACCAATTCGTGCAGGCGGGTGTTAAAGACCTCAAAGCAGGTCTGAAGCTTGGCGATTACCTTCTCAGAGAAATTCTCAGGATCATCCGGTATGGCATAAAACAAGGCGGCGTCGCCTTGCAGCTTGTTGACGATGAGCGTGTCGTCCAGCTCTTCCAGTATTTTTTCCAGCAGGTCACTGATGATCGTCTCAGCATGCTCCTCGTTGGTGCTCGCCAATTGCTTGCCGAGGATTGGAATCTTGCGGACTCGGTGTGATCTGACGAACCGGGTGTATCCACTGATGTCGACCAGGACAATAAACCCCTTGTTGTTTTCCACGGTATAGAACTCCTATTGAATCTGAAACAAGCTTAACATTCCCGTTCTTGGGTTACCTTGGATGCCACCCGGCTTTGATGTTCAGTCAGTCGGTGTGGTCGGTGTCCAGGCCCACAGTTTTGGCCATCTGTTGCCAGACCACCGAGAAATCTTTTCGTCCCAGCCCTGCGGCCCGCCCGTTCTGGTACACCTGGCGCACCAGAGCACCGACAGGTACGGGAACAGCCACATCGTCTGCGAGAGAAACTGCGAGGCCAATGTCCTTATACATGAGATCGAGCATAAAGCCCGGTTCATGCTGGTTTTTCAGAACCGTATTCGGAAAATGATTTTCCAGCACCCAGGTTCCGCCGCTGCTGGCCCTAACGACATCAACCATGGTCTCCATTGAAAGACCCGACTTGAGTCCCGTCAGAAAAGCTTCCGAGGTCGCGATCATGGAAATCCCGGTGATCATGTTGTTGACCAGCTTGACCTTGCCGCCCATGCCGGCTTCAGCACCTGCGTGAACCAGCTTAGCACCCATGGCGGAAAGCACTTCGCGGCAACGTTCGAGCACAGCCAACGGACCGCCAACCATTATCGTCAGGGTGCCGTTGATGGCCCCTGTTTCACCGCCACTGACCGGCGCATCGATCATCTGTCCCCCTGCTGCATCGATCTGGAGGGCGAGCCGGTTTGAAACCATCGGATCGATAGTGCTCATGTCGATGACGAGCTGTCCGGCCTGAATTGATGACAGCAACCCGTGTTCTCCGAGCACCACCTGTTCTACATCAGCAGACCCCGGCAGCATGGTGATCACGGCCTCGCACTGGCCCATCATCTGTGAAGCGGTGTCTGCCCGATCGGCACCCTCGTTGACCAGTTCATCGACAACCGCCTTGTTCAGATCGAGCACCGTGACCGCGTATCCTGCTTTGAGCAGGTTTCTGGCCATCGGCTTGCCCATCATGCCAAGGCCTATGAATCCTAGTTTCTTCATGGTGTCCTTTTCCTCCGTTGTTTGTCAGTGACTGGAAACTCGCACTGTATCAGGGCCTAAGCCAGGATAGATTTGTGTGCTGGGCAGTGACTGGTGTCAGACTCCCATTGCTCGGCTCATTCGCCTCGGGTCGGCCCCGCCTTGGATTTCTCCTGTCGTCACGTCCTTGCGGACGGCGCACACACCGGCGACACCGTGAGTCCAGTCAGCGAGTCTTTCAACCTGATGGCCGCGCTCTGCAAGAGCCGCCGTTACTGATTGGGGGACACGGCCCTCGATGGTCAGGCGCCCCGGTGAGGCGGCGTGGGGTGCGAAGCTGTCAGGGTGGCTGTGAGTGATGAGCCGGGGTGCCTCGATCGCGTCCTGCAATGACATCCCGAAAGCCAGGTGACTGAGCAGAACCTGCACGTTGGCCTGTATCTGCTGGTCGCCGCCTGGCGTTCCGAATGGCATGATCCATTTGCCCGGTACTTCCGCAAAACAGGGGTTTGGCGTCAACCGCGGGCGTTTGCCGGGTGCAAGACAGGATGGATGACCCCGAACTGCCCAGGACTGCTGGCCGCGTGACGACACGGCAAGCCCGGTCCCAGGTACGACCGGGGTATCCCAGCTGGTATCCGATGGCGTTGCGCAAAAAGCGTTTCCGTTCCGGTCGATGACCGCGACAATCGACGTATCCGCTGGCAGCCGTTCACGCTCGCTGTGCACAACCACGGGTGAAAGATAGGGCTTCACGCCTTCCACGCGGCCCGGCTGGGGCATCCCGGGCAAAGCACGTGCAGGGTCGATAAGGCGGGCGCGTTCGGCACCGTATGCGGTGCTGGTCAGCGTGTCGAGTGGTACATCCACAAATTCCGGATCGCCCAAGTAGGCCTCACGGTCGGCCAGGGTCAGTTTCAATGCTTCCGCTATCGCGTGAAAATAGGCAGCGGAGCCATACCCCAGCGCCTGCAGATCGACACTGTCCAAGATCGACAGCGCCTCGTGCATCATCGGTCCCTGCGACCAGGCGCCACAGCTGTGGATACGAACGTTTTGTCCGCCGAATCGAAACGTACGTGTGACCGTCGGCAGAACCCTGGCCTGATAGTCGCGAAGGTCCTCTGAACTCAGCAGGCCGTCCACCTCACGGTGTTGACGCAGAATGGCCGAAGCAATGTCGCCTTCATAAAATGCATGCCGTACCGCCTCAAGTCCGGCGGATCGATCGCCCGCAGCACGGTCCTGATCGATAAGATAGTGCAGCGTACGTCCGAGGTCCGCCTGGACCAGCAGACTGCCGACCGCCGGTGGTGCGCCATCGGTCAGCCAGATGGAAACATTGTCCGAAAAGTGTCGATAGTGATCAGCGTACTGCGTAATGTAATCGACCATAACAGCGTGCCTTGCAAAACCTTCGCTCGCATAACCAGCTGCTCGCGCCGCGACATCGGCGAATCGCATCGTGCCCCAGCGTTCCAATGCCGTCAGGCAGGCCGACGGTGCAGCCGGCACCACTGTACGGCGCACGCCTAGAGGGATCTCCCCACCGTGGCGTTCGATGTAGGCATCGACGTCCAGTGCAGCCGGCCATCCTCCAACGCCGTCTATCGTAACGGTCTGGCCCGATGCCGCATGGTGCACCATCATCGGCGCGACGCCTGCAACACTCACCTGATCGCTGTATAGAACACCCAGGCTCAGGATCGCCGCGACACCGGCGTCTACCGCGTTGCCGCCGTTCTCCAGTACCTCAAACGCTGCAAAGGTTGCAAGCTCGTGACCTGATGCGACGACGTGCTTATGGCCGATGGTTGTGGGAACTACCGGCATGATGAAAAGTCTTCGTTCAAGGCAATACAGGTCCTGATGTTCTGGGTTTGGTGTTTATTGAGAAGACGGTGGAAACCAGGCCTCCGGGGCGCGGGGTTCAGGGTCGGTGACGACATCGATGACCGTGGGCTGGTTGGCGGAGATGCCGTTGGTGATCGCATCAGCCAAAGAGCCCGGTTCCTCGACCCGGATGCCCTGACAGCCGAATACTTTAGCCACCTCTGCAAAATCCACCGGTTCGAAGTGCGTCAAATCTTCTGCCCGGCCGTTTTCGGCCCCATAAACTTCCCTCACACCGGGAATGTCCTGTCCAAGGGAAGCATTGTTGTTGACGATCACAGTCACCGGAATGTTCCACCGACGTGCGGTCTCCAACTCCGAAAGGTGGTAGTAGAAACCGCCGTCGCCACAAAAGCACACCACGGGTCGTTCGGGCAGCGCGCATTGAGCGCCGATCGCGGCTGGAAAACTCCAGCCCAGCGAACCGGCCGCCCGGAGGTAGTCCTGACCGCGCCCATTGAGCTTGATGTGGGTGCCGGTCCATATGCCGCTGTATCCGGTATCAGCGACCAACAGTGCGTCTTCTGGAAGTGTGCGTTCAATTTCGCGACAAAGGCGCTCTACGGTGGTAGGTCTGGCTTCGGATACCGAACGAGGTTCGACTTCTTCCAACCATTGCTCACGGAGCGCATGAGTGCGTTCGATCCAACTCCTGTCTCGATCCCGGCGCAGCGCTTCGACCAGATCCCGTAGAACCAGGACTGGATCACCGCAGACGCCGGTTACGCTCGGAAAATTTCGACCAATCTCTGCCGGATCCGGATCGATCTGGACGATGGCTGCTTGCGGGTGGGGCGCACACCAGTTCCCCGTTGCCATGTCACTGGTATCACTGCCGATGTAGAGAATCAGATCGGCGTCGTGAATCACTTTGTTGGCGTAGGGTGCGGAGTAGTTACCGACCACACCGACCGTGGATTCCCGGTTGTCATCGACGAGTCCTTTACCATCCAGAGCATAGGCTACAGGGATACCTGCATCAGCCAGAGCTCGAACTTCGTCTGCAGCCCCCGCGACAACGGCGCCGTTGCCGATTACGGCCACGGGCTGCCTGGCAGCGTTGATCACCCGGGCAGCGCACACCACATCGTCGGGGTCGGGTCGATTCCGATAGGCGGGCAGCCGGCCATGTCGGGTATCGACCGCTACGGGGTCATTCACCGACCCCAACTCCATAACCTCGCCGGTGTGACCCACGAAGTCGAGGTGTACGGGCCGCGGTGTCAGGCCAGTGGCCTCACGAAAAGCCTGTCGTAACAGGATCGGCAACTGACTGGCCTCCTCGATACTGGCCGAAAAGCGGGTGACCGACTGATACAGTGCAGGATGTGGAATTTCCTGGTAGGCGTTTCTCTGAAGGTCAGGAATTGCCTTGTGTCCGGTGAACGCGATGACCGGTGAGCGGGCCAGGTAGGCATCCTGCAGACCTGCAGCAAGATTGGCTGCACCTACCGATTGCGCCATGCAGATTCCGACTTTTCCGGATGCTCGGGCGTAGCCGTCGGCCATGTACGCAGCTCCTTTCTCCGAGTGTGCCAGGACGCGTCGTACGCCGAGCTTTTCGAGTTCCAGCAGTGTGTGGCGCAGAATCGCCTCCATGAAAAAGACGTCGGTGACACCGTAATCATGAAGTGATTTGGCGAGATAGCGGGCGCCGGTCAAACACTCCGCCATTTGGTCCCCCTTTCCAGTGTTGTGTGTCACGGACAGTATACCTCTCGCCTAAGCTGAAACGCCT
>CAJXBY010000184.1 GCA_913051905.1 uncultured Gammaproteobacteria bacterium | reverse complement strand
GAACCCCTGTTTCCGGCGTGAGAGGCCAGCGTCCTAACCGCTAGACGAAGGGAGCGAGGTGATCGGATTGACCGACAAGGATGCTACCATAGGGGTCAGGTCTCCGCATCGCGCCACCGAGCTTCGGAGCCCGGTGGCGGTCAAATTGATTTTCAGAACATAAGGCGGGTCAAAAACTGAATAACCGCAGTCTCGATGCGGCCTCGAATTCTGCAGGGTCTGCTACGCTGTCCGAACCAATCGCTGCATCCGAGCACCGGCTGTCGCCCAAAGACATCAGCCCGGCTGCTCTGTCGATAATCAGAACGTTACGAAAGACGGGCTATGCTGGTGATGTGGTCGGTGGCTGTATACGGGACCTGTTGATCGGTCAGCCGCCAAAGGACTTTGATGTCGTCACGGATGCTACTCCGGACGAGATTCGACAGCTCTTTCGGAGAGTACGGCTGGTCGGCCGTCGATTTCGACTCGCCCATGTGCGGATCGGACGTGAGGTCATCGAGGTGGCGACCTATCGCGGAAATGCGCTCGAGGCCGACGAGGATTCGGAGAATCACCGTCACGATGACCGGTTTGTTTTCAACAACGTGTTTGGCGCGCGCGATCAGGATGCGTTACGTCGGGATTTTACGGTCAATTGTCTGTATTACGACCCCATCGACGATAGACTGGTCGACTATGTTGGGGGGCTCGCTGACCTGCGCAGCCGGACGTTACGCCTGATTGGTGACCCTGAGACTCGACTGGTCGAGGATCCGGTCAGAATGCTTCGTGCTGTGCGATTCAAAGCGAAGCTGGGGTTTGTTTTTGAGACCCAGCTCGCTCAGCTGATACCAAAGATGGCCCCTCATCTTTGCACTGCGTCTTCCGCTCGTCTGTTCGATGAGGTCCTCAAAGTCTTTCATAACGGTTGCGGTGAGCAGGCTTTTAAAGACCTTTACCGTATGGGTCTTTTCGAGCAGCTGTTTCCGGATGCTGCTTCTTGCTACGCGGACCTCGACCTGGATCCGATGAAGGGACTGATTCCCTCCGCACTCCGGAACACAGATTTGCGGATCCGCGAAGGAAAACCCGTCATATCACCTTTTCTTTTTGCCGTGCTGTTCTGGCGCCCGGTAGCGCTTGAGAAGGCCCGGAACCAGACCCGTCGGTTGTCCGGTCCCGAGTTGATACGTCGGTCGGCTCTTCGCCTATTCGAGCGTGCCGGGAAACCGGTCGCCATTCCCAGGCGTGTTTCCACTGTCATGATTGAGATTTGGGAAATGCAGGCACGGCTGTCGGCGCGTCGGCCACGGACCATCCGTCGCTTGATGGAAAATCGCAGGTTCCGGGCTGGGTATGATTTCCTGTTGCTCCTCGCCGATGCAGGTGAAGCGGATCGTTTTGTGGTGAAGTGGTGGGAAAAAATCCAGACGGTGGATTCCGATGAATGCCAGAAAATGATCCGAGCGCTGGGTCCGAAGAAGGCGGGTCGCCGCCGAAAGTCACGGACCCGCCGCACATCCGCATGAAGCTGGCCCAATGCGGTGCCCGGGCCTGGATCGGGCTGGGCTCTAACCTCGGCGAACCGGTTCAGAAGGTTGAGGCAGGGATGGCTGAGATCGACAATGAGCCTGGTATCCGGGTTACGGCACGCTCCTCGCTTTATAGGACAGCACCTACCGATTACGTCGACCAGCCGGAGTTCATCAATGCCGTGGTTCGAATCAACTGCACGCTGGAGCCAGCCGCTCTGCTGGAACGGCTTCAGAGCATTGAAAACCGGTTCGGTCGGGTCCGGCGCGGTGTACGGTTCGGTCCCCGCACGCTTGACCTGGATATTCTGATTTACGACGACCTTGTCGGTGAGACGGCTGCTCTGACGCTGCCACACCCCAGAATCCATCAGCGCCTCTTCGTGCTGGAGCCACTATTCGAGATCGAAGGCGACATGGTGATTCCGGCCGTGGGCAAGCTGACAGAATGCCGGGAGAACTGCGCCGGACAGCAGGTCGAAATGTTGTCTGCATCCGATTCGACCCCGTCTGGATGACCTGTCGGACCGCGCGAATCGTCGTCTCTGACCGGTTACAATTCGGCCTACCAGTACATGATCTTTCTCCGTGGTATTCAGAATCAAATCAGATGAAGCCCGGCAGCACCTCCCGATAGGATGGCTGTGGTCGGCAATCAACTATATGGTGGAACGGGCGGTTCGATGACTGAAGAAGATGTGCCATCGGTGAACGAGCAGGCTAGCGAGCCTAAACCACGGGCACTGGTCGCCGGGGAGGTGCTCCAGAGCTGGCCGGAAGATCTCTATATTCCCCCGGATGCACTTGAGGTGATCCTCGAGGCGTTCCAGGGTCCCTTGGATCTGCTGCTCTACCTGATCCGCAAGCAGAACATCGATATCCTGGAGATTCCCGTCGCCGACATCACTCGTCAGTATATGGAGTATGTTGAGTTGATGCAGCGGCTGCGTCTCGATCTCGCTGCGGAATATCTGGTGATGGCCGCCATGCTGGCCGAGATAAAATCCAGGATGCTGTTGCCTCGTCCTGAGATGTTAGAAGACGGCGATGAAGAGGACCCACGCGCTGTTCTGGTTCGTCGATTGCAGGAGTACGAGCGCTTCCGCAATGCTGCGGACGAGCTCGATGCACGACCCAGGCTGGAACGCGATCTGTATCTTGCTTATGCCAGGGTAGATGATCCGACCCCACCGAAGGTAGAAACCTCAGTTGATCTGGCCAGCCTGGTGGACGCAATGCGATCTGCGATGTTATCGGCCCAGCGTCGTCAACACCTGCAGCTGGTGCCGGAGGCCTTATCGGTAAGAGAACGCATGGGTAGAATTCTCGAGCGTGTCCGCAGCGGAGAATACGCAAGACTTGAAGATTTCTTTGACCCGGATGAAGGGAGAATGGGTCTGGTCGTAAGTTTTATCGCGGTGCTCGAGCTGGTTCGGGATGGTCTCCTGGTGGTTGCACAGAACGAGCTGCTGGCGCCTATCCATATCAAGATAAAAAGCTGATGAAAGACAAAGCACAACTTAGAAACACCATTGAGGCGGCCCTTTTCTCCGCCGAGGAACCTCTTTCGGTTCGGGATCTGCAGTCGATGTTTCCGGGTTCTGGCGGGGAGGAAGCCCAAGATATTCAAGCGATCCTGGATGAATTGTCATCCGATTACGCTGATCGTGGGATAGAACTGGTTCGTGTGGCAAATGGATTCCGCTTTCAGACCAGGGAGAGGTATACAGGCGCCCTTCGGAAACTGCGAGAATCCCGTCCGCCCCGATATTCAAAGGCGCTGCTTGAGACGCTGGCAATCATTGCTTATCGTCAGCCCGTCACACGGGGGGACATCGAGGAAGTCAGGGGTGTCGGTGTGTCTACAGATATTATGAGGGTGCTCCTCGAACGTAACTGGATCAGGCAGGTCGGTAACCGCGAAGTGCCCGGGAGACCGGCACTTTACTCCACAACTGCCGAGTTCCTGGAGTATTTCAATCTCGAGTCAATTAAGCATTTGCCTGATCTCGCTGAGCAACGAGATATTAGCGAGATCGCTCGTGAACTGAATATCATCCTGCCTGAGCCGGCCACACCGGTAGATGGGGAGGAGAATCCGGATCCGGAAGAGGCTGACGACCATCGGTGCGAGGCCGATCAGTATCTGACACAGACGGTGGAAATAGACAATTCGGCTGAACCGGACGAAAGTCTGCCTGCAACTATTGACCGTGGTGGCTGAACGGGTTCAGAAAGTTCTTGCCCGTGTGGGTGTTGGGTCCCGGCGGGAAATCGAAAACTGGATTCGCCAGGGCCGTGTGAGCATCAATGGCAGTGCGGCGGTACTCGGCTCCACGGTCGATGATTCGGACTCGATCAGAATCGATCAGCAGTTGGTCAGAATCCGACGTGCCCAACGTGCCGTGCTGCGGGTGGTTCTCTATCACAAGCCGGTTGGCGAGATCTGTTCCAGAAATGACCCGGGTGGCCGGCCAACGGTTTTTGAAAACCTGCCGCGGCTGCGCAGTGCCCGATGGGTATCGGTAGGCCGTCTTGATGTCAACAGCCAGGGTCTGCTGCTCTTTACCACAGACGGTGATCTGGCCGACCGCCTGATGCACCCGTCGAGCCGCATCGAGCGCGAGTATCGGTGTCGGATCCAGGGGGAGCCGGACAGGGATGCTATTCGACAACTGAGCGAAGGAATCCGTCTGGATGGCCAGGTCAGCCGTTTTGAGCGCATTCGGCACCAGGGCGGACGCGGGGCCAACCGCTGGTACGAGGTTGTGGTCCGTGAAGGACGCTACCGTGAGATCCGGCGCATGTGGTCCGCGGTAGGGTGCCGAGTAAATCGGCTCATTCGTACTCGTTACGGTGATCTGGTTCTCCCACGCAGTCTGAAAGCTGGACAGTTGCGGGAACTGGATCGTGCTGAGGTCAAAGCCCTTCTGCGCTCGGTTGATGTGTCACACAGCGGACGCCGGTCTACGGATTCTTCCGTGTAAAGCTCAGCCGGCCGTGTGCAGGGCGGGAAACCGCATCAACCGCGGGGACTGAGCTGTTGAGGGCCCAGGTGTTGTGCTCCTTCGAAGCCGGTGCCCTGGAAATCATAGGCTTTGCCAAATCCTGTGACCCACCTGCCGCGCTCCGGGTTCAGTTGAATCAGGATGAAATCTTCGAGGTGAGCCAGAGTGTCGACCACCGTTCCGAATCGGCTGCGGAATAGCGGGATCAACTGTTTCCAGGTTTCGCCGTTGCGTTCACAAACCTCTGCAAGGCAACTGAAACTCAGTCGTCGACGGGTATAGATCTGCGCGGCGTCGCCCTCATCTTCAATAAAAAGTAGGGCTGCATGGCGCTGGTAGCGCATATTGCCTGTATGTGCCGACAGCTCGCTGACCAGGAGGTAAAACGCTTCATTCTGAAAGATAAACGGTGCATAACTGATATCCGGTCGGCCATCCGTGCTGACTGTTGCCAACTGGGCCGACTGGAAGGAAGCCAGGAACCGTCGGCACTCATCGGCCACGTCCGGCCTCTCGTTCCCAACAACCCGATCTCGCTTTGTGTTCAATGATCAGACTGTCGTCGGGTGCCTGCCGCACCTAAAGCCGGGTCGTGGATCAATACCGGCCAGTTGCTAGGCGGTCCTGGCCTCAGCTGGCCGCTGCTCGGGGTTCGTGGGTACGCCAGCGCGCGAGCAGCTCCTCCTGTCGGGCCTGTACTTCCTCGAGGTGGCGTTCTTTGACATGACCGTACCCGCGTATGCCGTCAGCCAGAGAGGCGATCTCGATGGCCAATGCGTGGTTGTCGTGGTTCAGGC
>CAJXBY010000183.1 GCA_913051905.1 uncultured Gammaproteobacteria bacterium | reverse complement strand
CCGTTACGAGTTCGATGTGGGGTCTGGTCAATGTACGGTACCAGCCGTTATCGAGGAGAATTCGTTTACCGTACGCGGGATAGTTTGGCAGGCAACGTACAGCTAGATCAGGTCGATCCCGCAACTCAGTGTGAATAAAGTCAGTCATCTCCTGTCGGTGGCGGTCGTTGACCCGGTTCAGTGCACGTTCAGGATAAAGCCAGTCGGGATCTTTCCTGAGGAAAGGCAGCAGTCCGTCTCCGTAGCGCCAGAACATGGTGAACCGGAACCATTCGACGTAATACGGCAGGTGGTCCAGTAACCACCGGGACCCTTTGCCGATGGCTTCTCCATAACCTGGGATTGGTCGTACCCATTGAGGCGTACGCTGATAAATTGTCAGGCTTTTGACCTGATCCGCTATCGCGGGAACGATCTGCATAGCCGATGCACCTGTACCAATGATGCTGACATGCCGGTCGCAGAGAGATAGATCCTCCGGCCACTTTGCTGTGTGAAAAGCATAGCCCTCAAACTCCCGGTGTCCTTCAATAGTTGGCCCCGTAGGCTGGTTGAACTGTCCGATCGCACTGACGAGAAAAGGCGTGGACACCATTTGGGTGCCCGTGGGTGTTTGTAGTTGGACTCGCCAGTGAGCGTGCTGCTCGTCCCAGATCGCACCGGTCATTGTCGTATGAAAGCGAATGTTTGGCCTTACAGAGAAATCATCGGCACATCGTTCGAGGTAATCCTGGATCTCATCACGAAGCGCAAAATAACGGCTCCAGGGATAGCGCCGGCCAAAGGACAGTGAGTAGGCGTGATTAGGGGTGTCCACTCCGCATCCAGGGTATCGGTTCTCCAGCCACGTCCCTCCGACTTGACTGTTTTTTTCAACAATGGTGTAAGGGATGTTGAGTTGGCTTAATTTAGCGCCAAGCACGATACCGTTGACGCCCGCCCCGACGATCAGTACGTGACGGTCTGAGAGTTGCGTCTCAAGCGGTTGCGAAGCCCAGTGGATGTCACGATCCACAAAACCGAGCTCCTCCCGCATTGCGGGCGCATATTCTTCTGGAACCGTTTCACCCAGGCAGGCGCTCATCATCTCCCGCATCAGTAGGTCGCCCGGGTCGTGTATCGCTGGGTGCAACGGCGCCCTGCCAAAAATCTCTACGGCCTGGCTTCGCAGGTGTGCCTGAACATCCATTGGAAGGCCTGCCGACGGATCCGCGATCAGGTTGACGTCCCTCGCTGGCGCGTATGGTGGTTCGAGCCAACCCCGGTCACCGGTCATGTGGACCAAGGTCATCAGCAATACCCGTAAATCAGCCTCCTCAATAGCTTCTGCTAGGTGGTGCCGATCCAGAGGCGATAGGTTGATAGATTGCA
This sequence comes from uncultured Gammaproteobacteria bacterium, assembly GCA_913051905.1. Next base: position 3,951 of record CAJXBY010000183.1, on the reverse strand, counting down.
CGGTGGTTAGCCAGTTGCTTTGGAATCCAGTTTCTTCGCCCTCTGGACCGAATCCAAAGGGGTCCGTCAAAGGTTCTTGAGAATCTCGTTCGTATCAGCGCCAAGGTCAGGTGCAGGCCGGTGGACCCTCGCCGGCGTGTCTGAAAGCTTGACCGGAAACCCTGTCATCCGTACAGACCCGTGGCCAGGATGCTCCACGTCAAGGACCAAGTCCTGTGCGAGTACTTGTGGATCCTCAAACACCTCGGCAAGGTCGAGCACGCGGCCGCAGGGGCAACGCGCTTCATTGATTATTCGAATCCAGTGGGCCACTGTTTGGGCCCGGGTCTTCTGGTTGATGAGTTCAGTCAGGCCGTCACGATGGGACAGGCGGGCAGCATTGGTGGAGAAGCGTGGTTCATCGAGAAGATGACAGAGCTCCAGAGTGCCCAGAAAGCGCCGAACGTGGACCTCGGTGGAGGGTGCGACGGCGAACCTGCCGTCACTGGCTTGGAAAAGGCCATAAGGTGCAACTATGGGGTGGTTGTTACCTGTTCTTTCCGGGACCTTGCCGGTAGCAAAATACTCGGCAGACAGATAGGCCAGCATGCTGATGAGGCCACCGGTCAGACTGGATTCTACTTGTTGTCCTCGTCCGGTACGGTGTCGGGCCTCGACTGCACTGAGAATGCCAAAGGCGCAGTAGAGACCGGCGATCAGGTCACTCAGAGGTGGTGCTGCCCGCATGGGTTCACCTGCTGGCAAGCCATTAACACTCATGAAACCGCTCATCGCCTGGGCGATGAAATCGAATGAAGGTCTGTCCGCATAGGGTCCTGTGGAACCATAGCCGTTGACCGCTGCGTGGATTAAGCGAGGATTGATGGCCTCAAGACGTTCCGGCGTGAATCCGATCTTTGCCAGAACGCCAGGTCGGTAGTTTTCCACCAGGACGTCAGCTTCCTCCAGCAATCGTGTCAGCTTGGTTTTATCATCGGGATCGTAGAGATCGAGGACAACCGACTTCTTGTTTCGGTTGAACTGGGCAAAGTACCAGCTGATTCCGTCCAGAATAACGCCTTGTTTGCGGACGGGGTCTCCGTTGGGCGGTTCGATCTTTATGACATCGGCGCCCATATCGGCGAGCAGTTGAGTGCAAAACGGACCCGCAAGGATGCGTGTCAGGTCGATGACCTGTAAACCGCTGAGTGCCATGGTCCGAAGGGGTGGCTCAGCCCTGCGCGGTCGCTACCTCGCCCATGGAGTGGAGGTCGAGCCGGGGTCCGCTTTTCATGATTTGACCGGGTAGATCATGTCCAACGAGCGTTTCTACGTCACTAGCGATGCGCATCAGATCGCGCAGCTCGATCCCGGTGCTGATTTCCATCTCGTGCAGCATATACACAAGATCTTCTGTACAGATGTTGCCCGTGGCTTTGGGCGCAAAAGGGCAGCCTCCAATGCCGCCTATTGATGAATCAAACCGGTCAATACTTTCCTCGAGTCCGGCCATCACGTTGACCAGGCCCAGTCCCCTTGTGTTGTGAAAATGCAGTCCGATGGGAAAGTCGGGCTGCTTGTCCTGGAGGAACCGGACGGCCTTTGAAACCAGGGGCGGGGTTGCCATACCGGTGGTGTCACCAAGGCTGATGCCGCTGAAACCCAGATCTTGATAACGCCGGCTGATGTAACCCAGTTGATGCAAGGGTACATCGCCCTCAAACGGGCAGCCGAAGGATGTGGCGATTGCCCCATTAATGGGGATTCTCGCCTTGTCAGCGATGTTTGCCACCTCCTCGAAGCCGGCCAGCGATTCGTCCACTGTGCGGTTGACGTTCTTTTTGTTGTGACTTTCCGAAGCAGAGAGAAAGACAACAATTTCGTCTACACCGGCATCGGCAGCCCGTACAGCACCTTTCGCGTTTGGCACGAGGGCAGCCAGAACGGTTTTCCCCGAACGGTTAATCCCTTCAAAGACGTCGGCGACATCGGCCAGTTGGGGCACGGCGCGGGGAGAAACAAAAGAAGAAAACTCTATTCTGGGCACTCCCGCATCGATCAGGTTATTGATCAATTTGATTTTGCTGTCGGTAGCAACGAACCGGGGTTCAGCCTGTAGTCCATCTCGGGGGCCGACCTCAGTGACTTCGACTTTACTGGCTATGGGCATTTCAAGTTTCTCTCTAAACGGATCAGGGACGTTCTATCATGAGCTCGCTTTAGTAGCAATGGGAATTCACAAGTGTTCGGGTACTTGGGGAATCAATTTGTTAAACGTGCTGGAAGCACGGAACTCAGTTCAGTGCAGTCAGATTGCCTTTGCCGTCTATTGTGCCGGTCCGGCCGCAGAATTCCTCCTGGGTCATCGCCAGTAGGGTTTCCGGATCAGTCACGTTGGCCCAGGTACGTTCGCCTCCGTCGACCAGGCAAGCCACGTGTGCAATCTGAGCCCGTCCTACCTCGTACATGACTGTATAGGCCTCGATAGTCGCCTCGCCGTTGTGTTCGGTTCTGACAATGCGCCTGAAGGTGGCATCGACTTCCGACTGCAGGTTGTTGTAGCTGAAAGGCCTGTCGGGAGGTGTTCCTGAATAAATGCATAAGGCGTGCTTTGTGAGCAATCCGCCGTTGGCTGTGACGAGTGCACGCCCGGACGAATGGGTTCTGAGCAGGTCGACGGTTCTGGCGACTGCGTGCATCACATAGTTGTTCCAGGGGCCGCCGGCGAACGTCAATCCTCCGGTCACGGTCAACGGCCGTTGCAGGTCGAGGCCTATCTCCCGGGCTGCGACCTGGACCACAGACGGGAAGCAACTGTAAAGATCGACATACTCCAGGTCTTCGACGCCCAGTCCTGCCTGAGCAAACAGACTCGAAGCAGCCAGTCGTATCGCTGGTGATGAATGGAGATTGTCGCGCTCGGATACGCAGAGGTGATCCCAGGCTTCGGTCGCAGCGAATGGATAGACCCAGCGCTCTTCAGGAATACCCAACTGTTTGGCGTAGTCGGTCGAGGTGATGATGAGGGCAGCGCCCTGGTCGACGTGATTGTTGGAGTTCATTAACTTCGGATAAGGATGGGAGATCAGCCTATTGAAGCTTGAGGGGTTTGCTATTTCCGGGGCGCTAAACCGTCGACGGATCCAGGCGTCAGGATTTTCGACGGCCACGTCACTGAAGCGTGCCCACAGTTCAGCGATTCGTTCAAGATGTGCCGGTACGGTCTCACCATTGGAATACCGGACTGCGGTCTCGAAAATTGGATAGTACTGAATAGGATACCGGATACCCCGTCGAAGTTCGGCGTCATGACGGGTGCTTTGTCGGCTACCGAGGAAAAGATCCGGATGATCGTCGACATCGTCACTGGTAGTTGGATCCCGTCCGGGGACCGAATCTGCCGGGTTCCAATGCAGTTCAAGATCAGCCTTTTGGGCCTTGGCTTGGGTGCGCCCACATTCACCACCGGTCAGCACGATAAGCTGGTTTTTTGCTTCCTGTATATCAAGAAAACTCCGGGTGGCCAGGCTCTGGACGTAGTTCCCGCCCAATGAAGTGAGACCGGTCTCAATACCGGACAAGTCAAATCGCTGGGCCAGAGCCCGAGCAGGATTGGAATAACCCCACATGCCCTTGACGACCCTTAAAGAATCAACTGCCTGCAGAACCCTAGCTGACCCGGTGTCGTTGGCTGCGTTCCGGATGGCATCCGCCATCAGATCCAGCGGTTCTCTTGCCAATGAAGGATCATCCTCACGCTGCGTGACTTGAGCCACGCCCACGATCACGGGTATTCGACTGTTTTTTTTCACGATTTGCCGAGATGTCCTCGAGACTTACAGTATAAAAGCATACAAAATATTCCCCTGGCTGTCTTTCCGCAAATAAGGCTGATGTATCGTCTTCAACCGGGTACAGGCAAGGCGGTTTTGTAGCAGACCTGTTTAAGCGAAAAACTCGACTTGATGCTGG
>CAJXBY010000182.1 GCA_913051905.1 uncultured Gammaproteobacteria bacterium | reverse complement strand
AATCGCTGGTCTGCGGCCCATCAGCAGGATTCAGGGTCACCTCCCGGTCTGCCAGGTAGATCTGCTGCGCAAGCGTCCATTTCATCAAGCGGTCACCGGATTCTGCACCGTAGGTTTCACTCTCCAGGCCCAGTGTGAATCCCTGGAAATCCTGAATCCTGTCGGATCCCCAGAAACCATCACTAAGATAGGCATCGGCAATGTTTCCGAATCCCACCGAACCACTGTCAAAAACAGGGAGGTCGCTCTGGTCCTTATACGGCACATAGTGGTAGGACAGGCGGGGAACAAGGGTCTGAACATGCTCGATCGACCGCCAGCTGACATCCCTCTCCAGAAACAATTCTGACGCCACCTCAAAAAGAAAAATACTCCGGGTGGGGCTGGACGGGTCACCCTGCGGTTGGTCGGTGACGCTGTAGGCCGTATAGGCCCAGGTCAATTTAGGGGTGATAGCGCCATAGACCCGTTCCATGGGGAGAGCCAGGGACGGCTGTATGTCCAGCCGCAGACCCTTGGTCATGGTATCGGCCGAATGCTGAAAATTAACCAGTTCGGAATCCACATCAGGTCGGATCGTAAACCGCGTACTGTCATCACGCTGGTAGCCGCTACCGGAATCGTCCAGGGAAAGATCGAATTCTTTACTCCAGTTCATCGTGACCCCTGGCAGCCTGGCGTACGGCTCCTGCTCGATCTGGAGTGCCGCATCCAGACTCTGGTAGTGGGAGGCGTCGACACTCACCGAAAAATTTTCATCTTCCAGAAAGATGTCGTACGGATCTACGACCAGATCAATGGTCTGGGGGATATGCGCCGCGCTGCTGACCTGGAGGTCATCTGCCAGATCGTCCAGATAAGCTGTATCCGACACATAGCCAAGGTCGATATCCAGGTTGAAGTCAGTATCCCAGCGACGGGTATTCAATCGGTGCTCGTAACTCCAGCCATATCGGCTGTCACCGAACCTGCTGTCGTCGGGCATGAACTCGCCACGCAGCACCCCATTGTGGTCACCGTCTTCGCCCTCTCCGATGTAGCGATACTCCGCCGCCAGCTGCAGACCACGATTGGCCATCAGATGCCCTTCAAAGGTCGCATCCCGCTCGGGCGCAATATTCCAGTAATAGGGAACCCGAACATTAAACCCCCAGTCGTTCCCATACCCGAACACCGGGAACAGCAGACCCGATTTGCGCTCGTCGTTGATCGGAAAACTAGCCTGCGGAAAATACAGGATCGGAACGTCGAAAAACCGCACACTCAGGTTTTTTCCGGTGCCCACACCGGACGTATGATCTAGGACGATTTCGCCAGCATTAATCAGGACCGTGTCATCGCCCGCCACACAGCTTGAATAGGTGACGTCCTCCAGCCGCTCGCGGTCGTGACCTTCAAAATAGATGGTCTGCGCTGTTCCCCGGCCTCTGGCCTTGACCTCGAAATCCGGCTTAGCGTCGTTCTCGTCTCCGGCTTCTTCACCGTCCTTGCCGTCCGGGTCAAGCGAAATCAACTCGCCGGTTGGCAGAGCAACCAGGTTTGGCAGATGAAACATCCGCGGGCCCTTGACGCTGCCAATCCGGCCCGCGACTGCGGAGGTGAATCCTGACTCATCATAAGGATCGCCTGCCGGATCAACGATTCCGGTCTTTGCAATCGTACCCCGTTTTGCGATCTGGAAACGGACCTCCTCTGCCTGACCGATCCGGGTTTCCAGGTCAAGTTCCAGAGAACGGGCGACGATCCTGTCCCCTTGATAAGAGTAAACAACGGCGCGGTCGGACTTCAGGGAAAGTGCTTCCTTGTCAAACACGATATTGTCAGCAAAGATTGCCTGCGCGCCCTGAATAACCGACGAGTTTCCGGACAGCGAAAGCACACCGGGCTGCGGCAGGTCGATCTGGTCCGACTCGAGCTCGATCTTCAAGCCGGCTGGATCGTGTCCAATAAAGTGCAGCATAGACGACGGTGTATCAATGACGTCATCGGGACAGACAGACTCTCCAGCAAAAGAGACCGGTGCCTCTGCCGGTAAGGTGGACGAAAAAAGACACAACGAGACCGCAACCGGCACCAGCACCCTGCGCACCGAAGTGGGTGCAGTAACCGACTGAATCGTAGCCGTTCGCATTCGCCGGTTCACCAAGCCAGGGCTGTCTGACTTTCCGGGTTCCACGAACTGGAAACGAACTCGGGCAGGCATCTGAAGGGGGTCACAGTCGGTTATTATAGGGAACAACAAGGTTCACCCAAAACATTCAGTGCCTTTTCACGGCTCATCCACAGACGAATGCCCCCGGTAGCCCGCTGCGGGATGATTCTGGCTGCGGGCCGCGGCGAACGTCTGCGCCCCCTGACGGATCAGCTGCCCAAACCACTGATCCGCATCGGCGGACACAGCCTCATTGAATACCAGCTCCAGTCTCTGGCGAGTGCCGGCATACAGCGGGTGGTGATCAATCTTGCGTACCTAGGCGAAATGATCGAGGCCGAGGTCGGTGACGGACAAGGATCCGGTCTGTCGATCGTTTATTCCCGCGAGCCCGAAGGGGCAATGGGGACCGGTGGCGGAATCCGCCAAGCCCTGCCGCTGATCGATTCGGACCCTTTCATCGTCTTGAACAGCGACATCTGGACAGATCTTTCCCTGCGACGTCTTCCGGACCGGATCGACGGCAACGCTCATCTGGTACTGGTAGACAACCCAACACACAATCCAGCAGGTGATTTTTATCTTAACAACGGCAGGGTTCTTAATCACCCTGCAGAAAGTGGCCGGCGGCTGACCTTTTCCGGCATTGGCCTTTATCGTCACAGCCTGTTCGAAGATGCCCCAGCAGGTCGGTTTCCGCTGGCAACCACGCTCAGGGCAGCTGCGGACACAAATCTCGTAACGGGAGAACACTTCTCAGGCAGATGGATGGATATCGGCAGCCCCGACCGACTGGACGAAGCCCGTCAGTTGACAGGTGGCCTGTAGAGGCAACCGGCACCGGCGTCAGACCAAAGAAGAAGCTGTCCTCCGGCTCTCTGTCGGGAGCGATGATCCCCGTTGGATAACTTCGGACCATCCACACTTTAATCGGGACAGGTCCGAATATCCCAGGTTCTCCTTAAAATGGGCCGCCAGCGCTGCTTCCAGATCTGTCAAATCGGAGGTTACGCCCAGATCCTTGAGCTGGGTTACTGAAAGCGATTCGTAGCCACAGGGATGAATGAAGCCATAAGGTGTAAGGTCCATGTCGACGTTCAGACTGAGTCCGTGGTAGGTACAGCCGTTGCGGACCCGAAGCCCAAGTGCGGCGATCTTGGCGTCACCAATGTAAACACCCGGCGCTCCGGAGCGGGTGGACCCGGCGATGCCATACCTGGACAGCATCTCCACAATCACGCATTCAATACGGGAGACCAATTGCCGTATCCCCATTCCGCGGCGACGTAGATCCAGCATCAGGTAAGCGATCAGTTGACCGGGTCCATGGTAGGTGATCTGGCCGCCGCGGTCGGAGTCAACCAGCTTTATATGGCTGCCATCGCCCCAAGGCCGGTCCTTGCAACTCACGCCCCGGGTGTAGACCGGCTGATGCTGCACAAACCAGATCTCGTCCGGTGTGGATGCATTGCGTGATGCCGTAAATGAGCGCATTGCATCAAATGTGGCATCGTAGTCCTGCAGGCCCAGTGTCCTGACAAGAAGCCGGTCGACGGAATCGGTGACCATCTACAGTACACCGCGTAGATCAGAGGGTAGCCAGCACATCGGCCTCACTGTGCAGATCCAGGTAGATCGAATCCAGCTGCGCGCGGTCATCCGCTTCTATCGTGCAACTGACGGACTGGTAACGGCCCCGGGCACTGGGCCGTGTCGCCACATCGATAATCGCGGCACTATTATTGAGGTGGCGGCTGACGATTTCGCAGACCAGCGCCTCAAAGGCCGGCCCACACTTTCCCATGGCCTTGATCTCATATCGGCACGGAAACTCCAGTAGCTCCAGTGGTCGATCGCTTTCTTGAGGCATTGGGCCGACTTATCGAAGCCACAAACGTACCGAGTCTGCCAGTCCGCCGAACCATGACCCGGCTGGCACCGATTCCAGAGCCACCAGCGGCCGGGAAAGCAGCGGTTCACCCTTGAGTCGCAGGGTTAGTGTTCCGACCTCGCCACCTTCATCTATTGGCGCCACCAGCGGCTCAACGAGTTGTACCTTTGCTTCCAGCTCTTCCCCAAGACCTTTGGCCAGCAGCAGATCAATGCCTTCGCTGATCCCTGCGGATACCGAGTCCGCCCTCCCTTTAAATATCTCTACCGTGACGATGGCAGAACCGTCACCATAAAGGTGATGCGATTCGTAGGCCGCAAAACCGTATTTCAGCAGCGCATAGACCAGATTCGCACGTTCACGTTCGCCGCCGGCACCAATCACGGTCGCTATCAACCGGGTTCGATTTCTTTTAGCCGATCCGATCAGGCAATAACCGGCTGACTTTGTATAACCAGTTTTGACACCATCGACGCTTTCATCCCGGGCCAGTAGTGGGTTACGGTTCTTCTGAGTGATTCCGTTCCAGGTGAATGCAGGAATCGCGTAATTAGCATAGTGGGCCGGCTGCTGCTGGATGATTGCACGGGTTAGGCGATTCAAATCGCGGGCCGAGGTAAAATGGTCGGGATGCGGCAGACCGGTACTGTTTACGAAATGGGTGTTCGTCAGGCCCATTTCGATACCGGCCTGATTCATCAGATCGGCAAATCCAGTCTCACTGCCGGCAAGATGCTCGGCCAGTGCGACAGCTGAATCGTTACCCGACTGGACGATAAGGCCCAGTAACAGGTCCTCTACTCTCACGCGATCTCCGGGTTCAATGAACATCCGGGAACCGCCTGTCTGCCAGGCTTTCTCACTGACCACCACCTCTTCATCGAGCTTCACATTACCGCGGGAGATTTCCCTGAAGACCAGGTATGCAGTCATCAGCTTGGTCAGGCTGGCGGGTTCAACCCGCTTGTCGGCTTTTTCGGCAGCAATGGTCATGCCGGTACTGACATCGGTCAGAAGCCAGGACGTTACGCTCAATTTTGGTGGTGGGATTGAAGAACGGGCGTTCTCCGGAATATCCGAATCATAGGCAGACCCGGAAAGCGGTGAAAAAAGAAGCGCCAGCTGAAAAACAAAAGCAAGAAATCTCTGCTTGTTAGGCATGGTGTACCTCAATATCCGCCGTCAACGATCCGGGGTTGAACGCCTGTGATCGTCCTGATTCGCTCAAGTCCCTGATCGACTGCCTTTCCTCGACTCAAAGGACCGACCCTGACTCGATAATACAATGTGTCTCCGACCCAGGTCTCGCTCAAT
>CAJXBY010000181.1 GCA_913051905.1 uncultured Gammaproteobacteria bacterium | reverse complement strand
TCATAGTGTCCATCAGTACGACATTTTCATCCACCAGTTGAGCGAGGTCCTTGTCACCGCTGACCAGGACCGTCTTCATGCCCTCCCGCGTCGCAGTGACTGCCAGCGTACCCATCACATCATCGGCCTCTACACCGCGGATGCACAGCAACGGTAGCCCGAGCGCTTCGATCACCTTATGCACCAGCTCGATCTGACTGCGCAGCTCATCAGGCATTGGCGGACGATTGGCCTTGTACTGGGGATACAGTTCGTCCCTGAAAGTCGGTCCGGGCGCATCGAACACCACCGCAAGATAAGTGCTGGACTGTTCTTTAAGTAGCCGGCGTAACATGTTGATCACACCGTAGACCGCTCCGGTTGCCTCTCCGCGGGAGTTCGTGAGGTTCGGCATGGCATGGAAAGCCCGGTAGAGATAGGACGAGCCGTCTACCAGTACCAGTTTCTCGGACACAGTCAACACCAGTTAGAGTGAGTTCGGCGCGGGGTTTGCCAGAAGACCTTCACCTTCCGCTGTCAAGAAGTATACGGCCCAATCAGGCACCATGACACTCATTCACGCCGCTTGCATGACGGGCAACAGTGGCCGATGATATCTGTTCTGCGATATTCGCTACAGACAATGCTGCGGCGGTCGGGGAGGCTCGATGATCAAGATTCAACACGCTATTACGACCATCCTCACTCTGGGGCTAGTGCTCGGCCCGAGCCAGGGTTTTACCCAGTCTGCCGACCCGGGCAAATCGGGCGTTTCGGGGCAGACGGGGACCGTCAAACACGAAGCGGGTTATCCGGTCCGAGAACGCCGAATCCTCGGGCAACTGAAATCCGTGCTGGTCATTCACGAACGAGGTCCCGATCAGGTGATTGAAGACCGCTCAGGTGATGGATCGTTCCTGGATCCGGAGCGGGACCTTGAACCGCTCTCCACCATCCCGCTGTGGAAGATCTTTGAGTGGAACTGAGCCTGGGTCCGCCGGTTCGACCAGCCCTCCGCCACGTCATCGTTTTCGCTGCCGTACTGCTACAGACGGCCTGCCAGTCTTCCAGCCCCCAGCCCGACAGTCCCGCCGCTTCAATTCGCTTTTATACCGTCAACAACCAGAATCAGCAGCGGGAGCTGTACCTGCTACCCAACCGGAGTCGGACGGGCTGCTTCAACCTGCCGGTGTCGGTTGATATCTACCGCGTGGCGCAGATCGGATTTGAGTACTGCTCGATCTACAGCGCAACTGGCTGTGATCTGGCAAGCACATACCGGATGTACTGGTCAGGCAAAGCCCGCAAAGACCCCAACAAGAAAAACCCGACCACCGTCATGACTGAAGGCGCGATGTGGCAGATCGAGGGCGCCAGGGAGGCGCCGCTGCGCTCCTGGGAGTGCGTCCTTCAAACGCCGTGAAATACCTCCTGCGGCAGTGTGCATCGGTTGGATTCGCAGCCCCGCCCATGGCGTTCACGAAGACGATTGAGCGGCGATCGCCATCCCCATGAGAATGTTCAACGCTTCACGGACCTGCGTATCGCGCGCGTTGAGGCTGTCTTCTTCAACACCGGCCGCGTTTCCGCCGCCCTCAGACTCGTTCTCCAGGTGACCCGAAAGATCTGATTCACGAAGCCGGTTGCGGGATTCTCGGCTCTGTTCAGCGCCCCCATTGCGCACACTGCTGATCACGTCTGGCGTAATACCGGTAGCTTGTATAGAACGATCGTTGGGCGTGTAATAGCGCGCCGTTGTGATTTTCAGCGCAGCGCCGTTGTGCATCGGCAGGATGGTCTGAACCGAACCTTTGCCAAAGGTCCGGCTCCCCAGGATCAGGGCGCGGCCGTGGTCCTGCAGGGCACCGGCCACGATTTCGGATGCCGAGGCGGACCCGCTGTTCACGAGTACCACCAGGGGTGCGCCACTGAGATAATCCTTGGGTGTCGCGTTGAAGGTTACTTTGGAATCGGCACTACGCCCACGCGTTGAGACAATCAGACCTTTTCTCAGGAAGGTATCGCTGACCTCCACTGCACCGTCCAGCACACCGCCGGGATTATCGCGCAGGTCCAGAATCAGGCCCTTTAATGCGCCGTCCGCTTCGCCTGTCAGACGCACCAGTTCGCGGCGCAGGGACCCGGCCGTGTCGGTCTGGAACTGGCTGACCCGGACATAACCAAATCCCGGGTCAAGCAGCTGACCGCGGACGCTCTCGATGTGGATGATGGCCCTTTCAAGTGTCACATCGAAAGGCTGCGGACGGTCTTCGCGCACGATCGTCAGAATGATCTCGGAGCCGGGTTCACCGCGCATCAGCGACACGGCTTCATCGAGGGATTGCCCTTCGACCTTGATGCCGTCAAGACTGATGATCAGGTCGCCAGCCTTCAGACCGGCCTTGTCGGCCGGTGTTCCGTCTATGGGTGCGACCACCCTGATCACACCGTCTTCCAGCGTGACTTCAAGACCCAGACCGCCAAACTCCCCATGCGTGTCGATATTCATTTCCCGATAGGACTCGGGGTCCAGGTATACCGTATGGGGATCCAGCCCCCCCAACATGCCTTTGATCGCATCATTGAGCAACTGACTGTCCGATATGTCTTCGACGTAGTCGGACTTGATCTTGCCGAAAATCTCAGCAAAGGCCTTGAGGTCCTCCACCGGCAGAACGACCGCGTCGGCGGTGCCCTCGGCGTACACCGTATGACCGACACCCGTGACCAGCCAGAGAATCACACCGATCAGGGTTCGGGACAGGGTCTTCATTCTTTCACTCCAGCGTGGCGGACGATCGCTGTTGGGCCGGACAACCGGTGCAAGTATAAATCGGCGCCCCCCGCTTGTTGATCTCGCCCCCCGGCGCGCTGTGGGCTCGAGCCCCGTGTAAGCTGGCTTCTCCGGACAGAATTTCAGGGGCCGGATCAGAGGACTAGACAAATCGTACATTAGCGTATAAGGTAAGTTTAATATTAACGTAATTTATCAAAAAGTGCCGGTATGGCCTTGGTTTCAGATACTGAATCTTCCTCAAATGAAGTGACCAGCGCAGTAGAAATGCTGGCCGACGAACGAGACCTTTACATCGCGTCTCGGGCGCTGAAAGCCATGGGCCATCCCCTGCGGCTGAAGATTCTCTGTATTCTTGCCGGTGCCAGCGAGATCAGCGTTCAGGACCTGGTCGAGCGGGTCGGCACTTCCCAGAGCAACATTTCCCAGCATCTTTCGATCCTGCGAGACAAGGGCATTCTCGACTCACGCAAGGACGCCAACAAGGTTTTTTACCGGATCGGCGATGACAAGATACTGCAACTCATGGGGACCATGCACGCAGCTTTCTGCAGCCCGACGACCGGGTAATTCCTGAGCGATTGTCGTATGCTGAGCAGGCCGCTGACTGCGGCCAGCTTGCTGTACACTAGCCTAGCCGTCTGAGCGCTGACCATTTCATGGACATTCAATTCATTACCCTGAACTGGCACCTGTTCGCCGCGCTTGTGGTGATCAGCACGCTGATTGTGGTCGATACGCTACGCCGCAGTGGCGGCTCAAACCAGGTCAGCGCGGTGCAGTTGCCGCAGCTGATCAATCACGAGGGAGCGATTGTCGTCGACGTCTGCGAGTCTGCTGAATTCAACAAAGGCCACATACCCGCAGCCATCAACATTCCGATGGGTGAATTCAAAGACAACCTGAAGCGCCTGAACAAGTATCGCGACAAGAAAAAACCGATTGTCCTGACCTGCCAGAGTGGCACCCGGGCCGGTCGTGCGGCGGCCATTTTGCGCAAGAACGAGTTCTCCGATGTCTATACACTGACCGGTGGTGTCACCGCGTGGGAGAAAGAAAACCTTCCCATCGAACGCTGAATCCTAACCACCCGGCAGACCCCACCATGTTAGACCCCGACGCTGTTGGCCAGCCCACCTTCAGTTTCAACCAGGTGTACGTCAAGGATTTCTCCTTCGAATCTCCCTGCAGCCCGCACATTTTTTCCCGCGAATTCAGCCCCAAGATTGATATTCAGCTGAACGTCTCGCACCAGGTGATCGACCAGGAGAACGGCCTTTTCGAGGCAGTACTGGCATGCACGGTGACCGCAAAATCCGGCGAAGAAACAGCCTTTCTCGCGGAATGTGAACAAGCCGGGGTCTTCACGTTAAAAGGCTATGACGAATCGACGCTGGAACAGGTTCTGGAGGGCGCTTGTCCGAACATGCTCTTCCCCTACCTTCGTGAGACCGTGGGACAGATGGTCGCCAAGGGGGGATTCCCCCATCTGCTGCTGAGTCCGGTCAACTTCGACGTGATGTACCAGAACAAAAAAGCAGCTGTAGAGGCCTCATCAGGCAACGGCAGCAGTGCCGGAACGAACTGAAACGCGTTTTACCCGAAGCCGGCGTGAGATACCCCGGCGTCATGCGCTTTGAACAAAAAAGAAAGTCAGGCCCTGGGCGTACTGGGCGCAGGCTCCTGGGGAACGGCACTCGCCCTTTTGACTGCCCGCGCCGGCCGCACAGTCCTGCTCTGGAGCCATCATCAAACCGGACCTCGTATCCGGTCCCTTGGAGGGCTGCCGCTGCCGGACAACGTCCAGGTCACCAGCCGTTTCGAGGAGCTGATTGAGCACAACACTGATTTTGTGGTCGCCGTTCCAAGCCACGGGTTCAGACCGGTGCTCGAACGGTTCTCCCAACATCTAGGCGCGTTTCCCGACTCGCCCCGAATCTGCTGGGGCACCAAGGGTTTTGAGCCGGACAGCGGCCTACTGCTGAGCGAGGTATTCGACCAGGTACTGGGAGATGCAGCGGTTCCGGCCATCTGGCAATTCTTCCGGGCAGAGGCTCCGGAGGACTCCATGGACCCTCTTGCAGCCACGGACACGCTGAAAGTGATGCCGGGGCTGCCCAAGATGCTCCGCAACATGGACACCACCTTGATGGAGGAGCCCCTCCGCAAGATGATCAATGCGCCCGACATGTCGCATGCGCGCGAGTCAGCGGTCAAGGTAAAGACCTGGGCCAAAGACGAAGTGGTCGGCTGGCCCGAGGAGGCGGTCCGGCGCAAGAGCCTCGAGCTCCAGAAAGAGGTTGACCTCTGGGAACACCCGGTGATCCAGCAGATGTCTGATAACCTCTGTTCCTTCGTAGTGTCGCGGATCGCCCAGGACTCCGAGGATGCCGGTTTGGTGGTGTGGTCTGGAGATGTGTAAATGCGGTCGGCTATAGTGCTTGGTGGTAATACAACGGCATCAATTGCGTGGATAACACCATTGGATGCTGCGATATCTGCAGGATGCACAAAATATCAAATTTTGCGTCGTGTACAACTTCCTTTATCTCTCCCCGACATTATGCTTGGAGTCAACCAAACCCTGATGATGGGATTAAGTATGTTAGTAATAACTGCCCTTGTTGGCACTAGAGACT
>CAJXBY010000180.1 GCA_913051905.1 uncultured Gammaproteobacteria bacterium | reverse complement strand
CGCTGGAGAAAAGTGCCGAATTTTTCGGTTTCTACAACGTGGTCGGCAAAGCAGCAGCCATCTTTGGACCGTTTCTCATGGGCTGGGTAACCGTCACCACCGGTGATCCGAGAATCGGTATCCTGTCCATTCTGGTGCTGTTTTTCGCCGGGATGATCGTGTTTCGCAAAGTACAGGAACCCGAACCCGATCAGACCGCCTGATGCCACTGGCCGCGTTCAATCAATACCGCCTTGAGCAGGCGCGGGCGGTCAGTCATCAGTCCATCCACCCCAAGGTCCAGCAACCGGTTCATTTCAGCGGGCTCATTGACGGTCCAGACATGGGTCTGCAGTCCCTGACGGTTCATCGAGCGAATGAACCTTGCATCAATAACTTTGATCCCGTTCCACCAAACGGGCACCTGGGCGCAGACTGCCTTAAAACGACCAACAGGCAAGCCCAGGCTGCCGACTCTGGCCCGGGTGGTTTCCAGCGGACCCATGGAGGTGCACACTCCGGGAAGCATGGTCCGCACCCGGCTCAGGCGACGGCCCGAAAACGAGCCGATACACACACGCGCCTGTGCATTGGCGCTGCGCAGCAGGGCGACGAGAGGTTCGACTACGGTATCCGACTTGGGGTCAATGTTGAACCGGACCTCTGGAAAGGCTTCCAGCAGATCGTCCAGGCGCGGAATGGGCTCACGACCTCCTACCCTGGCTGCCTGGACCGCCGCATAGTCCATCTGCGCGATCACACCCCGCTGATCAGTCACCCGGTCCAGACGATCATCGTGGAATGCGAGCACTTGTCCGTCCCGAGTACAGTGCACATCGGTCTCGAGGTAACCAAATCCCTGCTGAACCGCGCCTTCAAATGCGGCCAGCGTGTTCTCGGGACCGGCATCCTGATCACCCCGGTGGGCAAACGCCAGCACGCCATCATTTTCCAGAAATGCATGCTTGGGCATCAGCGTTTATCTTCCGTTACGACGTCAAACTATCCAGAGCCCCGTGTGACGGTGTTCCCTCCCAGAGAATATTGCTTCCTGAATCGCTCTGGCCAACGGGGATCGTACGTCTAGTGGCAACAGTCATGAACCCCACACCGCTGGACGTGGAACACGGAGACGATCAGATGCTGCCGCTGGTCATTATTCCTACCTACAACGAACGGGAAAACCTGATCCCGCTGATTGATGCTGTACAGTCCAACCTGCCTTCAGGCCACGCACTGATCGTCGATGATAACTCACCGGATGGCACCGGTAAGCTGGCAGCAAAAAGAGCGCGAGAAGATCCATTGGTCCATGTCATGCATCGTCAGACCAAGGAAGGTCTGGGCCGGGCTTATCTCGCCGGTTTTGGCTGGGCTCTGGCCCGCGAATACAGCCACATTTTTGAGATGGACGCCGATTTCAGCCACAACCCGAAGGACCTGCCGCGGCTGCTGGCGGCCACCCGAAACGCCGATATCGCACTTGGCTGCCGTTGGATGCCGGGCGGCGCCGTGTCGGGGTGGTCATTCCGACGATTGATGCTGAGTCGGCTCGGCAACCTTTACGCGCGCATTGTGCTGAGTGTTCCCTACCGGGACCTGACCGGCGGCTTCAAGTGCTTCAGGCGCCACGCCCTGCAACGCATCGACCTGGAGACGATCGTCGCAGTTGGGTACGGCTTCCAGATTGAAACCACCTGGCGTGCACTGCAGACCGGTCTGTCAGTGAGCGAGGTACCGATCGTCTTCACCGACCGTGTCAGGGGTGATTCAAAGATGTCTCTTTCGACCTTCAACGAGGCCCTGGGGCTGGTGTGGAGATTACGAATGGGTGGCTGAGGGCCGCCTCGGTCAGGTCGGTTTGTGGCGCAGTTTTGCTGCTACGAAACTCGCCTGCGGAATGTGCAACAGCCTTTGAATCTTTCGCATCAGATGAAGTTCATGGTCGTCCAGGCGGCCGTCGGCATACACTACTTGCCACATTTTTTCGACCAGGGCGAGGCGCTGTTCGGGTGTCCATGTCTGGTTGATCAGGGACGTAAACCCGTGTAGGTCTATGGCCTCGCGGGCCTGTGCCTCGGCCAGGGCCTGCAGTTGTGCCGACTCGTCATCGGTCAGGTCGAACTGCTCCCGGACAAGATTCTGGATCAGTGCACTTTCAGTGTGATTCAGATCGTAGTCCGAGAGTGCCGCCTCAAAGAGCAGCGCTGAGGCCGCCAGGCGCAGCTCGTGATCGGGGTGCACACCGCTGTCGTCGGTCCCGAGTTGCTCGGTGAAGAACTGCCGGATCGCGTCAATCACAAAGACATTCTCGAGTAAACCAGCCGGCTAAATGGTATGGGTCATCCGGCAGATTCGGCGCCGGTGGTGGCGGCAAAAGATTCAGCCATTAGGCAGAGAATCTCCCACATCATCTGGGCGCCATTCAATGCGGTCGTGTTCGCGCTGTCAAACGGAGGAGACACTTCTACAACATCGCCGCCGACTATAGGTATCCCGGTCAACCCGCGCAGCATCTGCTGGGCTTCGTAACTGGTAAATCCGCCGACCTCCGGCGTACCGGTTCCGGGGGCGTAGACCGGATCCATGCCGTCGACATCAAAACTGACGTAAGTCGGACCATCGCCGATGATCTGCCTGGCTCTGGAAATGACCTCATCGATACCGATGGCGTACAGCTCCTCGATATGAATCACCGTCATACCGGACTCGTAGCTGAACCCCCATAACGGTTCCGCTGGACCCCGGATTCCGATCTGGATGGTCCGTTTAGGGTCTAGCACACCGTCTTCTACGGCCACGCGGAAGGGGCCTCCATGGTGGTGTTTGTGTCCGAACAGCTCCGGTCCCGTATCACAATGAGCATCGAAGTGGACCATGCCTACCGGCTCTCCCAGCTGGCGGGAAATCGCCCGCATTATCGGCAGACTGATACAGTGATCGCCACCCGCTGATAAGGGCATGACACCGGCCCGTATGACCCTGTCGTAAAACTGCTCGATATCCTCTATGGCCCGGTCCAGCGCGTAAACCCCCTCAATGGGCGCATCGCCGAGATCAGCCACCCGGGCCTGATCATAGGGTTTGATCCCGGTCTGATAGTTGATGCGTCCCATCAGTGTTGATTGCTCACGCAGGGCACGTGGTCCATGACGGGCACCGGGGCGGTTTGTTACGCCACCGTCAAACGGTACCCCGATCAGCCCCACGTCGACATCCTGCCAGTCTGATTCGGATTCCCGAAGCGACTGACGCATGAAAGTCGCCACGCCAGCATACCGCGGCCTGTAGTTGTCGCCCCACGCAGCCAGCCGCTCGTCGGGCACGCCGTTTGTCTGATCGGTCTTGTCGCTCATTCTTTCTGTTCCCGAAATCTGTCCCTTGACCGGACCCAACCATACTCTATGATCCACATCGTGAAAAGGAAGTGCAGTCCAACACCGGAACCGGTCTCCACTGTGAAAACGTCCCCGGGTACCCCGATCAGAATCGTTCTAACCGGTGGCGAGTGCACGGGCAAATCTACCCTGGCCAGGGACCTTGCAGCGCACCTTTCCGTTCCGTGGTCACAGGAAGGCGCTCGGGTCTACCTCCAGAGAGTCAACCGCCCGTTGACGCCTGCTGACATCGAACCGATTGCGCGCCTGCAGGTCGAATTTGAGGACCAGGCCATACAGGCCTCCGGTCAGCTGGTGATCCACGACACCGA
Source organism: uncultured Gammaproteobacteria bacterium (assembly GCA_913051905.1). The sequence continues at coordinate 1,762 of CAJXBY010000180.1, read as the reverse complement.
TCTCGTGTCCACCGTGGTCTACAGCCACCATTACTACCAGCAGTGCCCAGACTGGATCGTTGAGCAGGCGAGTGTACGCCAAGCGGACCTTTACCTTCTGTGCAGCACCGACCTGCCCTGGGTCGACGAAGCACTGCAACGGGGCCCGGGTACAGCGGAACAACGAGCCCGAATCCATCAGGAGTTCCTGTTCCAACTGAACCGGTTACACACACCGTACCGATTGGTCAGCGGTCTCCGTGAAGAAAGGTCAAGGTGTGCTTTGTCTATAATTGCACAGCACTTCGATGTAGGCGAAGAGTCGCCCGAACCGTTCACGGAGCCCGAGGTTCTGACATCACGCTGACCCAAACCAGCCGAGCCTCCTTTTTTGAGTTTGAAACCCCGGTCCCTGCATCCCATCAAATTTGGTCAATCACCCATCAGGAGCTGTGTTTTGAAGAAGACTCTGCTGTTCCCTTTAACAACCGTCCTGCTGATCTCATTGACAGCCGCCGCTCACACCAACTGCCCCGCGAGTCTGGACTTCACTAAACGGTATCTCGCCAGCGAGACATCTGTACGGTTGTGCGACACGTATGGCGGCAAGGTTCTGCTGGTCGTCAATACGGCCAGTTTCTGCGGATATACCAAACAGTATAAGGGCCTTGAATCTCTTTACCGGCGCTACCGGGCGGATGGATTCGCCGTCCTCGGGTTCCCCTCGAACGACTTTTTCCAGGAACCCCGTTCAGAGACCAAGGTCAAGGAATTCTGCCAGCTCACCTATGACGTTAAATTTCCAATGTTTGAAAAATCCCGGGTAGCCCGCAGCAATGCCGAACCGCTCTATCGCACACTCGCCCGAGAGGCCGGTCAATATCCACGCTGGAATTTCCACAAGTACCTGCTCGACCGCAAGGGCCGCGTGGTCGGCAGTTATGGCAGCTCGGTGCGCCCTGATGACCCGGAGCTGCTGTCCAAAATTGAATCGCTGCTGTAGTTCTGGGGTCCAAAATTGAGGATCACTCAGCGCGCCGACTTACGACTACCGGAGAATTGTCTGTGACCCTTGCCGTGTTTACTGATCTAGACGGCACACTGCTCGGATCAGATCAGACCCTGAGTCCCGTCAACCGTGAAGCCCTGGAGAGACTTGGCGGGGACGGCATTACCCGGGTCGTCGTTACCGGCCGCTCTCTTTATTCGACCCGGCGGGTACTCGACCGCCATTTCCCTATAGACCTTCTAGTGACTTCATCGGGAGCGGGAATCTTCAGCTTTCCCGACCTGGATCTTCTTGCCAGCTACACACTGACGCCGGCTGAAGTCTCTCAGGCCGTTTCAGTCCTGCTGGAGTACGAAATGGATTTTATGATCCATGATCCGGTGCCCGACAACCATCGGTTCCGCTGGCATCGGTGCAGCGCCCGTAATCAGGACTTCGACCGTCGCCTGTCGCTTTACGACGGTCACCATCAGCCCATGGATGAAACCCTTGACCGGAGCGGGCTGGCGACTCAGCTTCTCGCCATCTGTTCAGCCGGCGAGGGCACTGCGTTGCACGGTATCTTGCAGGACCGGCTCAGTGATCTGACGGTGATCCGCACCACCTCACCGCTGGATCATCAGTCGATCTGGTACGAAATTTTCCCCAGCATTGTTTCAAAATCGAGTGCCGCGGCTTGGATCTGTCGCGAGAACCATCTGGACGCCGACAGCGCCCTGGCGGTTGGCAATGACTACAACGATCTGGATCTGCTGCACTGGGCAACACACGCCA
>CAJXBY010000179.1 GCA_913051905.1 uncultured Gammaproteobacteria bacterium | reverse complement strand
AGACTGTTCAGGGTTTTTGAATCAGTTCGACAGTGATGCCGTCGGTATCGCGCAGATAAACCGCCTTACCGCCTTTGTTGGGCCCCTGATCAACCGTAGTAATTTCACCGATTGGGAGCACATCAAATGCCGCGGCGGATTCGACGAGAGATTCGATCCCCGTAACGTCGAATGCGATATGGGCAAAACCGACATCACAGGGCCTTGGCATCACGGATGACCGGTCAGAAGGCCCTACATACTCAATCAGTTCGATGCTGTGATCCGGGCCCCGCAAATAGGCGATAAGCACATCGGCATCCTGAACACCGGTGATGCTCTGGATCACGGGTTTTGACCGCGGCGACGGGGGTGTTGCCGCGAATCCCAGCACCTGTTCGAAGAACGCGATGCTGCGCGTGAGGCTGGAGACCGTAAAGCTTGTATGATTGGTTGAGACTATGCTGGGGTCGGACATGGGCTGGGTCTCCGGAGGTTGGTCGATGTGGATCGTGTGTGGCCGTTACAAGCTGCCCAGAGCGTCCGCTTTTTTGCGCAGCTTGAACTTCTGCACCTTGCCGGTCGAGGTTTTGGGCAGTTCGCCGAAAATCACGGTTTTGGGCGTCTTGAAGTGTGCCATGTTGTTCCGACAGAAATCGATGATGTCCTGTTCAGGTACTTCGGCGCTGGAATCTTTCAGGGTAACGAAGGCGCACGGCGTCTCACCCCACTGGTCATCCGGCCGCGCCACCACGGCGGCTTCCAGCACGTTCGGATGCGTGTAGAGCGTATCTTCGATCTCGATGGAGGAGATGTTTTCACCTCCGGAGATGATGATGTCCTTGGATCGGTCCTTGAGTTGGGTGTAGCGGTCAGGATGCATCACACCGAGGTCACCGGAGTGAAACCAGCCGCCGGCAAAGGCCTCCTCGGTCGCACTGGCATTTTTTAGATAACCCTTCATCACGATATTGCCCCGAAACATCACCTCACCCATAGCGGCTGCATCGGCCGGGACGGGGTTCATGTTCTCCGGATCCAATACCTCTAAGCTCTCGAGCATGTGGTAAGGCACCCCCTGGCGGGATTTGATCTCGGCCTGAGTATCCGCGGGCAGTTCGTCCCAGGCAGGGTGCCAGGCGCAAATCACGGCGGGTCCGTAGGTTTCGGTCAGACCGTAGACGTGGGTCATGGAAAAACCTTCGGCTTCCATGGCGGCCAGCACCGCCGGGGGCGGGGGCGCCGCTGCAGTCATTACCTGTACAGTGTGCCCGAAGGAGCGCTTCTGGGTCTCGTCCGCATTGACGATCATATTGAGCACCACCGGTGCACCGCAGAAATGAGTCACGCCGTGATCGGCGATGCCGTTAAATATGTTGGCCGCCGTCACCCCGCGCAGGCAAACGCTGGTTCCGGCAACCGCAGCCAGGGACCAGGGAAAACACCATCCATTGCAGTGAAACATCGGTAGGGTCCAGAGATAGACCGGGTGGTGTCCGAGGTTCCAGCCGATGATGTTGCTGCTCGCGTTGAGATAGGCTCCCCGGTGATGGTAGACCACGCCCTTGGGGTTGCCGGTGGTGCCGGAGGTGTAGTTCAGCGAAATCGCATCCCATTCGTCAGCGGGCAATGCCCACTCAAACGCAGGATCGCCGTCTTCCAGCAGTTCTTCGTAGGTCATCTCGCCCAGTCGTTCACCCCCCGGACCCTCAGGGTCGTCAATATCGATGACCAGCAGGTCCCGTTGACACAACTCGATGGTTTCCTTGATGACCGGGGCGAACTCGGTGTCGGTCAGCAGCACCCGCGCCTCGCCGTGATCGAGTATGAAGGCGAGCGTCCTGGCATCCAGGCGCACGTTGAGCGCGTTGAGTACTGCTCCGGTCATGGGTACGCCGAAATGGGCTTCGTAAAGGGCAGGAATATTCGGGGCCATGACTGCAACGGTGTGGCCTTTCCCGATTCCCCGCCTGTGCAGTGCGCAAGCCAGTCGGTGGCAGCGTTCTGCGACTTCGGACCAGTTTCGTTGTATTGCACCGTGTACAACCGCGGGGTGGTCAGGGTAGACGCGGGCGGCGCGGGCTAAGAAGCTCAAGGGGCTGAGCGGAACATAGTTGGCATCGCGCCGTTCGAGATCGGTGTCGTAAATATTGGACATAGCCTGTGACCGAAAATTCAGGGGGTTCGATATGCATTAAGCATAACGCAGAATCTGCTGTGGCTGACAGAACGCGATGGCTTCAGGTCGTTCGCGGGCGAGTCCCTCAATCGATGGTCAGCAGAATCTTGCCGATATGCCGGCTGCTTTCCATCAGACGGTGTGCTTCGGTTGCCTGGTCCAAAGGAAAGCTCTGGTAAACATGAGGTCGGATTTCTCCACTTTCGAGCAGTGGCCAGACCACCTGTTTAAGGTCATCGGCGATCCTCGCCTTCTCTTCCGTGGTCTGCGGCCGGAGTGTCGAGCCTGAGATTGACAGCCGGTTCATCATGACCTTGGCAAAGTTGACCGTGGCCTTGCTTCCACCCAGGAAAGCGATCAGCGCGTAACGGCCGTCCCGCGCCAGCAGATCGATGTTCTTTTGCAGGTACTCACCCGCCACCATGTCCAGTACCACGTTAACGCCGGCTTTAGCCGTAAATTCACGGATCACAGAGAACCAGTCTTCAGTCTTGTAATTGATCGCTTTGTGCGCCCCCACACTTTCGCAGAACTGGCATTTTTCATCACTTCCTGCGGTGGTGATCACCGTGGCTCCGACAGAACGGGCCAACTGGATTGCCGTAAGACCAATACCGCTGCTGCCGCCGTGTATCAGGATGGTCTCGCCGGATTGCAGAGCGGACCGTGTGAACACGTTGTAGTACACGGTAAAGAAATTCTCGGGAATGGCGGCCGCGAGGGATGCATCGTAACCCGTGGGCCACACAAGGCAGTGCAGTTCATTGACCGCGGTGAATTCGGCGTAACCGCCGCCGTGGGTCAAGGCCGTCACGTGGTCTCCTTTTTTCCAACGGCTGACAGCGGTGCCCACACTGACGATCTCTCCTGCCACTTCCAGGCCCGGCAGAGGGTTCGCATCGGGCGGCGGGTTGTAATTGCCCTGTCGCTGGGCACAGTCCGGTCGGTTGACCCCGACTGCAATGTTACGAATCAGCACCTCATCTGGTCCGGGATCCGGCCTGGCTACGGAGACTGGCTGGAGTACCTCCGGTCCGCCGGGCTCAGTGATGTCGATGGCACGCATCTGGCTGGTCAATGTGAGTATCCTCCCAAGTATCCGATGCCGGCTGCTTTCGTGAGGTTGTCAGCTGGCAGCCACTCAAATCAAAGTACGTATTAGGGCGTGATTCCGAGAGACGGTCAAGGCAGGCGTCGTTCGCCAGAATCTGGAAGGGCAGTCGGTCGAGACAGACTTGTGTGATTCGGTCTCCTGGGATAGAACGGCACGATCAACCGACCTTGAGGACTTCGACCGTGTTTACTGCAGCCATCACCCGCTCTCCCTGTCCGGCCATGATTGACGGTATCAGTACAGCGGGTCTGGGGGCTCCCGACTACGAACTCGCCTGTCGACAGCACTCCGACTACATTGCCGCGCTCAAGGCCTGCGGGCTGACGGTGACGGTGCTTCCGCCTGACCCGAACTATCCGGATTCTACCTTCGTTGAGGATACGGCCGTCCTGCTGCCTGGGGTGGCGGTACTGACCCGTCCGGGTGCCGATTCCCGGCGCGGTGAAACACTCAGTATGTTGCCGGTCCTGAAAAGGTTCTTTGGAACGGCAGAGGTGATCGAATCGCCCGGCACGCTCGAAGGCGGCGATGTCATGCAGGCGGGAACCCATGTCTATATCGGGCTTTCTGCTAGGACCAATCGTGCCGGCGCTGAACAGCTCATCTCAATTGTTGCAAAGCATGGGCTGACCGGATCAATGATTCGGCTCGAAGAGATGCTGCACCTCAAAAGCGGTGTCAGCTACCTTGAGGATGGAAACCTGCTGGCTTCCGGCGAACTGCTGCAAAAACCCGACTGGATCGATATGAATATTGTTGAAATCACGCCTTCTGAAGCCTATGCGGCAAACAGTCTGTGGCTGAACGGCACGGTCCTGGTCCCGGCCGGTCACCCCCGGAGTGCACAGGCCATTGAGGATCGCGGCTACAGGGTCGTGCCGGTGGATGTTTCAGAATTTCAAAAACTCGACGGGGGTCTCAGCTGTCTTTCGTTGCGCTTTTAGCAGGGGTTACCGTCTACGCCAGAAAATCCGCGTACCATGGCCTCGCCACTTGGGATCATTAAAGGATTCACCTTGCCAGCCGTTACCGGGCAGGTTTTCGATCACCTGCTCGTTGCTCCAGTCCCATGATGTGAGAAACAGGTCGCGTGCACCGTAGTTGTCCATGGCAACGACTTCAAGCATATCGCCTGCGCGGTCACTCAGAGTGTCCTGCAGTCGGTCGCGATCGTACCCGTCGTCTGGATCCACCGAAAGCACGCTGCAGGCGCCGAAGCGACTGGCAGCGAGCAGGAGTTTTCCCGGATCCGGTTCGATAACAATGTCGATATTGCCGAGTCCGCGGGACCTGGCTTCGGCGACTACGGATTCACCCCACTCCAGGTTCGGTTCAGCGCCGAGTACCGCCCGGCAGCGCCGGGCAAAAAACAGGGACGATCCGCCGGTTCCCACCTCGATGACGCGGTCGTCGCTGTGCACCAGTTCGTCCAGCTTTCTGACCGCTCCGGGTGTCATCCATGGCACCTCGTACTCCATGGTGAATCCACCGCTGACGTAGTTCTCTGGAATTTTAACGGCCATGTTCTCAATGTTTCTCCGGTCATCGTGGAACCGGGGGGTTCCGTGGTGGCATGAAGGTCAGGATTTTACGACGATCGTCAGCGCATCGGGCGGTGTGTCAGTTGCCGGTCCGGCTTTCTGGGGAATCCGGGGGCACGAGCATCACAAGGAAACGCTCTGATCGCGAACGAGACAGGCCGTAATCCCGACCTTCAATGAAGAGCGGTTCCAGCGGGTGCCCGGGAAAGAGGGATTTGGCCCGGGCAATACAGGATTGGTCGTCTTCAAGGCAGACCACGACGATTCCCTGATCCCGCACGTCATCTTCCGTGACCCAGGGGCTGCGACGGAAACTCAGGTGTTGCAGCGCTGAGGGATGGTCCGGAGAGTGATAGGCGATGCTGTCGGCAGTCATCCATCCACCGCCAACCAGTCTCAAGGGACGGCCTTCGGTCGTCTGCCACAGGTTGGTGATGTGCTCAGCGAGAGCGCGCCCCGGAAAACTGTAACGGGATTCGACCGTGCCCTGTGCGAGAGCGAGCAGCATGACGGCTGGAACGATTACGGCATAACCCAGTGCCCAAAGAACGACCCGCCCGCATTGGACACTGGTCAAGTTGAGGGGGTATTGAAGAGTCAGCACCAGCCCGGCTGTGACCAGAATGGGTCCACCCCAGCGACTGGA
>CAJXBY010000178.1 GCA_913051905.1 uncultured Gammaproteobacteria bacterium | reverse complement strand
GTCATGGATGAAGGCCGAATACTGCAGTGGGATACGCCCTATAACCTCTACCATGAGCCGAACTGCCGCTTTGTTGCCGACTTCATCGGCAACGGCATTTTTCTGCCGGGGACAGTGAGGTCGGACGGACTCGTGGAATGCGAATTTGGTGAGCTGCGAAGTGATAGGGATATCCCGATGGCGGTCGGTGCAGGCATCGACATTCTGATCCGCCCTGACGATGTGCTGCTCGATGAGAATGGAAAGACCCGCGGCCGTGTTGTACGAAAGGCCTTCAAGGGAGCAGAGATTCTTTACACCTTGCGTTTTGACAGTGGGACGGTTCTGCTGGCTCTGTTCCCCAGTCATGCCAATTTTGCTCTAGGGGACGACGTGGGGGTCCGGCTAGAAGTCGATCACCTTGTGACCTTTGAGGTAGATCGCAGCGAGGAAGAAGAGCCGGTCTAGGACCGGCAACGTTTCGAAAACAGCCTAGCTGTGCTTGAACGGTGTCAGATAGGCGGCGGATTGGTCCTGTTGTGTACCCCGGTCTCGAAGTTCTGCGCGGGCAACCGACCGTAGATGCACTTCATCCGGCCCGTCTGCAAAACGCAGGGCCCGGCCCCAGGTCCAGTGATCGGCCAGTGGGGTATCCGGGCTGATTCCCATCGCACCGAAGAGCTGCATAGCGCGGTCCATAACGGTCACGTGGAGATTGGGTACCAGCGCTTTGATCATGGCGATTTCTTTGCGCGCCGCCTGTGTGCCGCCTTGATCGATCAGCCAGGCGGTCTTGAGAACGAGCAGTCTGGCCTGTTCGATTTCGATTCGAGACCGCGCAATCCAGTCGGATACGGCGCCATGTTCGTGTAAATGCTTGCCGAATGTCATGCGCTGCTGCGACCGCTCGACCATCAGCTCAACAGCCAGCTCCGCAGCACCGATCGATCGCATGCAGTGGTGGATTCGGCCCGGACCCAGTCGGGCCTGTGCGAGTGCAAAACCGCTGCCTTCGTCGCTCAGCAGGTTGGTTCCCGATATACGGACCTGGTCGAACACCATTTCGCAATGGCCCTCCGGGGCATGATGATTCATCACCGGAATATTACGCACCACCTGCACCCCGGGCGCATCCATCGGGATCAGGACCATGCTCTGCTGGTTGTGGCGTTCGGCATCCGGGTCGGTCTTGCCCATGAGGATGACGAGTCGGCAGTTCGGATGGGCTGCGTTGGTGATGAACCACTTTCGGCCGTTCACCACATAGTCATCTCCGTCACGTTCTATCCGGGTTTGGATATTGGTGGCATCGGAAGAGGCCACGTCCGGCTCGGTCATAGCGAAGGCCGAACGAATCTCGCCGTTGAGCAGGGGTACCAGCCACTCCTGGTATTGTTCCGGAGATGCGGCGAGGTGTAGAAGTTCCATGTTGCCGGTGTCGGGGGCGTTGCAGTTGAACACTTCGGATGCCCAGGGGACACGGCCCATGATCTCAGCAAGCGGCGCATACTGAAGATTGGTCAGTCGTGTCCCGGGCTCATCATCCCTGAGTCCGGGCAGAAAGAGATTCCACAGGCCTTCAGCACGGGCTTTGGACTTCAGTTCTTCCATGAAGGACACGGGATACCGGCCCTGGTCGACTTCCTGGTGCCATTGTCCGATCCGTGGAACGATGTGCTGGTCCATGAAGGCGCCGAGCCTGATCCGCAACGCTTCGACTGCTGGAGAATAAGCAAAATCCATAATGCAATGCCGGGGCGTTATCGGGCTTCCTGATCGATGATCTGTTTGGCCATCTCGGCCAGCGGTCCGACCATAGCGCCCATTTTGGCTGCCCGTTCGTTCGAGGCATTGCCGTCCAGAGAACGCTTATATACGCCCTGGAGTATGGCCGCCAGCCGAAACAGACAGAACACCATGTAATAGGGCCAATGGTGTATCTCCCCAACACCACGCAGTTCACAGTAGTGTTCGAGCAGTTCAGCTTCCTCCGGAATGCCCAGTGCCGATCGGTCGATACCGCCGAGGCCCTGGATGTGCTGTCCGGGCGGGATGCGCAGTCCCGTGCAGTAATATGCAAGGTCTGCCAGGGGATGGCCGATGGTCGAGATTTCCCAGTCGATGACTGCCAGCGTGCGGGGTTCGATCGGGTCAAAGATCATGTTGTCAATACGGTAGTCACCGTGAATCAGGCTGCTTTGGTCATCATCCGGTGGCGTGTGGTCGGGCAGCCAGGCCATCAGATATTCCATGGATTTCAGCTGCTGGGTTTCGCTGGCCCGGTACTGCTTGCTCCAGCGGCCGACCTGGCGGTCAAAGTAACTTCCGGGCCTGCCAAAGTCGGTCAGCCCAACGGTGTCGACCGGTACGCTGTGCAGAGCTGCCAATACCCGGATCACCTCATCATAGAGTAATCGTCGGTCGGAAACCGCGAGGTCCGGCAGGGCGGGATTCCAGAGGATCCGGCCCTCAACATAACTCATCACATAAAACATGGTGCCGAAAATGCTGTCGTCGTCACAGAGCAGATACATTTTCGGCACGGGTACGTCGGTTGCTTCCAGGGCCCGCATAATGCGGAATTCCCGATCCACGGCATGGGCGGATTTGAGCAACTCACCGTCCGGCTTGCGGCGCAACACATAGCGGCCGCTGTCCGCCGTGATCAGGTAGGTGGGATTGGACTGGCCGGTCGGGAATTTGTCGATTGCCGAATATCCCCCGAATCCAGGCAGGTTATCCGTGAGGTAAGGGACCAGGCGTGAGGTGTCAATCGGGCTCTGGGCGTTCATCGTCTCTAGCCCCGGCGGGCGGACCTTGCAAACGGCCGGTCAGTGTAAACTGTTTTCGCGTGACAGCAAGTCGGAGGAGCAGAATCTGTGATCAAGTATCGCCGGCTGTCGTGCTGGCGACGGGTCCGGATTGAACATCACCCGGGGCGATGCCAATCTGCACCGTGGCGCGTTCTTTTTCCTGCTCCTGCCACATGCGGGCATAAAGTCCGCCTGAAGCGAGCAGACTCGGGTGGGTTCCCCTTTCGATGATGTGCCCGCGGTCGAGAACGAGAATCTCATCTGCCGCGACTACGGTCGAAAGCCGGTGAGCGATCGTCAGGGTTGTCCGGCCGCTCGATATTTCATCGACGTTTTTTTGAATCGCGATCTCGGTCGTACTGTCCAGTGATGAGGTCGCTTCATCAAAGAAAAAGATCTTCGGGTTTTGAAGGACAGCCCGGGCGATTGCAACTCGCTGCTTCTCACCACCGGAAAGTTTCAATCCCCGCTCACCGACCCGGGTCTGGTAGCCCGCTGGCAGGCTCAATATGAAATCGTGGATGCTCGCTGTTCGGGCAGCGTTGTATATCTGCTCGGATTCGGCCGATGGATCCCCGTACGAGATGTTGTAATAGATCGTGTCATTGAATAGTACCGTGTCCTGTGGAACAACGCCGAGTGCATCACGCAGGGAAGCCTGTTTGATATCCCTTAAGTCATAACCATCAATGGTCACGCAGCCGGAAGTGGGGTCGTAGAAGCGCAGAATCAGGCGGCTGATCGTCGACTTGCCGGCACCGGTTGGTCCGACGATGGCCACTTTGTGGGATGGCGAAACGGTGAAGCTGATATCGTCCAGAATCAGCCGTTCAGGATCATAGCCGAAGCACACGTGCTGAAAGCGGATCTCTCCGCTGTGGACATCGAGAATCCTGGCGTTTGGCTTATCGGTGATCTCAGGCGACTCGTCCAGCAGTGCGAACATGTTCTCCATGTCCACCAACGCCTGCCGGATCTCACGGTACACGGTGCCGAGAAAATTCAACGGAATCGACAACTGCATCAGATAAGTGTTGACGACGATAAATCCGCCAATGGTCATCGTCCCGTCCCGGATGTTGAATGCAGCCATGACTAGCATCACCGTGATGCCGCTGATGACAACCAACGCTTGGCTTACATTCAAGAGCGAGAGACTCTCGCGACTCTTGACTGCGGCGGATTCGTAGGCCGTCAGCGCCTGGTCGACACGCTGAATTTCGTGGGACTGGTTGTTGAAATACCGAACTGTCTCAAAGTTGAGCAGACTGTCGACCTGCCGCGTGCTGGCTTCGTTTTCCGAGTCGTTCATCTCTCGGCGGATTTGGGTGCGCCAGGCGGTGATTGCAAAAGTCAGCCACACGTAGATCGTGATGGTGATTGCCGTAACCAGTGCATACTGAATGCCAAACAAGGCCCAGAGAATGCCGCACACGAGCAAAACTTCGAAAAGCGTCGGGAGAATATTGAATGCGACGAACGAAAGTAGAAACTGGATCCCGGTAGTGCCCCGGTCGATGAACCGGCTGAGGGCGCCGGTTTTTCGCTGCAGATGAAACCGGACCGACAGCGTATGCAGGTGCCGGAAGACTTTCAGGGCGACTTGTCGCGTTGCGTTCTGCGCGACCCTGGAAAAGACCGCATCCCGGATCTCGTTGAAAGTCAGCGCCGAAAAGCGGGATAGCCCGTAGGCGAGCAGTGCAGCGAGGGGGATTCCGAGCACCAGGCCCTTGGTGGTGCCTAGATCAGAGAGGTCGTCGACCAGCCGGCCGAGAACCAGCGGCACATAGAGATTGGCCAGCTTGGCTAGGACGAGGCTGATCAGGGCCAGCACGACACGGCCTTTGAGATCGTTACGGCCCGCCGGCCACAGGAAGGGCAGCAGTACCGAGCAGGTTCGCCAGATGTTGCCGCGTCCTTGTCGATCTACCTGCTCGCTGGTGTGCTGGGCGGTGGAGGATGATGTGCCGGTCACCGCGTGGCTCCAACGCTGTGGGTGCCATCCGATTGTCGTGTTCTGAATGTGGTTTTTATTCCCATAGTTTTGAATTATCGTCCCTTTGGGGTTTGCACAGGGAAGATTGATGTATCACGAGCTCGAACCTGCTGAAGCCGATCGTGCCATCCAGGCCGGGTCGGTTACCGTGATCGACATTCGGGATACCCTGTCCTACGAAACCTCCCGGGTGGTGGACGCTGTGCGCCTCGATAATACGAATATTGCCGAGTTTCTGGAGACTACAGATAAATCTCGGCCCCTGATCGTTTATTGTTATCACGGGATTTCAAGTACTTCGGCCGCCGCATTCTTCGTCGAACAGGGATTCGAATCGGTCTCGCATGTCACCGGCGGGTTTGAGGCCTGGCAGCAGCAGGGATTACCCACACAAAACGACTGACGGGCTCAGAGCTTCGCCCGTGATGATAGACCACAGAACAGGTGGTGGCTCCGGTGATCAGTAGGTGGTCAGCGGCGGTTCGGCCATTAGCGGCGCTTGCTCCCGCAGGTCCAGAATATGCTGCTCCCAGCAACGCTGTGAATTGAACCAGGGAAAAGCCCGCGGGAAAGCCGGGTCCTGCCATCGCCTGGCCAGCCACGCATAATGGTGCATCATCCGCAGTGTCCGCAGCGCTTCGATCAGATGTAGTTCCGTCACGTTGAAATGACTGAACTGGCAGTAGCCCT
>CAJXBY010000177.1 GCA_913051905.1 uncultured Gammaproteobacteria bacterium | reverse complement strand
GGTGTATACGGCTTGGTGTTGAGTAAAGGCCAGTTGGTTTCTGTAATCCAGAGCTTTCGACCACACCGATTAGACAGGGACACCAAGGCTGCAATCAGACGAATCTTTCGTTGAAGATCGAACAGACCAAACTGTCTGGAGTAGGGTGAGCCACGCCGGTTGACGTACAACAGGGCGCTACAGATATCGAGTTTATAGTGGTGAAAATTGATCAGCGTCCTTAAAGTCGCGATCGGTTCGAAATCAATCACCGAAGAGCCGGCGAGTTGTAGATCAGGATGCCGATGTTTGAGGTCGTTGACGCTGTCAAGCAGGGCCAGGTACTCGCCGGTGTTGTGACAGCCCCACTTGCTTCGGTTGATCGCATTGCCGAGTTGAAACTGATTTGTCAGTGGCTTAAAAGCATCAATGATCCGGGTGACCGTCCGTTGCCATTGTTCGAGATCAGTCACCCTCTGGCGGTCCTGGAGAATATTGATGAGTAGAACCCGATCCCGGAACAGTTCGGCGAACCGCAGATAGTCGTCAAGCCGGTCGATATGCCAGCAGGGCACCCGTATCAATAGATGCCGGACACCAAGTTCTTCGACCATCTCGCGTGTGGCGCCATTACATTCCCGGTCCGGCGAAACACCCAGTCCGGCAAATTCCTCTAAGGAGTCGAGAGAAGTCGCCGTAGGTTTCAGTGTCGCGTACCGCCAGGCGATAAGCGGGAGGAGTCCCACAGTACTCAGCGTGGTGGTAGCGAACTCGGTGAGATTCCCGGTGGTTATCCGGGGTTTCTGGTGGGCTGACAGTTTATGGGGCTGATCGGAGTCAGGGTCCCACCAGGAAGGGTGTGCTTCATTCATGGGCTGCGTCTAGCGAGAATATCATGCACCGTATGCCCGAGCCTCAAGCCGCGTAGCTCGTACTTGGTTTTCGGCCTGTGCTCTGGTCGTTCCGAGAAGTGTCCGACTCCCGCCTGGTTAACGAGGCCTGGATGGCGGTCAATACCGGTGAGAATTTGATTGGCATAATCATCCCAATCTGTCGCAACATGCAGCAATCCGCCCAGTTTGAGAGAATCAGCCAGTACGTCGAGAAATTCAGAATCGAGAAGACGCCGCTTATGGTGGCGTTTTTTGGGCCAGGGGTCCGGGAAATACACCAAGACCCGATCAACTGAATGTGGGCGAACCCGCTCCGGAAAAACTTTCGCGGCATCGTCAACAATCACCTTGACGTTATTCAGCCCGTCCTTATGAAGATTCATCAGGAGTTGACCGGCGCCAGACCGGTGGGGTTCAATGCCGAGAAAGCCGCCGGTGGGCTCACGAGTCGCCATCTGGTGCAGAGACTGGCCATCACCGAAGCCGATTTCAATCGTGACCGGCGCCCGCTCACCGAAAAGCGCTTTCCATTCAAGAATCTCGTTTTCGTTATTGATGCCGTAGAGGTGCCAAAGATCAGCCAGCGCTTTTTTCTGTGCAGGCGTCATGCGGCCTTCGCGACGAACAAAACTTCGGACTGGGTTTGAACGCCTATCCGCGTCTGTCCTCCTGGAAAAGGCGGTGACCGTCATGATCAAAAAAGTTACCTGTAGGCCAGGTGCGAGTCCGCGCGGTATTGTCCTGTGGTTTCGACTGACAGATAATTCTGTTAGGTCGTGCGGGTGTAGTTCAATGGTAGAACATCAGCTTCCCAAGCTGAATACGGGGGTTCGATTCCCCTCACCCGCTCCATTCTACCTCGCGCTCCGGCCGGCGAACCAGTGTAACGGGGTAAACCAAGCCGAGGTGTACAACCTGGTCTTGAGACGGGATTATTGTGCTGAGATAGGAAAGTGTTTGACGATGATGGGAGTTAGCCGGACGTCGCGTTGATCCGTTCGTCGTCGATGTGAGTGATTTTCCTTAAATGGGAATGATTTCGATGAGCACTTTGTTTCCGATTGTTACGGATTCGGGGCTTCGTACTCAAGAATCGAATATATTGAGGACACATAAATGAACGCCAACTGGAATTATCCCACGGCGATGCGGGTGGGTCCGGGCCGCATAGCGGAACTGCCGGACGCCTGCCGGGAACTGGGAATCAAAGCACCGCTACTGGTCACCGATCCTGGATTGTCCGACCTGCCGATGGTCGAAGCTGCTGTGATCAGTTGCCGGGATGCGGGACTTCGCTGTGAAATATTCAGTGATGTCAGGTCCAACCCGACCGGACGGAACGTCGGAGGGGGTGTGCGATGCTATCTCGAAGGTGAACACGATGGGGTAATCGCATTTGGCGGCGGGAGCGGACTGGATGCTGGCAAGGCCATTGCCCTTATGGCAGGGCAGTCGGTACCAATCTGGGCACTGGAGGATGTGGGCGACAACTGGCTGCAGGCAGATAGTGATTCAATCGCCCCGATTGTTGCCGTACCGACGACTGCTGGAACAGGTTCGGAAGTCGGGCGTGCGTCAGTGATCCTCGACGAATCCGCTGAAGTCAAGAGAATCATCTTTCACCCGCGAATGCTCCCCGCGATCGTTATTCTTGATCCGGAGCTGACCGTCGGGCTGCCGGCAGATCTGACTGCAGCCACCGGTATGGACGCCCTGTCACACAGTCTGGAGGCCTGGTCGTCACCGGCATTTCACCCCATGGCCGAAGGGATTGCTGCCGAGGGGATTCGCCTGGTCAAAGTGTTTCTGCCGCGTGCGGTGGCCGACGGCAATGATCTTGAAGCAAGAACCCAGATGTTGGTGGCGTCAACCATGGGCGCAACATCTTTTCAGCGGGGCCTGGGTGCAATGCATGCGTTGTCACATCCACTCGGCGCGCTGTACGACGCTCATCACGGTACCCTGAACGCCATTGTCATGCCTTATGTGCTGCAGGCCAATCGTTCGGCTATCGAATCGCGCATTGCACGGCTGGCCCGGTACATTGGGCTTGGCGATAGCGGTTTTGATGGATTTCTGAACTGGGTGCTGACTCTGCGGTCCGAAATCGGAATCCCGGACAATCTGTCTGCGTTGGATATCGACGATGCTCAGGCTGAGCGGGTCGGTCAGATGGCGGTACAGGATCCTTCCGCGGGGACCAATCCGATTTCCTATACCGCAGAACAGTACCGGACTATTTTTCTGGAAGCGCTGACCGGAAAGCCGCATCAGGACAGCGCCTGACGCATTGAATCGATTAATGAGGGTGTGTAAGAACCTCCCGGCGGGTTTTAAATCGCCCTGTTGATTACTGGTTGACTGTCGCGGAGGCACCTGGCTGTCGGCTGGTACCGCATCTTTCCGTATGGCGCCGGTGCGGCTTGAAGCCCGCCCAAAAAATTCAGTTTCGAGTTTGGCCCTGATCCGTGGAATGCGGTCCTTAATGTCACGTCTCGGAGTACAATCACCCTGGGGCTCTCATGGCCCTGGATCACCCGATAAACCCGAGGTGCTGATGCTCAGGATTGGGACCCGGCGAAGTCCGTTGGCGATGTGGCAGGCCAGCCATGTTCGCAATCTGTTGCTGACCAATTACCCCGACCTCGACATTGAACTGGTCGGAATCATTACCCAGGGCGACCGGACACTTGACATGCCACTGTCGTCGAAAGGTGGCAAAGGTCTTTTCCTTAAAGAATTGCAGCAAGCCCTCGTCGAAGGGCAGATTGACCTCGCCGTTCATTCGATGAAAGACGTTACCGTCAACCAACCACCCGGGTTACGCATTGCGGCGATCTGTGAGCGAGAAGACCCCCACGACGCTCTGGTATCCACCCGTTATTCAGAGCTGGCCGACTTTCCGGCTGGCGCCAGTGTTGGTACCTGCAGTTTGCGCCGGCAGTGCCTGTTGCGCTTTCGTTATCCCGACCTTTCGGTGATGGATCTTCGCGGCAACGTTAACACCCGGCTACAGCGTCTTGACGAAGGGGATTTCGACGGCATCATTCTGGCAGCAGCCGGGCTCAAACGGCTGGGCATGGAAAAACGTATCCAGCAGATCATTCCCGCTGATCTGATGCTCCCCGCAGTGGGTCAGGGGGCCTTGGGGGTCGAATGTCGAGAAGAGGACGAACGAACCAACCGCTTGCTCGGAAAGCTGGACCACTCGCTGACCAGGGTCCGGGTCACCGCCGAACGGGCCGTTAATGAACGGCTGGACGGAGGTTGCCATCTACCGGTGGCGGCTTATGCAGAAGTCGTCGGGGATAGGCTCCGTGTCAGGGGTCTCGTTGGTCGGCCCGATGGGAGTACTGTTCTGACCGGAGAGGTCCAGGGAACACTGTACCAGGGCGAAATGCTGGGTCACCGCCTAGCCGAAAACCTTCTGAGACAGGGCGCCTCCCGGATTCTGGAGAATGTCGTTGGCAGCTGATCTTGATGGTCTGTCGATCCTTGTGACCCGGGCCATACACCAGTCCGATACCCTTTGTACCCTCATTGAGCGACATTCCGGTGATGCGGTACGGTGCCCAGTGACGGTGATTGAACCACCCTCTGAGGACAGGGATCTGGAGCGGGATTTGGCGGCCGTAGGACACGCAAATATCGTCATTTTTGTCAGTCCGAACGCGGTGGTGTTCGGACTCGGGCTCCTGTGCCAGCACAAGATCGGTATCCCCACCGGTGCTGAGGTGCTTGCAGTGGGCCCCGGTACAGCCAATCGACTGGCGGAGCGAGGCGAGGTGGTATCGGGTATCCCGGAGCATGCCTTCAACAGCGAGGGGTTGTTGCAGTTGCCGCAGTTACAATCGGTAAACGGTCGCCGGATCGTGATCTTCCGGGGCGAGGGAGGCCGTCGGCTTTTGCACGACAGACTGGTGGCGGCTGGGGCAGCGGTCGGCCACGTCGAGTGCTACCGTCGTACGCAGCCGGCAGGACTGGACAGCGATGTCTTGGACCGTTGGCGCAAAAGACAATTGGATATCATCACTCTGACCAGTATCACAGCGCTGGAGAACCTGCTCGGATTGCTTGGCGAGGAGGATGACCTGCTCCTGGAAGGGACAACGATTGCAACGGTCAGTGAGCGTATAAAACGGCACTGCCGGGACCGGGGGTGCCGAGGCACGATCCTGGTCTCTGACAAGCCAAGTGATGAATCCCTGCTTGAAGCCATAATCGGCTGGGATCCGCGTTTTCGAGATCAGACTTCCGTCCCAGCTGAGCAAAAAACTTCTAGCGGTTCCGCACAGGACGGTCGTTAAGCCCGTGGCGACCAAAGACGAGCTGGTGGTCCCTGTCAGTAGAACACCTGAAAGGGACCAGCCGGATTTCACAGAGAGCCCGCCACGGTCTCGTGAAGAACCAACGGCAGGAATCTCTGGCGATTCATCGGATTCACGGGTTTCTGAGCCAGGGCGGCGGAGAAACTGGCTCCCGATCGCGGCGTTGGTCACTGCCCTGCTGGCACTCGCGCTCAGTGGCTACGCCTGGTATTCCATTGCCGTGACAGGCCGTATTGAAGTTGGGCGCCAGTTGAACCGGATGGAAAATGTGGCCGCAGCATCCGGTGTCCTGCTGGAGCGCCAGCAGCAGCTCGAGACCCAGCAGCTTGCTACCGTTCGCCGAATCGA
>CAJXBY010000176.1 GCA_913051905.1 uncultured Gammaproteobacteria bacterium | reverse complement strand
TATCCTCACGGTCGAGGCCGCCAGTGTCCATCAACCCATGCTGGAGAAAAAAGCAGAACTTTTCGGGCCGCATATTCGCGAACTGATCGAAAACGGCCTGCGTATCGATGCGGTCCGTTACTCGCGGGCGCTGGAGAACCGGCTGCAGTTCATCGCTGATACCAGGCGCCTCGCGTCCCGCGCCGACGTGCTGCTGACACCATCGACGCCGACGCCTGCGCCACGCGATCTTTCGGTCACCGGCAGTGCCATGTTTCAGGGCCCCTGGACATCCTGCGGGTTGCCCACCATCACGCTTCCATCGGGTCTGTCAGCGACGGGGCTCCCCTTGGGTATACAGCTGGTAGCAGGCCCGCAGGCTGAACCGCGGCTGATGGAAGCGGCGCTGTGGTGCGAAAGGCAGCTGGCGCCGGGCCTTGGTTCGCCTCCTCTTTGAGTGCCAGAGCTAGGGTCTGCCGTTGGGGGAGCCGTCTGAATTTGATGTGTCAGGTTGTTGCGACAGTCACCTGCTGGCTGACAAAGGCGTCTATCTCGCTGTCGTCATAGCCGGCTTCGTGCAGAATCTCCCGTGTATTCTGGCCGTAGACGGAGGCAGGGTGTCGAGGTCCGCCCGGGGTTTTTGAAAACTTAACAGGCAGGCCCAGCGTCTTGACCGGTCCAGCCTCGGCATGGGTCTGGTTGACCACCATTTCACGTGACAGCACCTGGGGGTCAGCATGCATCTGCGGGATGGAATTGATCGGTCCGGCCGGCACGCCGGCATCCTCCAAAAGCATCAGCCACGTATCGGTTGATTTCTCTTCGAGCAGCCTGTTCAGGTGCGCGACGAGACCCGGAAGGTTTTCCATTCGGGCCTCGTTGGTTGAGAAACGGGGATCTTCGAGCATCTCAGGGTCGACCAGTTCAGCAAACCGTTTCCAGGTCGAACGATTAGCTGCCCCGACCGTGATCCAGCCGTCTTTTGTAGTCAGGGCCTGGTAAGGTGCATTCAAAGGATGACCCGAACCCAAGGGTTCGGGTGTCTCGCCAGTGGCGAACGCGATCGCCGAATGCCAGTACGTCTGGACGATGCCGGCTTCGAAAAGCGAGGTATCAACCATCTGTCCTTCTCCGGTCACTTCACGGTGGCGAAGGGCCGCACAAATTCCCATGGCGAGCAGAATGCCCCCGGTAATGTCAGTCATGGGGACCCCGGGTTTGACGGGCGCGCGCCCAGGGGCTTCCCCGGTAACGCTCATGATGCCGGACATCCCTTGGGCCATCAGGTCAAATCCGGCCCGATCACGGTAAGGTCCGCTGCGGCCGAATCCGCTGATCGCGCCGTAGATCACTTCGGGATTGATCTTCCGGATCTCCTCGTAGCCGAGTCCGAGCCGGTCCAGAACCCCCGGTCGGAAGTTCTCCACAACGACGTCTGCATCGTCGAGTAGGCGCCGGGCGATGCCAATGCCCACACTTGTTTTCAAGTCGAGAGGCAAGGTCCGCTTGTTGCGGTTGAGGATCATGTACGTGGCTGATACGCCGTTGATGTCGTACGGATCTTCGGCGTTGCGGGCTTCGTCGGCTTCGAAAGGTGCCCGTTCTATCTTGATCACGTCGGCTCCCATATCGGCCAGCATCAGTGCACAGGTCGGGCCAGCCATCACATGCGTAAAATCGATGACCCGCACACCATTGAGGGGTCCGTAGCCTGTATTCATGTCAGAGCACCTCTTTTGTCTGTTACCCGAATTTGCCTGCCAACTCTGGATAGGGTGATGTTCTCACAGTCGGGTCGGGGGACGAGCGGTCTGTGAACGGTAATCCTTGGGAATATTCGGAATGACTAGACCGGCGTACTCACCGTCACGACGCTTTTTCTAGCACCAGAACGACGATGCCGCTGATCAAAAGAAGGACACCGACAATCTCCGTGAGGGTCACTTTCTCACGGAATATCAGGACCGAGGCCAGAAAGGTAAACAGTAGTTCCACCTGACCCAGGGCCCGGACAAATGCCACGTTGGTCAGCGCGAACGCGACAAACCAGCAGTTCGACGCAATCCATCCCGAGAACCCGACGGACAGGCTGATCCGCCAGTTCGAGAATGTCCGGGTGATCTGACCGGGCTGGAACCGGCGCAGCCAGACTACCATGATGATGCTTTGCAGCACGGTTGCAACCGCCAGGGTATAAGTCGATTTGATCAGTACCGATTCCCCTTCGAGCGACACCAGTGCGCCGCGAAAGAGCACCGCTGAAAGACCGAGAAAGAAACCGCAGGCGAGACCCACGGCGGTCGATTTCTGCAGAAACCCTGAAGCAAGTCCGCCCAGTGAGAGCTTCGTTTTCGCGGCAGTCATGACCAGCACACCGACCGTCGCGACCAGTACGGCTGCCGTCGCGAGAGGTGATATCGTCTCCTGAAGCAGGATGACCTGCAGAACGGCAATCTGAATAACTTCCGTTTTGGACAGCGCCGTTCCGACCGTAAAGTTCGACAGTGAGAACAGCCACATCAGCAGGAACGTAAAGGTGATCTGGGCGATTGATCCGGTAATCACCCAGATGGCAAAGGCGACACTCGGTTCCGGTAAGGCGTATCCGAAACCTAGGGTGATCCCCAGCCCGAGTAACGCAAACGGCCAGGCGTAGATGAACCGGACAGAAGCTGCCCCCATGTCTGAAAGGTCTGTTTTAAGCTGGCGCTGAATTGCGGAGCGAAGATTCTGGAAGAATGCCGCAGCGATCGTAACGGGTATCCACAACAGACTCATGACAGTCGACTCCGGACAGACAGGTTCGGTAATGTCGAAACAGAGGATCTAAACCCCGGTAGGCTGGTGGGCCGGGTTCGCATGAGTAACTCCAATCGATTTACTAAACAGATGGGTGGCAGGTGTTCCGGCAGCGCGTATGATGAAATCGTCGGGCCGGTTTGGCAAGCCAGTACGCCCAGTTTGTCCGAATGCCGGCTGTGCCCTGTGCCAACAGCTGAGTAGCGTCTGTTCATCTGCCGTAGGCGGTACAATCGAGAGTGTTCTGAGCATGGGGTTAAAGGCGGCAGAATTTGCCATGAAAGAGGTCCGATTCGATCCCGGTGAGGTGATACTTCAGGAGGGCGACCCCTCGACAACGGCTTTTCAGCTGTTGTCTGGCCAGGTCGAGGTCTACGGAAGAAGGAAAACCCAGTCCGTTGTGCTTGGGCAGTTACGAGCTGGAGATTATCTCGGGGAGATGGGACTGATTGATGAACAGCCCCGCAGTGCCAGTGCTCGAGCCGTTACGGTGGTAACGGCCGTTGAGCTGGAGCGATGGGAGTTCATCCGGATCATCAGTGAACAACCAGCTTCTGCTTACCGGCTGATCTCAAGACTGGTCCAGCATTTACGGCGGGTGAATGAAGATCTGTTGGCACTGGCTGATGATCTGGAAGGCAGTGACGCGGGTCCGTCAGCACAGCAGGTGACGCCGCAGGTCCTGACACTCCACGCCGCTGTGGGCGAAATTACCAGCCACGTGCCTGAGGAAGGCGTTACGATATCTACTTTCGGATTTTCGGTAGGTAGGGTCCCGGAACCCGGGGAGCGTGGCGGGGCAGATTTTCAGCTGCCTGATTCGGTGCCATCCCGCCTGTCGCTGCGCCATTTTGCAGCAGTGTCGGTGCAAGGGGTCTGGGCGGTACAGGATCTGGGCAGTGAGCTGGGTACGGAAGTTAACGGTACGGTGATCGGCAGGGATTTCGGTACGGACCTGCTGGAACTGAAGGCCGGCGACAACACGGTCGTGGCCGGTGGAGCCGATTCCCCATTCTGCTTTCGGCTGATTGTGGCCTCGTAGCCCCGGCTGTGTTCCTGACGATATGGCGACCCTGGCGAGTAAATTGGATAAGCAATACAGCGGATAGGGCAAACGAAAGTGGTTGAATCAGTATCAGAACTTGTGGGGAAGGCACGTTCGGCACAGGCCGTCTTTGAACGCAGTAATCAGGCAGCCGTAGACGAGGCGGTATGTGCTCTCGCCTGGGTCATTATGGAACCGAGTCGAAACCGTGCACTTTCGGAACAGGCTGTTGCCGATACTGGCCTAGGGGTGTCTGAAGACAAGATACTGAAGAACCACCGCAAGACCCTGGGCTTGCTGCGCGACCTGGACGGACAGCCATCCGTGGGTGTGATCGCAGAGTACCCGCAGCTCGGGATCACAGAGATCGCCCGCCCGGTCGGCGTGGTCGCCGCCGTCACGCCGTCCACCAACCCGGTAGCGACGCCGACCAACAAGGTGATCAATGCCGTCAAGGGGTGCAATGCGGTCATATTGGCACCGTCACCAAAAGCCGATGCGACCTGTGTCCGCCTAGTCGATTACTTTCGGTCGGCCCTGGTGCAGATCGGAGCACCGGCCGACCTGGTCCAGAAGCTGCCGTCTCCGGTGAGCCGTGAAGCGACGCGTGAACTCATGGCTCAAGCGGACCTGATAGTGGCGACTGGCTCCCAGAACAACATCCGCGCGTCTTATTCCAGTGGAACTCCCGCGATTGGTGTCGGTCAGGGCAATGTGGCCGTCATAGTTGACGAGACGGCTGACTGTGAGAAGGCGGCTGAAAAAATCGTTGCCTCGAAGGTGTTTGATAACGCCACCAGTTGTTCTTCAGAAAATAGCGTGATTGTCTTGGAGGCCGTTTATGAAAAGTTTGTCGAGGCGCTCGAGATGCAGGGAGCACGACTACTCGATTCGGCCGAGAAAGCAACCCTTGAAAAGACCATGTGGTCTCACGGCGGGCTCAATCCATCCATTCTGGCACGGCGGGCTCCCGAGATAGCAGAGGTGGCGGGACTGCGGCACACTGGTCTCGATTGCAGGGTCCTGGTGGTTGAAGAAAGTGGTGTCGGGGAACGTTATCCGTTCTCGGGCGAAAAGCTCTCGCCGGTACTGGCGCTTTATCATGTACCCGATTTCACTGCCGCCTGTGACAGAGTCCGCGAAATCTACGGGTATCAGGGGGCCGGACACTCGATCGGACTGCACAGCAGCGATGCTGAGCGACCGCTGCAGATCGGACGGACCCTGCCGGCCTGCCGGGTGATCGTGAATCAGGCCCATTGTTTTGCAACTGGGGGTAGCTTTGACAACGGCGTACCGTTTTCATTGTCAATGGGGTGCGGCACATGGGGTGGGAACAGCGTGAGCGACAACGTTAATTATCGCCACTATCTGAACATCGTGCGGGTAGTGAGACCCATACCCCTGCAGGAACCTTCCGAGGCCGCGCTCCTGGGCAATTATTGGGCGAAGCATGGCAAGTAGTGCAGCTGCGTATTTCGGCCCGCTACCCTATATTGAAGGCCTGACGGTTCGCAGCATTATCGACAAGGGTGCAGCAGATCACCCTGATCGAACATTTGCAGTATTCCCGGATACGGGTCTGAAACTGACCTGGTCCGGCCTGCAACGCAGTGCTCTCGGTCTCGCGGTGTCTCTGGCCGAATCTGGCGTCCAGGTTGGGGAGCCCGTCGGCGTTCTGATGGGTAATGGAAAGGCTGCCCTGCAGCTTTTCCTCGGGTGTATGCATGC
>CAJXBY010000175.1 GCA_913051905.1 uncultured Gammaproteobacteria bacterium | reverse complement strand
TTGCGCTCTATGTCCTCATCGAAAAGCTCATTCCGGCCGGTGCGCGTATCGGCCAATGGACCGGCATTGTCCTGATTGCCTGGGGCGCAGTACTGCTGTTCCAGGCTTGAGGGGTAGGCATCGCGTCTAGAACAGGTAACGCGGTGGGTAGCTGGTTGTGTAGTGACGGGAGGTCTCGTAGTAGTCGAGCTGAAGCAGAACCCAGCGTTGTAGTCGGTCCATCAGGTTCTGGGCAAGCTCGGGGCGCTGTGACGACAGATTAATTCGCTCGCCGGGGTCCCTGTTCAGGTCATACAGTTCGATTCGCCCTGTTCGCGGCCAGTGGATCAGCTTGTAGTTGTTTTTTACGATCCCGTACTGTGTGTCACCAGTTTGTACCATCAGATAACGGGAGCGGTCCGAGACAGGCTCCGCTGTTGTCAGATCCAGACCCTGAAATGACGGGTGTTCCGGTAACCCGAGCATCGAGAGCAGCGTAGGCGGCACATCAATGTGCTGCGTAGGTCGCGGGTCTTCCCCTCCCTCACTGTCGGAATCATAGATGATCAAGGGCACCTTCATTACTTCGTTGTAGATATACGAGGCATGCGAAGCGAACCCGTGCTCGTAGAACGCCTGACCTGTATCACCGGTGACTACGACGATGGTGTCATCCATTATTCCACGCTCTTTCAGGAACCCAAGTAGCCGTCCAATCTGCGCGTCCACGTAACGCAGGGAATCGGAATAGAAATCCTTGACTTCGCCAATTTTGTCTTTCGGGAAGTCCGCAAAATAGAGCGGAAAATCAGGTTCAGCGGGACTGAATTTTTTTTCAAAGTCGGCAGGAACCGGAAACGGGATATGGCTGTTCTGCAGGTTGATGTAGACGAAAAAGGGGTCTTTGTTTTCGTCACCGATCCACTTGATCACCTCGGAGATGGTCAGACGGTCGTCGATCTTTCCCGACAACTTGTTGCCCCTGACAAATGACGCGAAGCCTACGTCTTCGTCAACAGTGTAAGTGTTGCCCCGAAAATTATCTGCGTGCAGAAAGTAATCGAGCCCTTCGGAGTCCAGATAATTGTGCATTGAACCCCACTTCTCGTTCTGGGAAGAGATGATGGCAGTTCGGTAACCCAGCGAATTCAGCACGTCGTAGATTCGTACCCGGGGGTAAGGTGCGTGTCTCGGATAAAAATGCACTGCCCGGGAACGCAAAGGATAGTGTGAATTCAGAGGGCAGAGATCGGCATAGCTTGAATGGCTGGCCTGAGTGTAGGTATCGGTGAATCGCAGGGACTTCATGGCGAGCGTGTCGAGGTGCTTCATCACTGTGCGTGGTCCGCCGAATGCTCTCAGTTCATCCGGGCGCAGGGACTCAACCAGCAGGACGATGATATTTTTGCGATCAAGGATTGCCGGTTCTACGCCTTGCAGGTAGTCCTCAAGTGAAATCAGGGGGTTTCTCTGGACCAGGGAATCATCAAGGGTGGTGACCAGCCTTGTTTTCAATCGCATGCGGTGTAGCGCGTCAAGCAGCAGGGTAGCGATGGGGTTGGTGTTGAATTCGAGCAGCTCCGTATGAAATTTGACCATCTGACGTTCAATCATAGAGCGCGGATCCATCTCGTAACTTGCCAGCAACTCCCGGCCAGGTAGAAGGCGGGCACAAAGTAAGATGATTGCGCACAGCAGTAGATGCCCTGCGAGTATACGATTCGTGGCGCGGGCGTTGCGGTTTCTGAAGAAGTCCAGGATCCGTCGCGATGTGGCGATCCCAGCCCATACGATGCCGAGAATGACGAGCGGCAACAGGACCGCACGGTAGGCAAAGGTGTGAGTAATATGCTGGTAAAACTGAACTGGGCTGTTCAGAAAAATTCGAATCGCATCGACGGTGAGAAAGGTGTGGTTGAAGCTAAAATAGTACCAGCTAGAGAAGTAGGTCAGTGCGACAAGCCAGCTGATGGTGATAAGGAGTGGGTGCCACAGTCGCTTACCCATCAGCATAAACGACGCCAGTGCCGGTATACCTACAAGCATGATGATGAGCAGGTTGAACAGATGTCCCGACGCGAACAATGATAAGGACATCGAGGTCGGAACGAATGAAAGATTGAAAAGGCCATCGTCCAGACGAACGTGCAGCATGAGTTCCGCGAGTATGAGGATGTCCCAGGTCAGCAGCAGTACCAGCAGGATTCGCGATATCGAGCCAGGGGACGCAATGCGTCTTCTCGCTCGCTTGTTCGGGCGGGCAGCAGCTGATCGGGAATCGGATTCCAGTTTGATTGACGGCATGCTTGGCGGTTTGCGACCCGACGGGAAAATGTCGGTTTTACCGAGGCGATCGACGTTATCCTAACTTATAGTCGGGGGGCAGCCGACGCTGGTGCCTGTAAACGGCCGCGGAGAGTATAGGAAGAATCAACGCCGTTTTGCAAAATTCCCGGTGAAATCGGGTACCCAGGAGAAAACGCAGACTTGAAACGGTTGAACAGTACCAATTACTCTAGGTTTGAGTAGTCGGAAAGCGGAACAGACACCTGTGATTCAAAGAGGGGAATAAGGAGGATTTTATGGCGATCAGAAAACGGATCGGGGCATTGGTTCCTTCCACCAACACAACCGCAGAGGGGGATTTTCAACTGGCAGCTCCGGCCGGTGTGACAATACATGGAATGCGAATGTGGCTGACCAACGAGGGCCTCGGCACAGCAGAATCCATGGACTCTATGAATGACGAGATCGCCTCCGGTGCGAAATATCTGTCCACTGCCAATGTGGATGCCATAGCCTATCTCTGTACGACAGGTAGTTTCTACAAAGGCCCCGGCTGGGACAACCAGATGTGTGACATTATTCAACAGCACTCCGGCGTACCCGGTATCGCAACGAGTCCGTCAGCTGTGGAAGGGCTCAAGGAAATGGGCGCGAGAAAGGTGTCTATCGCGACACCCTATCCCGACTGGAACAATGTCAAGTTACGGGAATATTTTTCGGCCGCCGGATTTACAGTTCTGAACGTGGACGGTGATCCTGTCGCTTCCAAGTCAGGGAATCAGGGGATCAATGACCAGGACCCCGAACGCATCGTCGAGTTCGCGTCTTCTGTCTGTGATCCGGAAGCTGACGTCCTGTTCTGTTCCTGTACTGCCTGGCGGGCAATGGAAGCCGCAGATCGACTCGAGCAGAAAGTAGGCAAGCCTGTCGTGGCATCCAACCAGGCAACAGTCTGGAAGACCTTCAAGACATTGGGCTTGAAAGTCAGGACCAAAGGTTTCGGTCAACTCCTCGATCAGCTCGCTTGAGCAGAATAAAGAAGACAGTTCAGCAACGTCGGCGTGTCGTGTTGCTAGCGCCGTGGCTGATCAAGCAGGGGGTCTACGCCATACCGTTGCGAACCAAGGCTGCTCTTCCCGTGGCCGGCCTTTGGGCCGATAGTACTGTTCCAGTTCGCTAAACCCCGTCGCAACAACAAAATCCGTCCAGGTGGCGGGTTCAAGAAAGGCCCCATAACGGTCTCCGTTGAACCGTTCTGTGTCAGGTCCCCTTGGATTGGAGCAGAACAACACCCCGCCAGGTTTTAGGCAGGTATAGAGGTCAAGGAGCACGCGGCCCAGTTCCTGCGTAGGAACATGGAACAAAGAGGCGTTGGCGAATACACCATCAAATACGTTCGGGGGAAGTTCCAGTTCGAGAAAATCCTGATGCCAGACTGTGCATCCGGTGCGGCTTGTCGCCATTTCCACGAACGCGGCACACCCATCCAGGCCGACGGGCTGGTGCCCGAGTTCCCGGAAAGCAAGGAGGTCGCGTCCGGGACCACAGCCCAGATCGAGAATGTCGTAGGGGCTGTCTCCCTGAATGTGTCTGAGCAACGCGTCGATGTTCTGGCCGACGTCGCCTGACAGAGTGTCCGCGATGGTGATTTCTGGATTCCGGCGGAAGGGGAGGCCGGGAGTGCGACCTTGATCAGTACTATCCACCGGATATAGCGTCCCGGACTGACTGATTTTTAACTGTTGAGGAGGTGGTGAGCGCGTGAAGCCATCACAGTTCGACTATTTGGCCCCGACAACAGTTGGTGAGGCCGTAGGACTTATCGCAGAGAAGGGCCCCGACGGGAAGATCCTGGCGGGAGGTCAAAGCCTCGTTCCACTTCTGAATTTCCGGCTAGCCAGGCCCCTGAGTTTGATCGACATCAACGGCGTTGACGAACTCAACTACGTGAACGACAACGGAGGTATGGCCATCGGAGGGTTGACGCGCCTCACGACACTCGAGGAGTTGAGTTCAACGAACGGTTTGATGGCCAAGGCCCTGCCGCACATCGGTCACCGAGCGATCAGAAATCGGGGCACGATTGGCGGATCGCTGGCCCACAATGATCCTGCTGCGGAGCTACCAGCTGTGCTCATGGTGCTTGATGCGGAAGTCACTGCAACTAGTTCGGCGGGCGAAAGTTCTATGACGGTCTCCGATCTCGTTGGAGAGCGCTTCTTCGAGACCACCCTCGATGACTCTGAGATGATCACTGAGGTTCGGATCCCAGCTGCCGGTGCAGGTACGCGATACGGATTCGCCGAGTTCAGTCGCCGTCATGGCGACTTCGCAATCGCCGGTGTGGCGATAGCGATGACTATTAACGAATCAATTGTTGAGTCGGTCGCCATCGGAGCATTCGGAGGGGCTCATGCCGTGAGGCTGGCTGGGACCGAGTCGGCTCTTGTCGGTTGTGAGTTTGACGATGCGGCAGTTGCGGCAGCCGGTGAGGCCGCGGCTGCCGAGTTCCCGTCGACGTCCGATATCCATGGGGACGCCGACTACCGGCGGCATCTTGTCGGTGTTCTGACTCGACGTGCTTTGCGGGAATCTACAGATCAGGAGGTCGGTAAGTGAGCGATGCAGTTTCTTTTGATCTAAGTGTCAATGGTGAGTTGAGGTCCGTTTCCGCGGAACCTCGTAAGACCCTGGCGGATGTCTTACGAGAGGATCTTGGACTGACTGGCACCCACCTTGGCTGTGAGCAGGGTGGATGCGGTGCGTGCACAGTCCTCCTTGATGGAGAGGTCGTCAGATCGTGTCTCATGTTCGCGGTGCAAGCCCAAGAGGCCCACACCTCCGATGTGGCGGTTCAAAGTCATTATGCCCACCGGGTGACCGCCGACCGCGATCTGTTTGAATCCCAAGACGACACCATTGGGGCTGGTTATTTTGATTTTTATACAGAAGACACCTCCACTTTGGCCACCTCTTTACAAAGCCTCGGCGATATAACTTTGACCGATGCCCATGCCTCCGACAGGGTGGTGGCGGGGTATACCCCCGTGGGACTTGATGGGTATGTTCAGTGGGTGCCCGCGGATACCACCGCTGTGGCCAATCTCAATATTTGTGCTCGTGATCTTGCAACCGATCTTCCCACCATGCTGAACCGCTTGGTCTTGCATTCAGGCTTGACCACTTTGCGCGGTGACCAAGAAATCTTTGGCTCTTCGGCGACCACCGGTGATGCGGACATTGGTGGTACCTTAGAAGTCTATGAGGATGCCTATTTTCGTGATGATCTGG
>CAJXBY010000174.1 GCA_913051905.1 uncultured Gammaproteobacteria bacterium | reverse complement strand
GGCTCTTGCAGATCGCACAGATGGCCGCCATGTGCGTAACGCCGTCTTCTTCGATAACCTTCTGCAGAGCAGAGACCCGGGGCAGAGCACCCTTGACCCGTAACTCCAGCAGATCGTCGGTCAGTAACCCGCCTCCGCCTCCGCAACAGAACGTCTGCTCATGCGTCGTTTCTGGCGCCATGTCTACAAAACAGTTGCACGCGGACCGGAGCAGTGCGCGCGGGATCGTGAACTGACCGCCGGGGGTATCACCCATTCGAGAACCCCGTGACACGTTGCATGAATCGTGAAACGTGACAACCTTGTCATCGTTGGCGACCGGGTCAAGCTTCAGGCGTTGGTCGTTAATGAGATCGAAGGTCATTTCACAGATGTGCTGCGGCACAGGATAGTCGGAGTCCAGGAAATCGAACGGCCCGATCAGCGTGTTCCAGAAACTGTAGGCCACACGCCAGGCGTGGCCGCACTCCCCCACGACGATGCGCTTGACGCCCAGGTCCAGCGCTGCTTGACGTATCCGCTCGGCCACTTTCTTCATGTTCTCGTAATTGCCGATGAAAATACCGAAGTTCGCCGCCTCCGACGCATAGGAACTCAGTGTCCAGCTGATACCTGCCTGATGAAACACCTTGGCATACCCGATCAGACCATCAACGTGTGGTTCAGCAAAGAAATCGGCTGACGGTGTCACCAGCAGGACATCGGCATTGGACTCGTCCAGCGGCAATTTGACCGGTACCGCAATGTCCTCTTCGATTTCCTCTTCCAGCCCTTCCAGCGTGTCGGCCAGGGCCGGCTCCGGCAGCCCGAGATTGTTGCCGATCTTGTGGACCTTGCCGATGATTTCGTTGGAATACTTCTGTCCTACACCAATTGAGGCCAGAATCTCGCGGCCCGCCATGGTGATCTCCGCAGTATCGATGCCGAACGGACAATACACAGAGCAGCGCCGGCACTCCGAACATTGATGATAGTAACGGTACCAGTCTTCGATAACCTCTTCGGTCAGATCAACAGCTCCCACGAGTCTGGGAAACAGCTTTCCAGCGGTCGTGAAATAGCGGCGATAAACCTTTCGCAGCAGATCCTGCCGCGCGACCGGCATGTTCTTCGGGTCACCTGTCCCCAGGTAGTAGTGGCACTTGTCCGTGCAGGCCCCACACTTGACGCAGGAATCGAGAAAGACCGGTAACGAACGGTACTTGTTCAACAGTTCGTCCATCTTGTCCAGCGCGGTCTCTTTCCAGTTATCCGCCAGTTCGCCGGGAAAACCCAGTGGCTCCTGGTGTTCAGCTTTTGCGACAAAAGGCCGGCTGTGGGCCATCGCCCCAGGCTGAACACGCGGTACTACTGGAATGTCTTCGAGCACAGGGGTTTCAAATTTAGGTTTGTCCATGGTCGCGCCTGTCAATTGCTGCTGGAATGCTTAAACTCGTCCGGCCAGTCGGTCACATGGCGGTGTTCCCTGGGGGTGTCTTTCATATTGAGGGTTGGACTGAAAAATACCCCTGGGGCATGCAGCAACTTGCTGAAAGGAAAAACAACCATCAACACGATGACCAGCATCAGGTGAATCAGTAAAACGGGGTCCGCCGGCAGGGGCTGCCAGTCGAAACTGATCAGCCCGAGGGTGAATGCTTTCAGTGCCACGATATCAGTGTGTGCCCAATACTTCATGACCAACCCGGAACCCGCGATTGCCAGCAGCAACGCCAGGATCAGGTGGTCTGAGGGTGCGCTGATATAACGGATCCGATCAACCAGCAGGCGCCTCGCCCATAACCCAGCCAGGCCAACGGCCATGACAATGCCTGCGTAGATACCGGCCCACTGCAGCATGGCTACCCACCACCAGACCGGTTCCGTGAAGTAACGCAGATGGCGAATGAGGGCAATCAGCATGCCGAAGTGGAACAGCCAGCCGAACAACCAGGTCCACTTGCTGCCTTTGAACAGGCTCTGGAAGAACACCACTTCGCGAGCCACCCGAGCCACGACCCCCCTGCGGGTGGTCGGTGCTGGCGTTGTCGGAATGACCAGCGGTGCCGGCGTACGGGCGTAACGAACCAAGCGATAAACCAGGCCGACCACGAGACAGGCTGTGGCCGCGAGAAAAAGGCTGGCGTAAACGATTCCGAGTGCCATTGAATTTTCCTCCCCGGTTACTTGCCGAAATCGTGGCGACGAGCCAGCTCCGGCAGCAACGCCGGCACCTCCCCGGGTCAGACCGGTTGCTCAGACACAGCCCGTCGGCTTGGGCAACCCGGCATACTTGCACGCCTGTTTGGCCGGCCCGTACGGAAAGAGTTCATACAGGTACTTGCTGTTGCCTTTATCCTTACCCAACCGCTTGCCGATCGCCTTAGTCAGTACCCGGACGGCGGGTGCAATCTGATACTCCTCGTAGTAGTCCCGCAAGAAGTTGATGACTTCCCAATGATTCTCACTGAGGTCGCAGTCATCCTCGATTGCCATATATCCTGCAACTTCCGTGCTCCAGTCACTCAAGTTGGCCAGATAACCCTCTTCGTCCGTCTCATAGGTTCTGCCGTTGATTTCAAATGCCATGGTTGGTCTCCTGTGAAAAATTTACAGCCAGCACTGTACCGTTTCGTTCGTCACGCTCAGCTCGACGAACCCATCGTAGCCGACCAGTTGAACCCCTGGGATGACCTGGTCCGTTCCGATGCCGCGGGCTTTGAGGTCCGGCGCCAGCGCATAGATGCTGGA
The DNA here is from genome assembly GCA_913051905.1 of uncultured Gammaproteobacteria bacterium. The sequence goes on along the minus strand of CAJXBY010000174.1, from coordinate 2,836 downwards.
GGTCTTCATGGCCTCTTCAACCCTCGCCGACACGGTGGTGCCCGCAGTTACCCCATAAATACCATCTTCGATCAGCAGAATGTCACTGCCCGGTTTCGCCAGCCCCAGACAGGTTTCCAGGCTGTTCGTCTCGAAAGGCGATTTGTTCACTGTGTGCAGCATGATCAGTCGTTAAAAATTTAGAATCACATCCTGCGCTTCCATCAGATCAGACAGTTCCTGGCGATTGACGAGCTGAATCGAGGGTTTTTCGCTCCAGTCATCCTCTTCATCCTCCCAGGTCAGATCCATCAGGTCGCCGATCCCAAGACCCCGATCTTCGAGGGATTCCCGTTCCACATAAAGCCGGTTGACGTCGTAATCTCCCAGTGCGCGGTAGGTCGGTGAAAAGTTCTTGATATCGGAGTCTCCCGTGTCCTGGCCCTTCTTCAGTTGAAAAACCCCGTCACCGATGAAGGCCATACAGACGTCCTGGTCGAAAGCCGCTCCAATCAGCGCCACCTCCAGACCTTCGAGCGCATAGATCGTTCCGTGAGGTGCACGGCGGTTGACATACATGAACTTCTTTGACCGGGGCATGACAGCTTCTAGTCGCCAAACACCAGCAGGCGGTCGGCTTCGATGCCTGCTTCGATCAACTGCCCAAGGCCTGAGATTCTGAACCCCGGTGCGATGTTGTCGCCGTCCTTGCCATTGCGCTTGGCCTCGTCGGCATCCAGGATACCGCGGCGCTGGGCGGCGGCCACGCACACCACCATATCCAGCCCGTGCTGCTCGGCCAGTTCGCTCCAACGATTGACCACATGGCGGTCATCCTGCGGGGGTATCGTCATCCGCGTACCGTTATTGACGCCGTCATGGTAGAAGAAGATCCGGAATATCTCATGCCCGGCTTCAAGCGCTGCTCTAGTGAAATTGAACGCTGTATCCGACGCCTGGTGGGTGTACGGTCCTTCGCTGACCATTATCGAGAACTTCATTGTCGGAATTTCAGAAACGAATGTGGGTCGACGAATTCAGGCTCTTGCGTGAACCCCGCCAGTGGTCGATGTGATACTTGGTAAAAGGCAGCCCGGTTAGTTCAAAGAAACGCGGCCAACCAATTCGATCGATCCAGTCGTTGATCCGTTCCCAGTCCCTGGCGTCTTCCTTGTAGGTCTGCAGAATACGTTTGACGATCGCCGTGGCTTCAGGCCAGCGCGGTGGGTTATTGGGTACACCCGAGGCGACCAGTTTCTGGAAGCTCGGTTTACTGCGAGCGTTTGAATGGTTGCCACCGACCCAGATGGCAAGCTTGGTGTGCTCTGGATCATTGATCTGCATTGGCGGACACGGCGGATAGCAGGCACCGCAACAGATACATTTCTTCTCATCTACCTCCAGGCTGGGCTTGCCGTTCACCAGCGCCGGGCGGATCGCAGCTACTGGGCAACGTGCAACCACCGACGGTCGCTCACAGACATTCGCCACCAGATCGTGATTGATCTTCGGGGGCTTGGTGTGCTGGACGTTGATCGCGATATCGCCCTGCCCGCCACAGTTGATCTGGCAACAGGACGTGGTGATATGCACACGATTGGGCATGTTGCAGTTCCTGAACTCGTCAATCAACTCGTCCATCATCGACTTGACGACGCCGGATGCGTCGGTACCTGGAATATCGCAATGCAGCCAACCCTGGGTATGGGCGATCATTGCGACTGAATTCTTTGTACCGCCAACCACAAACCCGGATGATTCCAGCGCTTCAATCAGGAGTTCGACTTTGGCCTGGTCCGAGACCATGTACTCGATATTGCTGCGGATGGTGAATCGGACGTGCCCGTCGGCAAATTCGTCACCTATGTCACACAGCTTTCGCAGCGTGAACACATCGAGGATTCGCTGGGTACCGGCCCGAACGGTCCAGATCTCATCGCCGCTGTGGGCAACGTGGCGCAGAACACCGGGGCGAGGATGATCGTGCCACCGCCACTGGCCAAAGTTCCTGAGCATGACCGGGTGCATGTACTGGAAACCGTCTGGACAGCCGCTTTCGATCGGCTGGCGCATTTCTTTTTTTGCCATCGTGTGAGCTCCGAGTTTTGGCGGCGACCGGCCGGTCAGGCCACCTCTTCAGACGCAGACTGCCGGTCCTGGGTTTTACGTGCGAACCATCTGACGGCTTCTTCATCCCAGCCGTCTGTACGAACATAAGACGACTCTCGCGGGGTTGAGATCATGTTGGGATCAACCTCGAGGTCGATACCTTCCAGAAAGTTGACCAAACCGATCCGTTCGATCATCTCTCCACAGCGCTCGTGCTCGAGTCCATGCTCAGCCCAGTAGTCGATCGTGTTTTCGGCGATCTCGACCAGTCGTTCGTAGTCTTCATCGGGCTCGAGTTTCATGAACGGTACCACCACGGTACCCATGAGATCACCGATTTTGAGGGTACGTTTTCCCCCTAGGAGCACGGTAACACCGGTGTCCTCGCCAGGCGAAAGTGCCTTGGGCACGACATTCAGACAGTGCATGCATCGCACGCAGTTGCGATTGTCGATTTCAACGGTATCGTCGTCTTTCAGACTCATACAGCTACTCGGGCAGCGGGTGATGATATTGTCGATCACATGCTGGCGGCCCTTTGACTGAACATAGCTTTTCCATTCGTCCTCATCGATTCTGATGTCGTCCCGCCAGGTGCCAATCACGGCCATATCTGCCCGCTCGATAGAGTTCATACAGTCGTTCGGACAACCGGAGATTTTGAATTTGAACTTGTACGGCAATGCGGGGCGGTGCACGTCATCGGTGAAGTTGTTGACCAGTTCACGATGAATCCTGTGCTCGTTGG
>CAJXBY010000173.1 GCA_913051905.1 uncultured Gammaproteobacteria bacterium | reverse complement strand
TGTGCCCGGTAAAGACCAGTACGTCGATTCCCCACTCATCCATGTCAATCGGGACTACACCAGCGGTCTGACAGGTGTCGACAATGAAGATTGCGGGCGAGTCCTTGACGATCTGACCGATGGCCTGGATATCCTGTAACGAGCCGATGACATTGGAAGCATGGTTGACGACCACCACCCGTGTTTTATCGGTGATGTGCTTGCGGATGTCTTCAGGATCGACATAACCTGAGCCGTCTGCACTTATGCGGCTGACCGATACGTTGTGGTCCCTTTCCAGATGGTTGGCCGGACGTAACACGGCGTTATGTTCGACACGGGTGATGATCATGTGATCACACGGTTGGATCAGCCCGAGCAGCGCGAGGTTCATCGAATCGGTCGCGTTGAGCGAAAAAGTGACCCTGTTGGGGTCTCCTCCGAAGCCGAAGAATTCACCGAGCATTCTCCGGGTCTCGATGATCATGGTCTCGGCTTCTATGGCAAGCTCGTGGCCGGAGCGGCCGGGGTTGACGCCGTGGCTACGGAAGAAACTGTCCATGAAGCGGTAAACGGCTTCCGGTTTCGGCAAGGTCGTTGCCGCATTGTCAAAGTAATAGTTGTCTTTCATCGAATCGAGCGTGTGACGTGAATCCCCGGTACTGGAGTCAGGTGCGCCAGCCCAGGGAAGTATTCGTCCTGGCATCTCCTGGTGACGCTACCGTCCGGTGTCAACGGCTGTGACGGAACCCTGAAGCGGTCTGCAGGGTCTCTTCATGGCCGGGGTACGGCTACCCTCCTCCACGGTGGTATTCGGTATGTTTAAACATTCTGCCTAAATGTCAGGGTAAATTCTAGAAAATAGAACTCTAAATCTGCCGAAAGAACAGAATAATTTTCTAAAATCGGAGTTTCGACCCATCAGCCGCCGGGGTAGGTCAAACCATCTTTTTCAGGACGTCTCGGGCGACCAAGGGCGGGTCGCGCGAGTGAACTGTACCTGAGAGGTCGTATAGTCGCGTGTTTCCCGACGGACAGACACCGCCATTTCACATGTTTTTTTCTTCATTTTCAGATCGATCACAGGGCAACCTGATGGCCGTGTTGAGCATGTTGCTTTGGGCGACCAGTTTTCCAATTTCGGATGTGCTGCTGAAGAACTGGGATCCGTTGTCGCTCGCCGCCGTCCGACTCGGCGGTGGTGCGATTTCTCTGGGTCTGTTTGCTGTGATGTCTGGAAGAAAATACAACTGGCAGGGTTGGCCGATTCGTGACGCGTTGTTCGTTGGTGCCCTGGGTATCGGAGTGGGCACATTCGCCTTGAACCTCGGGCTTAAGTATTCCAATCCTGTCAATGTCACGGTCATTGCGACGACTATTCCCTTGTTCTCTGTTCTGCTGGGCACACTCAAGGGTGAAGAGAAGCTGACCACCCGCATGGCGGTCGCCATAGGCCTTGCGATCAGCGGGGGTATTGTAGTCTCCTGGTCCAGTACCCAGACCGAAATGGGGTTTGAAGGCGGTGAGTTCCTGATCCTTGCGGCAGTGATTCTGTGGGCCTGGTTCTCGCGGGTATCGGTGACCCGGCTTCTGCCGATTCCCGCATACCCCCGCACATTGCTGACCATGGCGGCCGGCGCATTGTGCCTGCTCCCCGTAATCCTGCTGATCGAGTACAGCGGTGTTTCGGAGCTGAGTGCTTCTTGGAGTTCACCCGATCTGGCCCGGATATTCGCCCTGTGTGTTTTTGGGGTGGGACTTTCAATGGTTTGTTGGATGATCAGCGCTGAGAAAATCGGCGTCACCATCGCAGCCCTTCACATCAACGCGCTGCCTTTTTATGTGCTGCTGCTGGAACTGATGTTCGGCGGTAGACTGCTGATCAGCCAGGTTCTCGGTGCAGTATTGGTGGCGGTCGGTGCTGCACTGTCCCAGATCTCATGGCCGGCCACAGGGCGTGGGAGGGCCAGTTGAATCAGTCGACCCCGGTCCATTACCGGGGGCTCCCCATCGGATCGTGGTGGCGGATAAATGAGCGGACGGTGTCTTGCCGGGCCCTGAGCCGGCGCGGTTCAGACCGAACTTGACGTAAACTTACTGCCAGCCGGACTGTGTAACAGCCTGATCGCTTAGCGACTGGCAAATAATCAAGAGGGAGCATTTCGTGGCTGAACACTCTCATGAGCATACTGACCCCCCGTCTGATCTGGAACTGAAGGTCAAGGCGCTGGAGTCGTTGTTGGTTGACAAAGGCCTGGTCGATCCGGCCGCGCTTGATGCCCTGATTGACACCTACGAGAACAAGATCGGACCCCAAAACGGCGCCAGGGTCGTGGCCCGGGCCTGGTCAGAACCCGAATACAGGTCCTGGTTACTGGAAGACGCGACAGCGGCCATCGCCTCAATGGGGTTCATCGGCCGCCAGGGCGAGCACATGACAGTAGTCGAGAACACAGGGCAGGTACATAATCTGGTTGTCTGTACACTGTGTTCGTGTTATCCCTGGACGGTCCTCGGCCTGCCGCCGGTATGGTACAAGTCGGCGCCCTACCGTTCCCGCGCGGTGAGCGACCCGCGCAGTGTTCTGACCGAGTTCGGAACGGAACTTCCCGACGATGTTGAGATCCAGGTCTGGGACTCGACTTCGGAGATGCGCTACCTGGTTATACCGCAACAGCCAGCAGGTACAGAGGGCTGGTCCGTAGACGAACTGGTTCCGCTGGTCAGCCGCAACTCGATGATCGGGGTGGAAAAAGCCCGAACACCCGGATCGGCAAGCGTCCCATGAACGGTGGTCACGACCTGGGGGGAATGCATGGACTCGGCCCCATTGCTCCCGAAGCTGAGAAAGATGAACCGGTGTTCCACAGCACCTGGGAGAAAAGGGTTTTTGCGTTGAACCTGGCGGCCGCTTTTCTACGCACCTGGAACCTCGATGAATCCCGGTATGCCAGGGAACGCCAGCATCCGGCGGATTACATACGCAACAGCTATTACGAGAACTGGCTCAATGGCCTCGAAACCCTGCTTGTCGAAAAAGGACTGGTGACGGCCGAGGAACTTCAGCGAGGCGTTCCCGATCCGTCAGGGGGCGCTTCAGAATTTGTCCCGTTACAGGCTAGCGATGTGGAGACCACCCTACTGAAGGGCGGCCCCGCAGACATGGAAGTCGATCAGCGTCCGCACTTTGACACCGGTGACAGCGTGCGGGTTGTCAACATCAACCCGATAGGACATACCCGGCTGCCACGCTATGCCAGAGGCAAACAGGGCGTGGTCCGGACCCACTACGGCGCGCATGTCTTTCCCGACAGGCACGCCCTCGGCACCCGGACAGGCGAGCATCTTTACAGTGTCGGTTTTCTTGCTTCCGAGCTCTGGGGCGAAGAACTTGAGACGGACTTTAAAGTCCATCTCGACCTTTGGGAACCCTACCTGGCAGCTGAATGACGATACAACCCGGCATCGACCCACCCCTTAGGGATTTGGAGGCAGCGCACGCCCGGACGTTTGCCGAGCCCTGGCAGGCGCAGGCTTTCGCTCTGGTGCTCAAGCTCTACGAAGAGGGTGTTTTCGACTGGTCGGAATGGAGCGGTGCGTTGTCCGAGGAAATTCGGAGTGCCGGTACGCGCGGTGAGGCCGATCGTGGCGATACCTACTATCAGCACTGGCTGGCCGCTTTGGAAGCCCTGCTGTTGCGCAAAGCAATTCTCGAACGTAGCACGTTGGATTCGCGTATCGAGCAGTGGCGCAGAGCTTATCTCAACACACCTCACGGGCAGCCGATCGAGTTGGCTGCTGGAAATCAACCGAAAGTCTAGCCCGGCCCGCGCAGGCAAACGGCGAACAGCCTCATCACGATTCACCCGTCGGGGTCCGGCCTTGGGAAAAGAAAGTCCGCAGTTTGGTTTTGACGCAGCACTGCTGTCGCGTTTTAAGAATAAGCTGAACGCCTTCTCACCGGTAGCAATCGAAAACGGTGACCTGCGCCCGGCCGCTGTGGCCATTGTGCTTGTAAAAGATCCATCCAGCAGTGCGGCGGTTTTCCTGCTGACCCGACGGGCGAGTCGTCTCGCCCGGCACGGGGGCCAGTACGCTCTGCCCGGTGGACGAGTTGATGATGGGGAGGATGTCTGCAGTGCAGCGCTTCGTGAACTCCGGGAAGAACTCGGCCTGAATGCAACACGCGCCAGCGTGATTGGCCAGCTGGATGATTTTCCGACCCGTTCCGGTTTTCGAATCAGTCCGGTCATTGTCTGGCTCGAGGGCCACCCGGTGGTACGGCGAAATCCTGGGGAAGTTGAGGCTGTGTTTTTTGTACCCATCAGTGATCTGGATCAGCCCGGGATACCCCGTCTGCACCATATTCCCGAAAGCAGTAACCCGGTTCTGTCCATGGTCCTGGACTCGTTGGGTGATGAGGTCTTTTCGCCGACGGCCGCCATCCTCTTCCAGTTCCGGGAGGTGACGCTATTCGGTCGTCCGACGCGGGTCGCGCATTACGAACAGCCGCTGTTTGCCTGGCGATAGGGTGCTGATGCCTTCACATTTTTCCTGGTTTATGGAGAACCATTCCCGGAAACAGCACCGGTGAGACGTCAGGTCCGCATCAGTCTATGCGGGGTACGAGATCCCCTAGGGAGACGGTTCCGTAATCTCTGAGGTAGTAGACTGTTTCCGGGCATTCACAGCGGTAGCGTTGACGGTTCTCGATCATGGGGTCGACCTGCTCGAGATATCGCGTCATGTGTTCCGAGGCAAGATGCTTCTCGAGCGCCTGGTCGTTCTCGTAAACCTCGATCAGTATCACATGGGTTTCTGTTTCAGTCGATAACATCACATCGAAGCGCAGGCATCCTGCTTCATGCTGCAAGCTGGTGGCAGCGTGCGCGGCGATGAGATCAAGGAACTCGGGAAACAACTCGCTCTTAATGTCTAAATGAACGATCAACGCGGTATGCGCCATTGAGATCACTCCTTTGGATCAGTTTGCAACTACAACTATAGCCGGCTTTAGGGCGCGCTGGATCTGTAGACGGGTCAGCTGGATCGAGAGGCGTACCGTCTTCAGCCTGAGCGCCCGAATTTTCTGGGAGCTGCAATGATGAACGCAGTCCCCGCGATCACGAAGCTGAGAATAGCGAACAGGAACGCATAGTGATAACTGCCGAAGATGTCATGCAGATAACCACCAATCGCCGGACCCAAGGCCCCTCCAAATCCGAGGCCAGCAAGGATGATGCCGTTGAGAGTCCCGAAGTGGCGGCCGTGGAAGATATCAGCAGCACCGACGAATATCGTCGGCGAATAAAGGCCGGCACCCAGGCCAAAAGTGACGGCGTAGGTATACAACATCCAAGGCTGGCTGTTGTCAGTGATCCCGTTCAACACGGTGACAGCAAAGACCACGAGCAAGGTGGCGACCAGAACCGTGAGCTCACGACCGATGATATCTGAGATGGCCGAACTGATCTGTCCTATCACCATGAAAACACCGAACATCGCGAATACGGACGCTGCCAGAATTCCGGAATAGCCGACATCCATTGCAAACTTGACCTGATGGGCAATTACCAGATAACAACCGCTTCCCCAGA
>CAJXBY010000172.1 GCA_913051905.1 uncultured Gammaproteobacteria bacterium | reverse complement strand
GTGCGCCACTGAGATGTACAAAGCTGACGTTGGCACTGGCTGAGATACGCATATCCGGACCGAAGGCTGGCGGAGTCGAGCTCTCGGGTGTAAAAGAGAGACGCGTGCTGAGTGCCGCTGCTGGCGGGACCCAGTCGAGTTGCTCAGGGGCCTCGCGAATATAAAAGGCCGTGGCCAAGGCGAGTTGAGACGGCGTCAGGGTGCTCCCGGGTACTTCGGCCATAGTTGCGATCACCTCGGTCCAGCGGCTTCTGGGCAATGACTCCGGTGGTGGAAAGAGGTGACAGGTTGAGCACATCTGCTGGACCTGTTGCCTGTGCTGGTCGGTCGACTTTACTGTCGGCGTATTGGCAAGGGGTGCCGAAGGGGGTGCTGACCCGGCTGTATGGATTGTCTTGCCTACTACAGGATCGTAGGCATCACGCAGGTAGTAGGCGCCTGACGCAACCAGGGCGAGAATGACGGCGCCCCAAAACCATACACGGCGCGAGACCTTGGCTGGGTTCTTGCTCACGGGCGTACGACGCACCGCCAGTAAAGGTCTATAGATGTGCTGGATTGGGCAATGAGCCCAATTGATTTACCGACGCATTCCATAGACAGTACTGAATCTTGGCGGGAGCGTGACGTCAGGGCGGCACCGCCTGTTTGAGGGGTTTCACCGCATTGTAACGTCGACTCATGCGTGAGAAACCTCGAAGGGCTCACGCTGTAGAGTGATGAGCCTGGCGTTTTGGTGCTTCAGTTGGCCCCAGTCTGGGTCTCGCAGGCGGACACGGAGGAATGCGGCCTGGCCTCCGGCCCAATGAAGACCGGTTATGAAAGACTTTTGGCCGGTGCAGAATCAGGTTGTCTGACAACGACAGGTGATCAGTGAAGTAGTTCGGTGATCGCCCTGGCAAGCATGGAACTTAGAAGCATGACCGGCTTACCCGTGCCCTGCCGGATTGTCGATTTCATCTGCTCGCTCATGCCCATGCAGTTGAGAAACACCAGGTCCACGTGCTGCTGCGCGAGTTCTTTGCCGACCCGTTGCCACTCAACGGCCAGATCGGCTTCCGGCAGGTAAGGGGAACCGTGGGTGACAAATACCTCGCGGGCACCCCAGCGGATGGCAGCATCTTGCCGGGCTGCGCCCACCTGGGCAGCCGCCGGCATCACCATGCCAAGTTTTGCGCCATGGGCCACGGACTCAACTGCACCGCGCAGCAGCTTGCCGGGATGTACGATGATCCGGTTCGAGCACAACTCCGGAAAGTCGCCCCCACACAGCAGGACAATCAGTTCGGCACCTTCTGCTTCCAATAGGTCGATCTTTTGCTGCATCAAGGGCACAACTCCGTCGTGCGTCATCATCGCCTCGGTCCCGTCACGCATGCGAGAGACAAGGACGTCGTACTCGATGGTGCTGCCGGGTGGGCTATTTTCTTCGGTCAGCGTCTTCGATAGATCGGGTCGAAGGGCTGCAATAGCAGTTCCATCTAGATCATCGAGCGCGCCGTGCTGAAGGATCTCGAGCCGCTCCGGCAGATATGGAGTCATCACCGTCATAATGTCATCGCGGGGGGCCTGCCCAATGGTGATTGCGCCGATTTTGCGTTTGGCTTCAGTCATGGGAGGAGTTTCCAGTCACTGAACATCAAGCGTGCGCAGATTCAGAATCGAAGCGCCCTGAGACCCACCAGTCGTTCGGTGATAATCAGCACGACCAGCGTAAAGACGATGCTGACGGTGGATACTGCCGCAGCAGTGGGGTCGAATTCCCAGCGGACATAGTCGAAGAGCTGAATGGGCAGCGTCGCGGTGCCAATGGGTTTCAGCAAATAGGAAATTGCGAAGAGGTCATAGGAGATGATCAGCGCGAGCAGTGCGCCGGCAATGATGCCAGGCTTCACGATCGGCAGGGTGATGCGCCAGAAGGTAATAAAGCGCCCGCCGCCTAGATTGCGGGATGCCTCTTCCAGTGACATGTCGAAGTTGTACAGAGAACCGGAGATACCGAGAAACACAAACGGTAGGGTGATCAGTACATGTCCAACCAGCAGTCCAAAGAATGAATGTCTGAAGATTCCGGACAACAACGGTACGCCTATGGCATTGAAGAAACCCTCAATGTTGTAATAGAAGATCAAAAGCGCGATGGCGGTCAGGATCTCTGGCAGCAGCAGCGGCAGGATGATAAAGATCCGCAATGACTCGCGCCATTTTCCGGCAAAACGTACAACGTAAAGCGAGACGGCCGTCCCAAGGGTCGTCGAGATGATCGTCGCCAGCACAGCGATCTTGAGCGACAGAACAATGGAATCCAGCCAGACGCCTTCGGCAGAGAGGAACTTTCGGTACCACTGGAGCGAAAAGCCTTCAATCGGAAAGGAGAGGATTTCTGCCGAATCAAAAGAGGCAATAACAACCACCACCAGGGGGGTCAGTAAAAAGATATAGACCAGGACAATGAACCCGAGAAAGAATATCCGGCCGACAAGCTGGGAGCGTGAGGTGGTCAGTGCCATGTCGGTTTACTGGACACCCGGGACCAGTCGCGCTGTCAGCTTCAGGTAAAGGTAGATCACCAGGCCGCCAGCGATGGAAAGGATAAACGCCAGCGCCGCACCGAAAGGCCAGAGCATCGCGTCCATGATCTGCTGTACCACCAGGGTGGGCATGATCATGACTTTGTAGCTGCCGAGCAGTATGGGAATGACGAAAGAGCTGATAGTGAGGACAAAGACCAGGATTGAACCCGCCTGGATGCCGGGCAGACTGAGCGGTACGATCACCTTGAACATGGTTTTCAGCCGGGAAGCACCCAGAGACTGGGATGCTTCTTCAAGCGCCGGATCAACCGCCTGGATGGATCCCAGAAGGGGCAGGATCATAAAGGGTAGAAACACGTGAATCAGGCCCACGGTCACGCCGAAGGTGTTGAACATCAGGGGCAGAGAGTTCTCGATGAGGTTCAGCTGTTTGAGTGTGTTGTTGATCAGTCCGTTGTGGGGTCCCAGAATGATCATCCATCCATAGCAGCGGATGACGACCCCGACCAGAAGCGGCGACAGGATAAAGAAATAAAGCAGTGTCTTGATCCGCGACTGAGTGCGGGCCAGGTGATAGGCCAGCGGAAATCCCAGGATCAGGCATATCAGTGTGGTCCAGAAACCCAGGACCATCGTGTCCCAGAGGATCTCGAGATAATAGAAATCGGGGTCTAGCAGTGCTTCGAGGTAGTTGGCTGTGGTGAAGCCCGGACCGAAGACAGCGCTGGTCGACGGGGTGCGGAAACTCATCACCACCATGTTCACATAAGGCAGCAGCAGGAACGCGACGAGCAGTGCCAGCGTCGGAATCAACAACAGCATAGTCAGTCGGGATCGGGTCATGACGGGCGGCTGTCAGTTTAGGATGGGACAGATTCAGCTCGAGTTCTTCGGCAGGATCCAGCTGCGTTCGACGTCGAACCGGCACCAAATCGGGTCACCGATCTCGAACGTCGACCAGGGCTGACCCTGGACCTGCAGGATCGTATCGTCGGCATAACGGATCCGGTAGGTGATCACGTTACCCAGGTAATATTTCTCGGTTACGGTGCCTTGGAGTTCGTTGTGGGGCCCTTGTGCGGATTCGGTGTGCAGCGTGATGACCTCGGGACGCACCATCATGATGACCTCGGAACCAACGGTGTGGCTCGCGGTCGTGGTCGAGCGCAGCGTACCGGCCGGGGTTTCGACGACGTACTGGTCATTGCCTTCCCGGCCCGAAACTGTACAGCTAATGAAATTTGACAGACCGATGAAATCAGCGATTTCCTGGGTTGCCGGGAAGTTGTAAATCTCGGCTGGTTGACCAATCTGATGTATACGACCATTAAACATCACCACAATACGGTCGGACATCACCATCGACTCAGCTTGGTCGTGGGTGACATAAATCGTGGTGATACCAATATCCTTCTGCAGGTTGCGAATGAAAAACCGCATCTCTTCGCGCAGTTTGGCATCGAGGTTGGCCAGTGGTTCATCGAGCAGCAGGATGCGCGGCTGTATGATCAGTGCCCGGGCCAGCGCTACCCGCTGCTGCTGACCCCCGCTGAGTTGGTTGGGGTAACGATCACCTAAACCGGTCAGTTGGACGATCTCCAGCGTTTCGCCGATGCGTCGGTCGATCTCCTGTTGGTCCGTCTTGCGCATCTGGAGGCCATAGGCCAGGTTTCCGGAGACTGTCATGTGGGGGAACAGGGCATAGTTCTGGAAGACCATGCCGAGGTCCCGCTTCTCGGGGGCCAGGCCTTTCACACTGGACTGGTCGAACAGGATATCGCCATCGTCGGGTGATTCGAAACCGGCGATGCAGCGCAGGGTCGTCGTTTTGCCACATCCACTGGGACCAAGAAGTGAAACCAGTTCGTGGTCACCGATGTCGAGATCGATGCCGTCCACAGCGACGACATCACCGAATCGGCAGGTAAGTTTCTTAAGGTTCAGAGTGGTCATGGTCGTCAAACCACCATTGTTCAGTTACACCGCAGTTTCCCCGACACCTTGAGTGTCGGGGAAACTTTATGGGCAAGTCTAGTTCGGATTTCTACTCGTTACAGCCCTAGTTAGCGCATTTCTTTGTTCCAGCGCGCGATGACATGGTCCCGGACGGAGTTGGCCTTGGCCCAGTCCCACATGACGATCTCGTTCATACGCTCACCGTGTACGCCTTTGAAGTCAGCCGGTACCTGTGTTTTCTTGTTCACTGGTGCCTGGGAAAGACCGATGACAAACTTCTTCTGGACTTCAGGTGTAAGGATGTAATTGATCCACTGGTAGCCTTCTTCTTTCTTCTTGCTGCCTTTGAGTACGTTGAAAACCTGCTCCCAGCAGAACATCCCTTCTTTGGGTGCGATGACCTCGACTTTCTCGCCGATGCCCTTGGACATCATCCGACCTTTAGCGGCAAAGTCGGCGGGTGCAATAGCGACCTCTCCGCGGATCAGGTACTTCTCCATTGTGCCGCCGAAGTCGGCCTGCAGGAACGGCTTGAGTTCCTTAATTTTGTCGATCGCTTTATCGACTTCGTATTCGGAACCGAACCAGTTGCGGGCCGTCATCAGAATGGTCATGTATCCGGCGGAGTTAGTTACCGTGTAAAGACCCGTCTTGCCGCGGTATTCCGGTACCGACCACAGGTCTGCCCAACTTGTGGGTTCCGGTACCTGGTCGGTACGGTACAGAAGACCGAGCGGCGACAGCATGCCGATGACTGCAATGTTGTCCTTGTAGCGGGCGACGGGATATAAATCGGCCATGTTCGGTACTTTGTCCTCAGGGATGGCCTCAAAGAAACCCTCACCGCGCTCGACACTTGCCCAGGTCTCGTTGGTCATCAATACGTCATAGGGTGGGTTCTCCGGTCCAGCAGCCCGCAATGTAGTCAGCCAGCCTTTACCAAGATTGATATCGAGCTTCGTCTTGATACCGGTCGAGGCCTCGAACGGTGGGATGATCTCAGAGCGGATGAATTTCTCAAACGCTCCGCCGTAGGAATTGACGACCAGCGGTGCAGCAGCGGGAACTATTGCCGGGAAGCCTAGCGTTGAGAGTGCCGTGGTACCGGCGACACCCTTGAGAATTTTTCTGC
>CAJXBY010000171.1 GCA_913051905.1 uncultured Gammaproteobacteria bacterium | reverse complement strand
TCGATGTCGGGCACGAATTCAGTCGAATCATCCGGGTACAGGTCGGTGCCATCGAACCGTTTCGGTCTGAAGGTTTTTCCCCACCGGTGAGACGTCGCGATATATTCGACGCTCCGATCCCGGGGGACTGGATCGACGGTAACCCAGAAACTGACGGACTGTTCCCCGTCGACGAGGTAGTACGGCTGATCGTGGTGCCAGGGAGTGACGACCGTGTTACCGGGTTCTTTAACGAGGACGTGATCATGGAATATCCGTGCAGTTTCCGAGCCCATCAGCCGAGCCGCCATGGCAGCCATGGGGGAGCCCTCTACCAGCGCCCGGTATCCGGAAAACCGTGACCACACGCAATAATCCTGAAAAAAAGCCGCTCCCTTGGCATCGTCGGGCCGGTAGGTGCGTTCTCGCCAGCTCGGCGACTGTTTGTTCTGTTCGATAGCTCGCCGTACACCCTCTACCCAGGGCCTAAAAACACCGCGAAGGCATAAGACGCCATCTCGCTGGAACGATGCGACTGATTCGTCGCTGACATGTCGATTATCTGCAGCTGTCATCTGGCCATAAGCATATAGAAAAACCGGACGTGCTGCCTGGACTCCACAGGGTCAATACAAAAAAACGGCGGGCCTCCCTATCGGTGTGACCAGTCGTCCGGGTCATCTGAATTATTTGGAGACAATCCAATGATGTCTCCCTCCGTCGAGCAACCCAGACCCAGCACCGTTCGGTTGGCATAGCAGAAGTAAGAAGTCACCTGGTTGATCTCGAGGATCTCGCCATCGTCAAAACCCGCCGCCCGCAGATCTGCGACCATGGTTTCGTTGGTGGTAGAGGGTGACTGGGCCAGGGTCTGCGCATACTGCATGGCAAGTTTCTGCTTACCGTCCAGCGGGGCGCCGGAAACATCTCGCGCGTCTATCGCGGCTTTGATGGCGCGGGCTTTGTGGTCGTCCGCCAGCAGCCTTTTGAGGCCGGCAAAGTGATGATCGATACAATAATCACAGTTGTTCAGGGAACTCACCCAGACACCGAGTGTTTCAAGAAACCACTTTGGAATGGTGTTATCCGGGTGATGAAGGACGAATTTGTAGATCGCCATATGGGCCTCCAGGGTATGCGGCCGCAGGGAGTGCATCATCATGATGTTGTCTACGTTGTCGTCCGGACCTTTTATACGATCATAAAGCTTTCTCAGTCGCCCTTCGGCATCCTCATACGGCACTGTTTTGATCCACGGCATTTCCTGGTCTCCTTGCGTTTTTTTGTGACTGGGCGAGGCCCCGTCTCCGGTTAAGGTGGACTGATGAGGTTTCTGGTCGCCAAGTAGTGCTTGACCCCAAGGGCGTATTGCCGAGCATAGAGGTTAGCAAGAAAAAGACGAACAAGGATAAAAACAACCGGCGGGTTCATAGTGAGTTGATCAATCAGGTTAGGATATAGGGGACACCCTCGTCCACCATAAAGACCGGACAAGAAAGACTTTCCTTCAAGGTGAAAGAAGGCATGTGCATGAGAGAAAACCCCAACACTTTTTCCACATCGGCCCTCGGCGGGGTCTTTAGGATCAGGCGGCCGTGAAACCTGCGGCGCAGCGCTTAAACAGAATCCGGTGTGCTCAGGCGCTTACCCCCGAGGGCTGGTGTGAATACTGCGTGATTGAGCTGGACGCCTCGGGCCGTATCACAGCAGTCGTCGGAGACGACGGCAAACCGGTGGACTTGAACCTCAACGGTACCGTGATACCGGGGATGCCTAATCTGCACTCCCACGCACACCAGCGCGCCATCGCTGGGCTCACGGAGCACAAACTGGCCGGCCACGACGATTTTTGGGGCTGGCGCGAGCGGATGTACCGTGCCAATGCCCGACTCGGGCCGGACGAACTGCAGGCTGTGGCCCGTTATGTCTATTCACAGATGTTGCAGAACGGCTACACCACAGTTGCCGAGTTTCACTATCTGCACCACGATCCGGCTGGAAATCCATACGCTGATCCCGCCGAGATGTCGGCACGGCTTCTGGAAGCTGCATCGGAGGCCGGTATTGCGATCACGCTACTGCCGGTACTGTATTGCCGGGGCGGTTTTAGCGGCCAGGCCGTGCAAGGCGTGCAAAAGCGCTTTTTCTCCTTGCCTGACCACTATCTTGAATTGGTTCAAGCCTGCGCATTGCACTGCGCAGACGATCCGGACAGAGCCCTCGGCTTTGCGGCCCACTCCCTGCGCGCGGTGGCCCCTGAGGTTTTGACCCGGACTTTGCAGGACGCTGGGAATCTCGCCGCGGGCGTACCCGTTCACATTCACGTCGCCGAACAGCAGAAAGAGGTGGTGGAATGCCGGGCACTGAACGGCCGAACCCCCATCGCCTGGCTGCACGAGATCTGCCCGGTCGATCAAAACTGGTGCCTGGTTCATGCCACACACGCGGAGCCGGACGAACTTCGATCGATCGTCGAAAGCGATGCGACGGTCGGGCTTTGTCCTACCACAGAAGCCAATCTGGGTGATGGTGTTTTTCCCACAGCTGAGTTCCTGCAGAGTGGCGGATGTTTTGGTATCGGTTCAGACAGCCAGGTGTGTACCGCCCCGTCGGAAGAACTCAAGTTGCTCGAATATGCACAAAGACTCAGCCTGCAGCGACGTACGGTGCTGGTAAAAGACGATGAGGGCAGTGTCGGACGTTCGCTCGTCGAGCTTGCACTGGCAGGCGGCAACCGGGCACTGGGCGAGGGCACCTGGGGGCTGGTTCCCGGCGCTCGGGCAGACCTCCTGGAGCTTGACAACAGTCATGCGGACCTCGCGGCGTTATCGTCGGACCAGGTGCTGGACAGCTGGATTTTTGCAGGATCAAGGACTGGTGATGTATCCAACGTCATCGTCGGCGGCCAGCACGTGGTGGTCGATGGTGTGCATGCCCTGCTGGAATCCGCCGCGTTACCTTTCCAGCAGGTGGTTGCGACCCTGAACGACACCTGAGGGTGTCTGTCCACCTGCAGTTACAAGGGAGCCAAGAATGAATGAAATAAAACTGGAAGCGGCGGAACTGACCCTCGACCAGATTAGGGTCCTGAGATCGGAACGGGTGCGGATCAGTCTTCCGGACAGCGTCTGGGTGGCCACGCGGGAGGGCCATGCGTGGCTGGAAAAAGCGGTCGCCGCGGCTGAACCGGCCTACGGGATCAACACGGGTGTCGGGAAGCTTTCCCAAACAAGGATCGAGACGGCCGATGTCACCACACTTCAGCAAAACCTGGTCCGGTCGCACGCGGCCGGTGTCGGTAATCCGATACCCATTCCCGTGGTTCGTCTTGCTCTGGCGCTCAAGGCGCTGAGCCTTGCCCAGGGCTATTCCGGTGTGCGTCCCGAAATCGTCAAAGGGCTGTTGCACCTGCTCTCGGATGACCTCATACCGGTGATCCCGGAAAAGGGCTCAGTCGGGGCGTCCGGTGATCTCGCCCCGCTGGCACACCTCAGCCTGCCGCTCATCGGTGAAGGCGAGGTCTTCGTCGACGGCAAGAGACACCCCGCGGCCAAAGCCCTGCAGATGAGGGGTCTGGACCCGTTGGTCCTCGAGGCTAAGGAGGGACTAGCACTGGTGAACGGTACCCAGATCTCCACAGCGCTCGCCATAGACGCGCTTTTCACCGCGGAACGCAACCTGGCCTCGGCACTCGTGACCGGAGCGATGGCTGTCGAGGCGGCGCTCGGGAGTTACGTACCGTTCGATGAGCGCATTCACCACTTAAGGCCCCATCCGGGACAACGGGAGATCGCCAGGCTGTATCGCGTTCTCCTCAACGACAGTGAAATCAATCGTTCCCATGCCGACTGTGACCGGGTCCAGGATCCGTATTCCCTGCGGTGTCAGCCCCAGGTGCTCGGGGCCTGTCTGGAACAGCTGGGCCACGCCGCACGGGTACTGGAGCGGGAAGCCAATTCGGTTTCAGACAACCCGCTGATTTGCCGCCAGACCGGCGAAGTGCTGTCTGGGGGGAATTTTCACGCCGAGCCCGTTGCCATGGTCGCTGACAATATGGCGCTTGCCATTGCAGAGACCGGGTCCCTTGCCGAACGGCGGGTCGCGATGCTGATCGATTCCAGCATCAGTGCGTTGCCGCCCTTCCTTACGCCGCGAGCCGGACTGGATTCCGGTTTCATGATGGCCCACGTTACGGCCGCGGCGCTCGCATCGGAGAACAAAAGCCTTGCCCACCCGGCATCCGTCGACAGCCTGCCCACGTCGGCCAATCAGGAGGATCATGTCAGTATGGCAACGTTCGCTGCCAGACGGCTCGGAGCGATGAATGACAACACCGGTTCGATACTTGCCATCGAGTACCTGGCGGCAGCCCAGGGCATCTCTTTACGCCGGCCCCTGAAATCTTCGGCTCTCATAGAGCAGGCTCACGCGATCCTTCGTCGCTCGGTGCCGGAGTGGTCGAGGGACCGTACGATGCATCCGGATATTGAAGCGGCGGGGGCGCTGATTGACAGCGGCAAACTGGCCGCACTGGTTCCTGTTGCGCCGCTGGATGCACTGCGTCACGCAGTGCAGGACATCGGCTGAGCAGTAACTCAGCAAGGCGTGCGTCGACAAAGCGCCCTCTTTAGAATTCGGGTTTGGTCCGGCGGCCAGCAGACAGACCGCGCTGCAAACCACCCGTGAGCAGAAACAAGACCGCTTGCTGATGCGGTCGTAGAGCAAACCAGGGGACAACAACATGGCATCGACTGAGCATCGCTCGTTTTACCAGCGGAGAGATATCACCGGAGAAACGTACGAGCCCATGCAGGGGCTACGTTTCAGCGAGGTCGCGACGTTCATGCGGACGCCGCAGGTGTCCGATCTCAGCGAGGTCGATATCGGCATCATCGGGGTGCCTTATGATGGCGGCCTGACGTGCCGGACCGGGGCGCGCTACGGGCCGCGCGAGGTGCGTAATGAATCGACGCTGATGCGAGCCATCAACGTTGCCACCGATGTCCGGCCTTTTGAACTGGCCCGTGTTGCCGATCTCGGTGACGTTCGGTTTACGGATTTTTTCAACCTGGACCGTGCCGTCGAGGATATTCACCGATTTTTCTCCGTGATCGCAGAGACGGAGGTTCTGCCACTGGCTGTGGGCGGAGATCACTCGGTGACGTATCCGATATTAAAGGCGCTCAACCAACGGTTCGATCAGCCCTTGGGGTTGGTGCATATCGATGCCCACACGGATACCTGGCCGCCTTTTGCCGGTTCCAAGTTTCACCACGGTGCCCCGTTCCGGCTGGCGGTGGACGAGGGATTGATCGACCCACACCGAACCATACAGATCGGCATACGGGGGGGGCAGAACTTTGCCGATGGACTCGACTACTCGCATCAACAGGGTATGCGGGTCATCTCGATCGAGGAGTTCGAAGATCTGGGCTGGAAAAAAGTGGCCGCACTGGCGCGGGAGGTCGCCGGCACCGGACCGGTCTACCTGAGTTTTGATGTCGACGGTCTGGACCCCGCCTACACGCCGGGTACCGGTACGCCTGAAGCGGGCGGTATCACCATGCGGGAAGCTCAACGGCTGATCCGCGAACTGGCGGATCTGGAGTTGATTGGCGGCGATGTCGTCGAGGTTTCTCCGCCTCTGGATCCCAGTGGTGTCACGGC
>CAJXBY010000170.1 GCA_913051905.1 uncultured Gammaproteobacteria bacterium | reverse complement strand
TTCGGCCCTACTACGGCGGCCCGTATGGATCCTTTCGTCGAGACCTTTCAGAAAACAATTGAATCGGACGACGTCCTCGATGCTGCCACCCGCGGTGGCCAAATTCTCCTTCATCTTCTCCAGCGCGGCCTCCAGCTCCTCGTGCAGCGGGGATACAGCGAACGAAGCCGCTCCGAGAACCTCTGGTTGACCGTCCTCTTCGCCCTGGGGAGCGTGACCTTCTTCTCGGCGGTGCGTGGCGAGGTCTGGTTCACGGCACTCATCCTGGGAGTCACGTGCAACCTCTGCTTCCTCCTGGCGGGGCTCGACGCCAAGCGTCCTCTCCTCGCCGGCATCGCTCTGGCCATTGGCTTCGCGACGCGGACGCCCATCGCCTTCTGCTTCGTCTTCTTCGCCTGGCAGCTCTTCTTCCCGAACAACCGCTTCGACCTGAGCGCCTGGAAGCATATGGTCAAGAGAGGCCTCCTCTTCGCGGCGCCCGTCCTCGCGGGAGGCATCGCGCTGATGATGTACAACGAGGCCCGCTTCGACTCGGCCTTCGAGTTCGGCCACAGCTACCTCGCGGGCGGCCAGCTCACCCGGATCCGCAAGTTCGGCCTGCACACCCGCGTCGGCGCGGCGCCGCAGCACACGGCGGCCACCGTCGACAAGGCCTCGGTGGTCTTGTGGCTCTCGTCGGTGCTCAGGAATGGGTCGTCCGCGTCGTCCGCGCTCGACTCGCAAAGGCAGTACTTGGTAAAATGCGGCGCCGGGTCGGCCCCGCCCCCGACCTGGTTGCACGTGATCGAGCCGCCCGCCGCGAGCGATTTTGTCGCGTAGTTCCCGTCGCGGAGCATCTGCGCGAGGGTCGCTTCGGCCCCGGCCCCGGGCTGCCCCGCGGCGTACTTCTTGCCGTAGAAGACGGTGCCGCCGCCGCACGCGCACGTCGCGCCGTCGGTCAATGCGCAGACCGACGCTGCGTACGAGGCGGCCACCAGCACCGCCTCGGACGCGCCCGTCTGGCCCGGCGAGGCCTCGGCCTGCGACCCGGACGAGTCTTGTGGGGCATCACCTGCATCTGCTGTCTCGCTCTTGACCTCCTCGTCAGGGGTCTCGGCCGACTGATCTGAATGATTGACCTTTTTCATCGCTGGTGGAATCTCCGTCTGGAGCGCCCTCTTGGCGCCATTGAAGTCAACAGGGAGAAATTGGGGTGCGAATCCGCTTTTTCAAGTGCAGCAACACAACCCAGGGCTGAAGCGGTCCGGCGGGTCTAATGCAGGGACTTGAGCGCGTTGCCCAGGAAACGGGCGGTAATGTCCACCACCGGGATCACTTCCTCGTACGACATCCGGGTCGGTCCAACCACCCCGAGAACGCCGATGCAGCGCCCATCGGATTCATAGGGTGCAGTGACGACACTGCACTCGGTCAACGCGTTGTAACCGGACTCCTCGCCGATAAAGATCGATATGCCCCGGGCATTCATGCTCTTGTCCAACAGCTGCAGAAGGTCCTGTTTGGCCTTGAAGGCATCGAAAATTTCCCTGAGTTTCTCAAGCTGATCAAAATCGGGAACACTCATGAGGTTCGTTTCACCGCTGACGACCACACCTTCGGAGACGGTCTCTTCCGTGAAGAGTTCCTTGGCCATGGCGACTGCTGTTCGCATGATCCGATTCATGGAAGCACTGTCACGCTCCATATCCTGCAGCAGCCTTTGTCGGACACCGGTCAGAGACTGCCCAGAATATTGCTCATTGAAATAATTCGCCGCTTCGACAAGCTCAGATGGCGAATACTTCCTGTCTACGAAAAGTACCCTGTTCTGGACCCTGCCGTCCGCCGTCACCAGAATCGCAAGTATCCTATCGTCGGCGAGCGGCAGGAACTCGATCTGGCGGAAGTTTGCATGTTCACCACCCGGTAGCAGTACGACCCCCGCGAAATGCGTGATCTGGGAGAGCAGCTCCGAGGCGGTCCCCATCAGTTCATCCGGGTCTCTGGCCGAGGCCAGCCCGCTGTTGATCTCCTTGACCGAGCTGGAGTCAAGCGGCTTGACCTTGAGCATGGTATTGACGAACACGCGGTATCCCAACTGCGTCGGTATTCTGCCTGCTGAGGTGTGCGGTGCGCGGATCAGACCCAAGTCTTCCAGGTCCGACATCACGTTTCTGATGGTCGCTGCACTCAGATCGAGTCCGGACTCGCGGGAAAGGGTCCGGGAGCCCACCGGCTCTCCGTCACTGATATAGCGACGGACCAGCTCCCGCAACAGGGTCTCGGCCCTTTCGGTGAGGTTAATTTCCGTTACGGTTGTCATCACCCGAAAGCGTTTTTCTGTGATCAGGGCGCTTGGATGTAAAATCCCGGCTGCTGGCTCGGTGGACCTGGCACTTCTTCAATCATACCACCGACCAGCCCACAGGCAATTATCAACACGGTAAACATGGTGCGTTTGCGAACCAATCACGTCAACAGCCAACACTGGACCTGACCGGCATGTCATTCAAATCAGTCGGTTTGTACGGTCGCTACAAGGACTCCACGGTCAACGTCACCCTGACCGAAGTCAGAAAACACCTTGAAACGAAGGGCATTCAGGTGTTTCTGGGTGACACGACAGCGACCGGAATCTCCGGCACAAGAATCGAGGACTCCGGTGATCCGGTGCCGGAGACGATCGACCTCGCAATTGTCGTCGGTGGCGACGGAACCATGCTACACGTCGCCCGGCAGCTGGCACAGCACGCGGTGCCGCTGATCGGTGTCAATCTGGGCCGGTTGGGATTTCTGACTGATATTTCAGCAGAGAGAATGCTGACTGACATCGACGAGGTGCTGCGCGGCGAATTCTCCCTTGAGGAACGAATGATGCTGTGCGTCCAGATCACCAGCGACGGTGAAGTCGGCACGGAAATCACCGCTCTGAATGACATTACCCTTAGTAAAGGGAACACCGGCCGGATGATCGAGTTCGATACACGGGTCAATTCAGAGCCGGTGGGCCGAACCCGGGGAGACGGTGTCATCGTTGCATCACCCACGGGTTCGACCGCCTACGCCCTGTCGGCAGGCGGACCGATCCTCCATCCCCTGTTGCCTGCATTAGTGTTCGCCCCGATCTGCCCTCACAGCCTTGGTCACCGTCCGATGGTGCTGGATGACAGCAGCATCATCGAGTTGGAAGTACTCGACCTTGCAGGTGCCAACGGCAATGTCTTTATTGACGGGCTTCACCAGCGCTCGGTTACCGGAAACGAAGTGATCCGAATTCGGCGTGCCGAGACAGTGACCCGCCTGCTGCGCATCAACAGCCACAACCACTTTACCGCTCTGCGTTCCAAGCTCGGCTGGGGATGACCCGCTGCAGACAGCGTGATGATCAGCTGGATTGACGTCCGAGATTTCCTGATCGTCCAACAGGTCGAACTCTCCTTTGACCGCGGCTTTACCGTCATCACCGGTGAGACCGGTGCTGGAAAATCCATCATTGTCGATGCACTTGCCATCCTGCTTGGCAGCCGCACCTCCGCTGAGATCATCCGGTCAGGCTGTACAGCGTGTGAAATCCAGGCTGGATTTGAACTCAGTGGGAACTCACGTGCCCGGGCGTGGCTCGATCAGCATGAGCTCGCTTCCGATTCGGACGAATGCACTCTACGCCGCGTCGTGTACCAGGATAAGGCTTCGCGGGGTTTCATCAACGCTCGCCCGGTCCCGATCCAGTCACTGCGGGAACTCGGCCTGCTGCTGGTGGATATACATGGGCAACACGAGTATCACCTGCTGCTGAAAAAATCCGTTCAGAGAACCACGCTGGATACTTTTGCGGGTATAGGCGAGGACGTGGGCCGGATCACACGGACCTATAATGAACTGAGTCAATCCCGGACTCAATTACAGCGTCTTCGGGACAAGGCCGAACAATCGCAACAGCAACAAGACTACCTGCGCCACCAGTTCGACGAACTATCCGAAGTGAATCCGGACCCGGCCGAGCTAGACACCCTGAATGCGTCCCACAGCCGCCTTTCCCACATCCGGGAACTCGCGGAAGGTACCTGGCACATTCAGCAGGAACTGGACGAAGCAGAAGAAGGCGCCGTGTCAGCGTTACTGGCCCGTGCAACGAGTCGACTGTCGGAACTCGAAGCGTACGACCCGCAACTCAAAGATTGCAAAACGCAGCTGGAAAACATCGCCGTGCTGCTGTCAGATGCACTCATCGACATGCAACGCTGCCGCTCTGGTTACGAACATGACCCTGACGAGTTTGAACGTCTGGATGCAAGACTGACCCTGCTGCACGATATAGCCCGAAAGTACCGGGTCAATCCTGAAGATCTGCACGAAGAACTGGGCAGGATCAGCCAGGCGCTGGATGTCGCCATGACAAGTGAAAATGAAATCCGGGAAACTGAGCGTCAGATCGAGTTGCTCGAGAAGGATTACGACGAACTGGCAGAAAGAATCAGCCGCGCACGGACAGCGGGGGCGGCACGCCTGGGTATCACAGTCACCGCCCAGCTTGCTGACCTGGGACTGGATGAATCGGTGTTCTCGGTTGAACTAACGCCTCTGGACCAGGACCGTGCCGGCCTTCACGGGAGGGAATCAGTAGAGTTTCAGGTCAGGACCATCGCTGACCGGGAGATGGCACCCCTGGATCAAGTGGCTTCCGGTGGCGAACTGTCCAGAATTAGTCTGGCGGTACAAGTCGTTACTTCTGCTATCGATTCGGTTCCCAGCTGTATTTACGACGAGGTCGATATCGGGATCGGTGGCCGCATAGCCGAAATTGTCGGCGGCAAATTACGCGAACTTGGTAAAGAACGCCAGATCCTGTGTATCACGCACCTCCCCCAGGTGGCGGTTCAGGGCAGTGGTCACCTGCTGGTGACCAAAACGGGTGAATCGGGCCTGAATATCCACACGCTGGATCCGCATAGCCGTACAGAAGAGATCGCCCGCATGCTGGGCGGCATCCAGATTACCCAGCAGACACGGGCCCATGCCGAAGAAATGCTGCAGAAAGCGACGGCGTGACACATTTGAGACTGGAGTCAACGTAAGGCCCGTGTCATCATCAGAGTTACCAACACGCACTAGCTCACAATGTAAGCATTCGACCCCAACTGTCTTTCTGGAATGATGATACGCCCTCTGACACTGGCCACTGTGGCCCTCACGCTGATACTGATAACCGGCTGCGTGCGGACCTACCGTATCGACATCCAGCAGGGCAACGTCATTAGCAAAGCCCAACTCGATCAGGTGAAAAACGGCATGAGCAAAGCCGAAGTGCAATTCCTGCTCGGGTCACCGCTGGTTGCTGATCCGTTTCACGCCAAGCGTTGGGATTACTATTTCAGCTTTAAGTCTGGAGTGACCCAGGAGACCGAGCAGCGCCACCTGACCCTCATATTTGAAGACGAACATCTCGTCGAGATCAAGAGTGATCAGGACGGTGCACCGGCCACGGAGACCCCCCAGGCCGAAACTGACTCTGAAGAGACGGGATTTCTCACCCGCACCTGGCAGAAAATCTGGCGCCCCCGGGAAGACCCATCCGACTGAGGTTAGCACGAGGATTTCAGTTGTGCCCGTCGACGACGGGCCTCACCGGGCGATATCACTAGGGGCCTGTAGATCTCGACCCGGTCACCGGTTGCGAGCACCTGATCGTGGCCGA
>CAJXBY010000169.1 GCA_913051905.1 uncultured Gammaproteobacteria bacterium | reverse complement strand
GCATGGCGTGAAGCGCACAGTAAATACTTTCAGTTCCACCCGACGTGATGTTCGCCCGGCCCGCTCGGCCGCCATTATGTATTTCTACACACATGGCCTGTAGATCATCTTCAATCATTGCAAGCCCCGGCAACACCGAAGAGAACACTGTATTCATTCGGATAAACGTTCGATAGGCCTGCTCACCAAATTCCTGGACTGAATCCTCGCCTTCCATCGCGTACAGGCCAAACTGGCCGTGCGCCCGCGAAGGCAAATCAGATTTCAACTCATTGATCCTTTCGAGAACCTCGTCTGCCCCTGAACCGGTTATCGGAAACGCATGGCTATCGTCTTTTTGATTCAGCAAACTCATTAAATACCTCGCTCTGTCATCAGAATTATCAAAATCTCCCGTAGAACAATCCGTTCGGCTCTTACATTATGGATCGAAACCTAAGCTCAAGAGCCTGAATCGGTACTCAGGGGGTCCGGGCACTGGATTCAGCAGATTCCGCCAGCTCAACGAGTTCAATCAAAAGATTACCCGTTGACGCAGGATCGAGAAACGCGATGCGGGAGTTGGCATGCCCAATACGCGGTGTTTCATCGATGAGTCGGACGTCTTTCTGTCTGAGTTCAACCAGCGCGGCGTCGATGTCATCGACTTCCAGACAGATATGAAAGAGACTCTCACCATGTTGGTCAATCCAGTCTGATACTTCGGTACCCTTTTTGTCCGACTCAAGAATCTCTATATAGGTGTCCCCCACCGGATACATGGCGATCCTCGTGTTGTACTGTGGAAGATTCTCCTCATACTCCAGCGTCAATCCCAGTTTGTTCTCAAGTATCTCTCGCATGCTGGACAGTTGATTGACCGCAACAGCAATGTGCTCAATCCGTTTGATCTTCATTCAGCGCTCCTGCGTTCACGTTACTCGGGACATGTTGACACATCATCAGCTTCGTAGAGTCTATACTTTGGTGGGTAAAAATATGGTTCTCTTCATATTTCTTTTCGTGATCGGAGTTATCTCACCAAAAGAGAGAGTACGGATAACGTTATGACAATCGGAATCGGCCTCGGTCTGTCGACTTTTCATTTCTCGAGTGCAGAAGGGTACTGGAAGTGGGTCAAACGTTGTGACGAGGCCGGTGTCGACTCACTGTGGCAGACCGACCGGCTGATTTCCCGCGAGCCGTTTCTTGAGTGTATGAGCGCGATGGCCGGGCTTGCCGGTGCGACCAGCAAGATCAAATTCGGCATGAACGTGGCGTCGATGGGGCTGCGGGACCCACTACAGACAGCCAAGCAATGTGCCACCATCGACTATCTTTCCGGCGGCCGCCTGTTGCCGGCCTTTGGACTGGGAAGCAACCGGTCACGGGATTTTGTCGCATCCGGCACGCCGACCAGGGGGCGCGGACAGCGAATGAACGAGGCGCTGGATATCATGAGCCGGCTCTGGACTGAAGAAGAGGTCACTTTCAGTGGCCGATTTTTCCAGTATGACCGGGCCTCGATCATGCCCCGTCCGGTGCAGACTCGATTACCGCTGTGGGTCGGCGGCAGTTCTGACGCGGCCATAACGCGTACCGCACAATACGGGACCGGTTGGCAGGCCTCTTTCGAGACCCCACAAGAGGTTGGTGTGGTTATCGACAGAATCCTTCTGGCGGCCGCCCGGCAGGGTAGATCGATCGATCCAGATCATTTCAGCGCGGGCTTCGGGGTCCGATTCGGGTCCTGGAGCGATGAGCTGGTACGAAAAGCAGCCGCTGATTTCGAGAAGCGGACAGGAAAAGAAGCCCGACGCGGGTTCGTGGTCGGCGGAGCAGATGAGATTCTGGAACATATCCAGGCCTATGCAGACCACAAAGTCTCGAAGTTCATCCTTCGACCACTCGGCTCTGGCGATGCGGAGATGCAGGATCAGACCGAGAAAATTATCGAAGGCGTACTGTCCAAGACCGCCCAGATTCGGGAACACTGCTGATCCCATAACAGAGTTTCGGAGCAGAGCAGGACATTACTGCTCACCTGCTACCGGCGACTACGGGTAGTGCCATCAATGAAAGCCAGGATACTCCGGCGAGCCGTGACAGGATGAATATCGCCCTGCCACTGCTCTTCGTACTACTGTGGAGCGGTGCATTTATTGCAGTACGAATAGGGATTCCGGACATCTCGCCAATCACATTTCTGGCTGCCCGGTTTACCCTGGCGGGACTCATTCTGTTGCCCTTGACGTTTGTCTCAGGATCATGGGGCGGTTGGCGCGAAGCCGCGCGGGTATGGCCGCACCTGATGGTCGCAGGTGTCCTGCTCAGTGGCGCCTATCTGACCGCCGGCTACTGGGCCCTGGCGGAAATTTCCGCAGCCACGATGGCACTGATCGGGTCTCTGCAACCCCTGATGACGGCCTTTCTATCGGGGCCGGTGCTGGGCGACCGTTTTCGCCCCACACAGTGGATCGGTTTTTTGCTCGGCACGGCCGGGGTCGCACTCGTCGCCGGGATCAATATTGTCGACCTCGATCACACGGAAGGCGTATTGTGGGGTGTGGGAGGATCGGCCTGTTTCATTGTCGGGACCCTTTATTACGCGAGATTCTGCAAATCGTCTGCACTGATCACCGCAAACTGCGTCCAGCTCAATACTGCGGCGGTGTTCTGCTGGCTCGTCGTTTTATTGTTTGAAGACGTCCACGTCACGGTCACGCCGGAACTAATTTGGAGTTTCCTTTACCTGACCTTCGGTGTCTCACTGGGCGGCATGGGTCTTTATCTGTACATGCTGAAAACAGGCACCGCAGGCAAGGTAGCAGCCAACTTCTACATTACTCCAGGACTGACGGCGATCCTGGGCTGGCAGATTCTTGGCGAGCACCTGTCACTCAACGTGCTGGCCGGCTTTGCCTTGGCCATTGTCGGCCTGTGGATGGTTCACCGCCGTGAACCTGCGTGAGTACCAGAACCACCTAGAAAATTTCATACTGGTCTGTTGCGGTAACTGATTTCGCTTGCCAGAGAAGGATCAGATCAAGACAATTCTGGTCTGAACAGCGGGCGAATCTCGACATCGGCACCCGGTTCGAGGCGCAGCACCTCATAACCCCGCACGTCCAGCACCAGGTGTCCGGCATGGCTGCCAGGATCGATCCGCGCCCAGGCCCGAAGCGGCGCTCCGCCACGCCCGACAATTTCCAGTATCTGGTCTTCACTCACCTCGATGGCACCGGCATCATCCGGATGCAGCCTGACTACCCGTTTGCTGCTTCGGCCGACGATCTCATAGGACGAGCTGTCACAGGGTCCTTCGAGCTTCATCCGATGCCGCTGGGTGTTCTGCTGCTGTCGTTGAAGGGTGGTCTCGGCAGTATCCACTTCAGCGTTGCTGATGATCACCCCGTAAAGTTCGCGTGCCTGTTCAACAGACACATAACCCTCGGTGACGTCCTCCAGCACTGAGTTAGGATCGCGCTCAGTGGGATCCCCATAACCGCCACCACCGGCACTTTGCAGCACGATGACCTCACCAGCATTGACCGTGTGTCCACCCACCTTGCCCGGTGTAGAAAAGGGTATGTTCTCTCCGTCCCGGTGCATGTAGCTGCCGACTGGGGCAGCACTCTGGCCACCCAGAATTCCGAACGGGGGCAGGACAGCACCATCTGAAAGCAGCGAATACAACGCCCGGCCACGGGTCAACTGCAGCGCGCGACGGGTTCCCAGTCCACCACGTGTACGGCCTGCGCCACCTGAATCCATCGCCTGCCGACTCCACTTGACGTGCAGGGGATAGCGGGTTTCCATGACCTCTGCCGACTGTACCGTGCACAGATCACCCCAGTCGATAGCTGCCATGGAACTGGGTCCGTCGTCTTCGAGAAAAGCGCCGTTGCCCCCTGACGACCACTCGTAGTGCACGTATTCCTTTCCAGTCGTCGCGTCGATTCCCCCGATGAGGTTATGAAATGACGTCCGGTGAATATCGGCTGAAGAACGTTCGGGGCAGGCGTGGGCCAGCGCACCGAGCATCGTCGCGATCACCCGCTTTCGAATTTCCCCATGGGAACCGGCCGGAGCAGGATGGGTGACATTGACGATAGTGCCTTCCGGCGCAATCACCGATACCGGGCGAAACGAGCCGTGATTGAGCGCCTGTGTCGGATCAAACACCGACTTCAACGTGATAAACACCGATGCGGCGGTCACGGCGAGTGTCGAATTGACCGGCGCTGGAGCCTGCTCAGCCGCACCGGTGAAATCGGCGGTCAAGGTCTCCCCGGTCACTGTTAGATGCAGCGGTAACAGTAACGGTTCCAGTCTGCACTCCGGCGGCTGACTGAAGGTCTCAAGGTAATCTTCGTAGAAATATTCGCCGTCAGGCAGTTTGGCGATCTGGGCCCGCATACGGGTTTCTGAACGTTCGAGGTTACTTTGCACACCCGCCAACAGCGTCTCAATGCTGTAACGGGAAATCAATTCACGAATACGGCGCTCGGCGGTGCGACAGGCGGCAAGCCCGGAGTTGAAGTCACCGATTCGTTCGTCGCGGACCCGCATGTTAGAGAGCAGGATCTCCATGGCAGCTTGATTGATCTCGCCCTGTTCCACCAACTTGACCGGTGGAATACGCAGACCCTCCTGGTAGATCTCACTCGCTGTGCCGGACATCGAGCCTGGTACCGACCCGCCGACATCTGCCCAGTGCTCGCGAACAGCAGGAAAGAACACCAGCTCTCCGTCGTGAAACACCGGGTAGATCAGGGTCACATCATTCAGGTGGGTACCACCCAGATAGGGGTCATTCATGACGATTACGTCACCCGGTGCGAGATCATCTCCCAAAATCTTCAGCGATGACTCTACGGACCACGGCATGGGTACAACGTGGGAACCGATGTCCTCCGACTGCGCGACCACTTGACCCTTTGCATCGAACAGGCCACAGGAGAAATCCCGTGCTTCGTAGATCGCGACCGAGCGGGCGGTCAGAAAAACCGTCGCCCGCATCTCCCGTACCACTGAGATCATGCCCTCTGTGACGACTTCCAGTGTAATCGGATCGAGGCGGTTCACGATCAGGATTCAGTTGTTGTCCGCGGTGAGAGACAGGACCAGGGCACCACTGCGGTGGATTTCCACCGTGACGTCTGGAGGCACGAGGGTCGTTGTACCACTCTCATCTATCAGTAATGGTCCTCGCAGTCGGGCCCCATTCGGCAGTCTTTCGCGCTGGTAGATGCGGGTAGGGAGTTCTCGACCGCCAATGCGGCACGGGCGTTCTCCCGTCAGCGCCTCGTCGACCTCCCGACCGTCATGGCGCTCCGGTACCTGGGGTTTGTCTGTAAGACCATAGGCTGCCACACGAAATGACACCACTTCGATGGCCCCTTTATCGGCGTGGGTATAGCGCTCCTCATAGGTCTGCTGAAATGCTTTTCCGATCTGATCGATGCTTTCGATCTTTTTGGGCAAGGCTGTGTTCAACTCGTAGGCCTGTCCTTCGTAACGCATGTCAGCCGACAGTTCGATGCGGATCTGTTCGGGTGTGAATCCGTCACTGAGCAACTCCTGTCTGGCCTCTTCATGCAGTGGGCGAATGATCTTTTCAATCTCCTCGACCGAGCTTTCGGAAAGTGTAAGCTGCCGGGTCAGAGACCGGTCACGGCGACGGTCTGCCACAAGAAGACCGTAG
>CAJXBY010000168.1 GCA_913051905.1 uncultured Gammaproteobacteria bacterium | reverse complement strand
TTCGAGATCAGCGAATACACATCGGCTGAGTTCGAGGCCGGCGGTGTTCGGCACGAGCTCATCCTTGCCGGGCGTCACGACGCTGATTCCGAGCGAATCGCAATAGATCTGACTCAGCTTTGCGAGAAGCAGATCAGCTTCTTTGGCGGTGAGCCGCCGTTTCCGGACTACCGTTTCCTGACTCTCGTGGTCAGCAAAGGTTACGGCGGTCTGGAGCATCGCGCATCGTCGAGCCTCATCATCGGAAGGGACGCGCTGCCGATGATCGGCGAGCAGGGTGTGTCCCGCGAATACCAACGTTTTTTGAGTCTATGCAGCCACGAGTATTTCCATAGCTGGAACGTCAAGCGCATCAAGCCCGCGGCGTTCTCCCCGTACAAGCTCGACCGGCGCAATTTTACGAGATTGCTGTGGGTGTTCGAGGGCATCACTTCGTACTACCAGGATTTGCTGCTGCTGCGGAGTGACCTGATCGGCGCGAACGATTATCTATTCCGCCTCGCGCAATTGCTGACTCGCGTCTACCGCGCGCCGGGCCGGCTATACCTCCGCCGCGATCATACGAGGAGTCGAGGGCGGTGTGATCGCTTCGCTCAACCAGGCTTCGCGGTTGGTGCGTTTCTGCAACGCGGGTGAAGACGAAGCACTTCGGATTGATCCCTCGGAGATTGGTCTTCAATCACCAAGCCGGGCCGTGCCGCTTCCGAACGATCTGTCGGGGGCAGAAGCGAATGGAGAGGACATCGGACCCCGCTTCGATGCCGGAGCCTCGGCCCACGCCGCAGCCGCAGCCGGTCGGGAGGCTCTTC
Source organism: uncultured Gammaproteobacteria bacterium (assembly GCA_913051905.1). Next base: position 4,888 of record CAJXBY010000168.1, on the reverse strand, counting down.
AGGGCCGACCCGGGCCGATGTATGACAGTCTGGTGTACGGTGGGGCAGTCATTCTCAGTCATCTCGGCCAGGTTTCTTCTCTGCAGGAAGGCGCGGCGGTGTCCAGGCAGGCACTGGAGCGGGGTGAGGCTCTGCGGCGGTTGGATGCTGCTTAAAGGTAAGCCATTCCGGGTGTTTTCGGGCCGCCGCCTGGGCCTGATGCGTATCAGTTTTATTATATTAATCTTATACTTAAAATAAGATATACTTATTTATGTAGACCGCCGCAGACTCGCACGATGGGGTGTTTTGCAGAGGACCGTTAGTGCATATCACTATCCGTCAGTTACAGGTTTTCGAAGCCGTGGCCCGGCACGCAAGTTACACCCGTGCTGCGGAGGGGATGCATCTGACACAGCCGGCTGTGTCTATGCAGATCAAGCAGCTTGAGGGGTCTGTAGGCCTGCCCCTTTTTGAGCAGATCGGTAAGCGAATATTCTTGACGCAGGCCGGTGAAGTGATGCTGCGGCACGCCAGAACCATCATCAGGCACCTGGCCACTGCAACGGAGGAGATGGATGATCTGAAAGGGGTCGATTCTGGACGGCTGAGAATTTCCGTGGCTTCGACCGTCAACTATTTTGCCACGCGCCTTCTGGCAAGATTCGCCCGTCAGCATCCGGCAGTGAAAATTACATTGGATGTGACCAATCGTGAGACTCTGCTGCAGAATCTGGAGCAAAATCTGCCAGATGTGGTGTTAATGGGAGCGCCGCCTAAAGGCCTAGACCTTCAGGCAGACGCCTTCATGGACAATCCGCTGATCATGATTTCGCCGCCCGATCACCGGTTTGCAAAGCGGCGGGCGATTTCTTTGGAGGATCTTGATAACGAGACGTTCGTGGTCCGGGAGTCGGGATCCGGCACTCGAATAGCAATGGAACGATTTTTCGGCCGCAAAAAATTTGTACCTTACGCAACCATCGAGATGACTGACAATGAAGCGATTAAACAAAGCGTAGAGGCAGGCCTCGGTCTGGCCATCGTGTCGATCCATACGGTCGAGCTGGAGCTTGGAGCCAAGCGCTTGATTAAGCTCAAGGTCAAGGGAATGCCTATTATGCGGCGCTGGTACGTCGGGCACCGGCGGGGTAAGCGTTTGTCTCCGACGGCGCAGGCCTTCAGGCAGTTTGTGATTGAAGAAGGGGCTCGGCAGGGCATCAGCTAAGTCATTCACCGGAACTTGTACGATTACCGAGCGGTTGAGCCCGCCTCACATGAAAAGTATCGTCTTGCATGGCTGACAGAAGACTTCAAGTTTTCACCACGGTTGCGGAGTTGCTGAGTTTTACCAAGGCAGCGGAGGCTCTGCACATGACTCAGCCCGCCGTGACATTTCAGATCCGGCAGTTGGAGGAGTATTTCAATACACGGTTGTTTGATCGGACCCACAACCGTATCACTCTGACTGCGGCTGGCAGGCTGGTGAAGTCTTATGGCGACAGGATCATTTCCGAGTATCGTGAGATGGATAACGAAATTCGGAAACTGACCGGTGACGTATTAGGCCCTCTAGTCATCGGTGCGAGCACAACGATCGGTGAATACGTGATCCCCGGGGTGCTGGGTGAATATCAGCAAAGATTCCCTCAGGTTACCCTGAGGCTTCACGTCGCCAATACCATGGGTGTGATCCACATGGTAGAGAGCAACGAGATCGACATCGGCATAGTGGAAGGACCGGTAAGCAACAAGAACCTGGTTACGGAAGTGTGCTGGACTGATGAACTAGTGCTGGTGACGACCCCCGAGCATCCGCTGGCCGATGATTCTGCCGTTGAGCCCGATAAGATTATGGACTATCCATTCATTAGCCGGGAAGAAGGCTCAGGAACGCGTGAGGTGATCAGCGATTATCTTCAGGACCATCAGTTAACGTTTTCGGCGCTTAATCTTGCCATGGAGTTTGGGAGCCCGGAGTCGATCAAGAGCGCGGTTGCCGCTGGGCTCGGAATTTCTGTGCTCTCTGAGGCCACCCTGGACAAGGAACTCAGCCTGAACCTGCTGGCCAAGACCAGCCTGGACCCTGCGCTGACCCGGCCGTTTTCCATTGTCTATCAGCGTCAGAAATTTCGACTGCGGGCGATGGAAGAGTTCCTGCTGTTCATCCAGGAACATTGTGAAGGAGCCGGTTCCGGCAACTGATCTCGATCGACAGCAACAGCCGGGCGCCGTACTGAAAAGCCCGACAGTCTCTGGCGGCGCGGGTCGCGGGTACCATCAATCGGATTTTCTTCGGTTAGCGGCGATCAGGAGCCTGATCATCGGACTTTGTCATTGTCTACCGCGACGGATCGTGAAACAATCGTCGCTAACGGTTAGTAGCGGGAAAACCTACGATTATGCGAGGCTTAGGACATCGGTCTTTAGACAGCGACGGCTATCGCCCTAATGTAGGAATCATCCTGTGTAATGGTGAGGGCCAGGTCCTGTGGGCCCGGCGCCGAAGACATGACGGTTGGCAGTTTCCGCAGGGTGGTGTTGAGAAAGGTGAATCGATCCTTGATGCCGTTTACCGCGAACTCTATGAAGAGGTTGGTTTGCGCCCAACCCAGGTACAGGTCATCGGATGTACGCAGCGATGGCTGCGATACGACGTACCTCGAACCTATGTTCGATCAAGCAGCCTATCCTTTCGGGGCCAGAAGCAAATGTGGTACCTGTTGCGCATGCTAGCCGATGACACCGAGGTCCGTCTCGACCACAGCGAGCAGCCGGAATTCGACGAGTGGCGATGGGTCGATTACTGGTTGCCCCTCGAACAGATCGTGCCGTTTAAGCGCAAGGTCTACCGACGGGCTCTGACTGAACTGGAACCGATGCTTGTACAGTCCAGCAGGAGAGTCTGATACACGATCAGGTCAATAAACCCAGATGATGTTTTCAGTCTGGACTGACGATAATGATTGACACGAGTCTGCCGCCTTTAAATCCAAAGTAAATCCCTTGACTCGGATAACTAAGTGTGTCGGTAGAACTAGCCTGTTGGCCCAGACCTCGGTAGAGCAACGCGACCTGGTGTAAAGGCATCCCAAAGTGGGCGCCACGCTGGGTCCGGTAGGATGACCCGGGCCCGCCGACCACAGCAATTTTCAAAACTGTCGTGGTGCCTGAAATGATGATCCGGGTATTGGATTCCGCCTGGTAGGTGAGTTGCTGTTGCGGGATATCGCCTCCCAACTCCCTGACGGCTATGAGGTTGTCCCATGTCTTCAAGATTGCACTGAGGTTGTCCCCAATTTTCACGCGTTTCAGTCCGATGCCGGGCTGCAGAAAGATATCCTGCGCTAGGTATCTGCGCAGAAGTTGTTCCGAGGGACTGTTCCCACCGGTCGGCTGGGAATGAAGGCCGAGCAGAATTCCACCACTGATGGCTACCAATATCAACACAGGCTGAAATAGTCGTACCATTGTGTCAGTATAGACCGGGATGATCGAAGTCGTGACCGCGGATATTACGACGCTGGATGTAGCGGCAGTCGTGAATGCTGCGAATTCGACTCTTCTCGGTGGAAGCGGTGTGGACGGGGCGATTCACCATGCGGCGGGACCTGAACTGCGCACGCACTGCAAAACGCTGGGTGGTTGTCCGGTGGGCGAGGTCCGGATGACGCCGGGTTTCGGGTTGCGTGCGTCGTGGATCATTCACACTGTTGGCCCGGTCTGGCAGGGCGGCTCGCAGGGAGAGGCTGATCTGCTGCGGGCCTGTTACACGAATGCTTGCGATCTGGCAGTTGCCAAAAGCCTGGAATCGATCGCATTTCCGGGCATCAGTACGGGCGTTTACGGTTACCCGGTTGAACAGGCTGCAGTCCTCGCTCTTGAGACAATGCAGTTGTACACCGCCCGGATACCTCGAATTGTGGCCTGCTGTTTCAGTGGTCACGACGCTGAGATATACGAACAGCTGCTTTCGGGTTCAACGGTCTGAGCACCGACCCTGGGATTGGATTAGTTTCTGCGAATCCTGGTGAGCAACGCACTGGTGGAGCGCGGATAGCGGATCGGTATCGAATGGATCTGGCCACCATACCCTTCAACCAGCCCGGCGCCCACGATCTGGTCGACCGGCCAGTCGCCACCTTTGACGAGATGCTCTGGCCGAGCCCGGTGTATGAGGTCGATCGGAGTCTGCGCATCAAAGCCGATCACCAAATCAACAAAACCCAACGCGGCGAGTAATGCCATGCGGTCGTGGAGTGGGTTGATTGGCCGGTTAGCGCCTTTATCCAGTTTAGCGATGGAAACATCGCTGTTTACGGCCACCAAAAGGGTTTTACCGAGCGCCGCAGCTTCTTCCAGATAGGCGACATGCCCCCGGTGCAGGATGTCAAAGCATCCATTAGTGAACACAAGCGGTCTGTATCTGCGCTCGAGTCGTTGAGACAATTGCTCGTCGTCCGACAGAATCTTGTCAGCCGTAGTCAACGATTCAGCCGTAGTCAACGATAAAGACGGCTTTGTAGCCGAAATCTGACGGTCTGCTAGATATACTCGAAGACCTTGATGACACGGACCACGCCCGGAACCGTTCGCACAATATCGACCGCTGCAGCGGCTTCGGCTGTGGTCACCAGCCCCATCAAGTAGACATTGGCCCGCTCGGTGACCACCTTGAGCTTTGTTGCATCCAGCGTGCCCGATGCTGCTATCGCAGTCTTGACACGTGCGGTAAGCCAGCTGTCGTTGGCCCGGCTCGTCAAATTCGTTCTGCCGGCCAGTTCGATTCGATTGATGACCTGACGGGAGTGATTGTGTGATTTTGCGATATCCAGAATCGTGTCGATATTGCGTTGGCTGGGCACTTCGCCCGTCAGCAGGACGATCCCGTTCCAGATCGTCACACTGA
>CAJXBY010000167.1 GCA_913051905.1 uncultured Gammaproteobacteria bacterium | reverse complement strand
GAGAATGCCATCATCTGTGATGAGTCCGTCACCTCCGGGCGCGGACTGCATCCGTTTACCCGGGGCTGTGCTCCCCACGACTGGTTATCCGGAACCGGCGGCGCGATCGGCCGCGGGCTGCCGGAGGCAACGGGTGCCGCCGTCGCCTGTCCCGACCGGCCCGTGCTCTGTCTTTCCGGAGACGGCAGCGCCATGTACACAGTCCAGGCGCTGTGGACGCAGGCAAGGGAGAATCTGGATGTGACCACGGTTATTTTTAGTAACCGTTCCTACGCTATCCTCCATGGAGAGTTGCGTAATGTCGGAGCAACTCCGGGCCCCAAAGCACATGACATGTTCGACCTCGACCGCCCGAACCTGGACTGGACCGCGCTTGCCAGGAGCATGGGTGTGGAAGCGGTTCGGGTCGACAGCGCAGACCAGTTCAACAAGGCTCTGGAGGCCGCTTTTGCCACCCACGGGCCGATGCTAATTGAAGCGGTGATCTAAGGCACTTCCTGCTCGAATCAGGATTCGGTGTCCTGTGCAGGGATGATCTGGCCGAGGTTCTGACCCTGCTCGACCAGCTGGTCAACCTGCACATCGAGAGATTCTATGCGGCCGCTGACAGGTGCGTTGAGATCGTGCTCCATCTTCATGGCTTCAATCACCAGTAAGGTCGTCTTCTGTTTGACCTCATCACCCGGCGCAGCCAGTACTTTGATGACCCGGCCCGTCATCGACGCTGTTAGGGTGCCGGAGTGTGCTTCTGTGTGTTGTCTTTGCTTCGAAGTAGCGGAATTGACAGTGTGAAAGCGGCCGTTGATCCCCATATGGAGCTTTGTGCCGGACCACACTGCGACGACTGTGAAGTGATGGCCGTTGACGCTGACTCGCAACTGGTGATCTGAGTCTGGTCGTCCGGAGATCCGGTACTGGACGCCGTCGACCTCGGTTTCGAGAGCCTTTCCGTCGGGGCTGCAGGTAACTTCGGTCAGCTGGTTGTTCAGTTCAAAGCGCAGAATCAGCACGGCCGGAAGATTCATCCTCCAGCCGTCGGATTCGAACCATGATGAGTGTTGCCGGAAACCAGCCGCTGCATCGTTACGGTTCTTTGCCCGGGTGTTCTGCCACAGGCAGAAACAGGCAATCGCAAGCACCATCGGCGGGGCGGCATCTTCCACCTCTGAGAGGTCCGCGAGGCAGCGTTCAATCAGGCGCGTATCAGCCGTTCCGTCTCGAACATCCGGATGCCGGGTGAGCCTCGAGAGCAGCGGCAGGTTGGTCTTGACTCCCGCTATGCTTGACACTTTCAGCACCTGGCCCAGACGTTCCCAGCACGCGGTGCTGTCGCTACCACGAACTGAAAGTTTTGCGATCATGGGATCATAGTTGATTCCGATTCGGTCTCCTTTTCGGACCCCGCTGTCTATGCGGATGTCTGGCCCGGGTTCCGGGAACTTCAGCAGAGCCAGTGTTCCGGCATCGGGCAGGAACTGGTTCTCGGTGTCTTCGGCATAGATGCGAGCTTCAATAGCGTGACCCACAGAGCTGATCTGTGCCTGTTTTCTCGGTAGGGACTCACCGGCAGCGATCCGGAATTGCCACTCGACCAGATCTATGCCGGTGATCATTTCCGTCACCGGGTGCTCGACCTGCAGGCGGGTGTTCATCTCCATAAAAAAGAATTCCGGGCCTTCGACAAGGAACTCCACCGTTCCGGCCCCGACATAGCCGATCGCTTCGGACAGCTTGAGTGCGGCATCGGTCAGCTCGTCCCGGAGGTGATTGGACAGGCAGCGAGCTGGGGCTTCTTCGATGACTTTCTGATGGCGGCGCTGAAGGGAGCAGTCACGGTCAAAAAGATGGACGTTGTTGCCATGACTATCGGCAAATATCTGAACTTCGATGTGGCGCGGCCGGTCTAGATAGCGCTCGAGCAGTAAACGATCGTCAGCGAATGCCATGAGTGCTTCCCTGCGGCTGGGCTCGATCAGCTCGGCCAGTTCGTCCGGGTCGCTTGCAATTCGTATTCCTTTGCCGCCACCTCCGGCAACCGGCTTGATGATGACGGGATAGCCGATGCTTGCCGCCTCAGCCACCAGTCGTTGACGGCTCTGCTCGTCGCCGTGATAGCCGCCGAGCACGGGTATGCCTGCCTCAATCGCAGCCTGCCGGGCATGACCTTTGTCTGCCATCGTGCGGATCGCTTCAGTCGGTGGACCGATGAAGGTGAACTTCGCCCTCCGACAGGCTGCGGCAAAGTCCGGATTTTCAGAGAGAAAGCCATAGCCTGGGTGAATACTGTCTGCTCCTGACGACCTAGCAGCTTCGAGGATCTTATCGGGTCTGAGATAACTCTCGGCGGCGTTGGCCGGGCCGATGTGTACCGCCTCATCAGCGAGTTCGGTGTGCAGAGCATCCTGGTCGGCTTGGGAGTAGACCGCGATGGTGCGAATCCCCATCTCCCGGGCCGTACCGATGATCCGGCAGGCAATTTCGCCCCGATTGGCGATCAATACGGCTCCCGGCATCAGGTGTCAATGGTCCAGTCGGGTTTGCGTTTGTTGAGAAAGGCATCGATGCCTTCGTGGGCTTCCTCGGTTGCCCGGACGTCGGCGATCAGCTGCGCAGTCCAGACCGCCGGGTCCTCTTCGTCCTGGTTCCCGCGGAGCCGAAACAGCAGTTCTTTGGCTGTCTGCTGGGCCGAGGGGCCGCCTGCCAGGAGTTGCTCAAGGAGTGCGTCAATCCGTTGCGGCAGTTCGTCGTGCGGGGCGACGTCGTGAACCAGGCCGGCCCGTTGGGCTGTGACAGCGTCAAAACGTTCGCCGCTGAGAAAGTAACGCCGTGCTGCACGCTGGCCGATAGCGTTGACAACAAACGGGCTGATGACGGCAGGTATGAGTCCCAGCCGGACTTCCGAGAGTGAAAACACCGCGCGATCGGAAGCCACAGCGATGTCGCATGCAGCCACCAGCCCCACGCCGCCACCGAACGCAGCGCCGTTGACGACCGCGATCGTCGGACAGGGAAACCGATCCAGTGCCGATATCATGACGGCCAGCCGATCAGCATCGGCGCGGTTTTCCTCGTGGCTGTAATCGGCGGCCCGGCGCATCCAGTTGAGATCACCACCCGCCGAAAAGCTTCGTCCTGCACCACTCAGCAGGAGAACCCGGACGGCCGGCTCCCCGGCGAGGTCCTTGAGCGCACTGTCCAGTTCGGCTATGAGTTGATCGTCAAAGGCGTTATGTACCTCTGGCCGGTTGAGCGTAAGGCGGGCAATTCCGCGGTCGTCCTTTTCGAGATTTAGATATCGCATTTGGCCTACATCCTGAATACACCATAGCGGGTGGTTTCGGTTGGAGCGTTGAGTGCAGCACAGAGGCCGAGCGCAACGACCTTGCGTGTATCAGCTGGATCGATAACCCCATCGTCCCACAACCGGGCGCTGGCGTAGAAGGGGTGCCCTTCGGTTTCATACTGCTCGAGGATTTTGGTCTTGAAGGCAGCGTCTTCTTCTTCGTTTGCTGTTCGGCCAGACCGCCTGGCGTTGTCCTTTCGAACCTGGGTGAGAACCGAGGCGGCCTGTTCGCCGCCCATCACGGAAATACGGGCATTGGGCCACATCCACAGGAAGCGCGGATCGTAAGCGCGGCCGCACATGCCGTAATTTCCGGCACCGAAACTGCCGCCGACAATCACGGTGAATCGTGGAACCCGGGAGCAGGCGACGGCAGTGACCATTTTGGCACCATCCCGCGCGATACCCTGGTTTTCGTACTGCCGCCCGACCATGAACCCGGTGATGTTCTGCAGAAAAAGCAGAGGGATGTTGCGCTGACTGCAGAGCTCAATAAAGTGAGTACCTTTGAGGGCGGACTCTGAAAACAGGATTCCATTGTTGGCAACGATGCCGATCGGATGACCATGAATATGGGCAAATGCGCAGACCAGTGTGGTCCCGTAGCGGGCCTTGAACTCATTGAATTCGCTACCGTCAACCAGTCGACAGATCACTTCCCGGACATCGTAGGGCTTCCTGGGATTGTCCGGAATGACACCGTAAATCTCAGTGGAGTCATAGAGCGGGTCGACCGGGGTCCGGGTGCGGGTGCCCGATGGAGTCCGGGGCGGAAGATCCGAGACGATCTGCCGTGTGATCTCGATCGCGTGCAGGTCATCGTCGGCCAGATAGTCGGCAACACCGGAAACGCGGGTGTGAATATCGGCCCCGCCCAGTTCCTCGGCGGTGACCTCTTCACCGGTGGCGGCTTTGACCAGCGGCGGACCCCCGAGGAAGATCGTCCCCTGATTGCGGACGATGACGGCCTGGTCCGACATGGCTGGTACATAGGCACCGCCTGCCGTACAGGAACCCATGACAACGGCAATCTGGGGGATGCCGTTGGCGGACATGTTCGCCTGGTTGAAGAAAATCCGGCCGAAATGGTCCCGATCCGGAAACACTTCGTCCTGTCTGGGTAGAAAGGCCCCTCCAGAATCGACCAGGTAAATGCAGGGCAGGTGATTATCGGCGGCAATTCTCTGGGCACGGAGATGTTTTTTGACTGTAATCGGAAAGTACGTGCCGCCCTTGACCGTGGCATCGTTTGCGATCACCACGCATTCGAGACCGCTCACTCGACCCACACCCGTCAGCAGCCCACCGGCCGGAACGTTTCCGTCGTACATGCCCCAGCCCGCCAGTTGCGACAGTTCGAGAAAGGGTGCGCCCGGGTCCAGCAGCCGGTTGACCCGGTCGCGGGTCAGGAGTTTGCCGCGGTCTAGATGCTTCTGTCTGGCCCGCTCATCGCCGCCATGGGAGACGCTTTCAACGGCTTCGCGCAATTCACTGATCCTGGCCTGCATTCCGTCACGGTTGCGCTGGAATTCAGGGGTTGCCGTATCTAGCGTGCTGCTGAAGGCCGCCATGATCGTCGGGTGGTCTGTTGGGGTACGGTCAATCGATCTTTTCGAATGCCATGGCGGTGGCCTCGCCGCCACCTATGCACAGGGATGCGACACCCCGGCTCATGTCATACCGCTGAAGGGCCGCGAGCAGCGTGACGATGATGCGGGCACCTGATGCGCCGATGGGGTGGCCGAGGGCGCAGGCGCCGCCATGCGGGTTGACTCTCTCATGGTCCAGTTCGAGATCACGCATCGCAGCCATCGTAACCACGGCGAACGCTTCATTGACTTCATAAAGATCAACGTCGCCCGCCTGCCAGTTGAGTTTTTCCAGCAGTGCCCGGATCGCGAAAACGGGGGCGGTCGTAAAGAGGCCCGGTTCGTGGGCAAAACTGGTATGTCCCAGGATTTTTGCAAGTGGTACGTGACCGCCTTTTTCAGCATCGGAGAGGCGCATCATCACGAGGGCGGCAGCACCATCCGATATGGAACTTGAGTTCGCGGCGGTCACCGTACCGCCTTTACGGAACGCCGGTTTCAGGCGCGGGATGTTTTCAACGTTTCCCTTGAGGGGTTGTTCATCCGTGTCTACCAGCCAGTCATCACCGCGTGACTGCACTCTGACGGCAGCGATTTCGTTTTCGAAGGCGCCGTTCTCGATCGCCTCCTTGGCCCGGGTCAGAGATTCAATGGCGAAGTCATCCTGGTCTTCCCGGGTGAACCCGTAGCGATCGGCACAGTCCTCGGCGAACGATCCCATCAGCTTCCCGGTGTCATAGGCATCCTCGAGTCCATCGAGAAACATATGATCAACCACTTCGCCGTGTCCAAGCCGGTAACCGCCTCTGGCCTTGGGCAGCAGAAACGGTGCGTTGCTCATACTCTCCTG
>CAJXBY010000166.1 GCA_913051905.1 uncultured Gammaproteobacteria bacterium | reverse complement strand
AAGAGGACGACGTTGGTCTCCACTTCCAGTGCCAATGCTGGATGCCTTTGACGAATCTTCAGATGCGTTAGAGCTCATGAATCGAACGCTACGATCCCACTGCCTGAGCAGCAAGATCAAAAACACCCGTTACGTCTTCGCACCATCGAGTCACAACGACGAGGCCTTTTTCAGGATCAATCACGACGCAGTTTCCACCCGCGCCAGAAGCAGCAAAGGACGATTCCGAAGCGTGCTTTCCATATCGGGCATGGCCGGTGTTGAGCCACCACATGTACCCATACTGATCGTTCTTATCGCACGGTGTGGTCATCATGTCGATCCACTGATCGGACACAATCTGATGATCGCCCCATTTACCGCGATTGAGATAGAGCAGTCCGAACCTGGCGTGGTCGAGAGTGTTTATCCATAAACCACCACCCCAATGAGCTCCTCCCGAAACCGATTCTGTGACCAGACCGTCGAGATTAACCTCGGAATGATGTTCGTAACCGTGCCATTCCCAGCTACTAGAAGCTCCAATCTGATCCATCACCTCACGCTTGAGAACATCGGGGAGTGGCTCGTTCCAAACTGCCAGTAACGCAAGTGCTGTTCGATTTACTCGAACGTCGTTGTACTCCCAATGCGTCCCGGGGACTTTCAGCTCACGCGGACCTCCCTTGACCGAGTCCTGAGAACCTGGACCGACCTGCCGGTTTCGATCAACCTGATCCGGTTTGGTCCACAACGTACCCTCCCATTCACTGGTCTGCTGTAGCAGGTGTCGCCAGCTGATCGGCCGGTTTTGTGATGCCTCAAAATGATCACTGAGATCATAATCACGCAACCGGTCGTCGAGGTCCCGAATCAACCCCAGTTTAAGAGCCACAATGGCGCACAGGGCGATATAACTTTTGGTCGCACTGAACGTCGTATCGACCCGTTCTGGATTACCCCACTCGGCGATAAGCTTTCCTTTATTGACGATCACGCCGGCAGGTCCGCCACGGGGTTTGAGAGGGCCCAGAACTTCGTTCCAGGGCGGTGGTTCGTCACGAGCTATGGCCTTCTGCTCAGACAGGTCTGCTGCCCAGTCCGTTTCGTTTTCCAGGGCGAAATCTACCGCTTCGGTGATACCGTTATCATTAAACCTGACTTGCCCAGAACCTGTACTCCGCCAGACCCCCGATCGGGGCGGTATTTCAACGTGGGCTGACAAACAGGCCGCCTAGACAGAAGCCACTCGGGAAGAGTTGAAGTATCGAGGCCACCGGTTCTAACGCGGTTTACCCTGACATTTCCAACAGGCGATTCAGCGTCTCTTTGGTAAGATTGCCACCTGTCGCGACCGCTACGGTCACAAGAGACTGGTCGACTTTAGCTGAAAGATACCCGGCAGCTGCGACCGCCCCGGCCGGTTCAACCAGTAACTTGCCTCGAAAAAGCATACCTCGCGCTGCCTCAGCGATCTCCTTCTCAGAGATAAGAACCACGTCGTCCATATAAGCCTGCAGGTGATGGAACGGAAAAGTACCCGGATAACGGGCAGACAAGCCATCTGCGATCGAGTCCCATTTTGACAGAGTCACCGGTTTTCCTGCTTGGCGGGACAGGTAATACGCATTGGCATTCTCGGGCTGGACGCCGACTACACGCACATTCGGTGCCGTCAACTTGACAGCGCTGGCGATACCGGCGGCGAGACCGCCACTGGACACGGGCACCAGCACCTGCTCGACACCCGGTAGGTCTTCTACGATCTCAAGTCCGATGCTCGCGTGGCCTGCAATCACCGGCCGGTATTCCCAGGTGTCGATTCCAGTCATTGAGCGGTCGTGGGAAACCTCCTCGACTTTGGGCTGGCGATTCAACGCATCTTTGCCACAGAACACCACCTCCGCACCGAGGTCCCTGGTCGCGGCAATTTTGTATGGACTGGTCTGATCGAGCATAACCACTACGATAGACACACCCAACGTCGCCCCTGCAAACGCAAAAGCCTGGGCAAAATTTCCTGACGAGGCCATCACAACACCCTGACGGCGCTCGGCATCGGACAAGCTATTCAGGACATTGAACGCTGAGCGCACCTTGTAGGCCCCGGTAACTTGCAGGTTTTCCGCTTTCAGATGCAATACTTCCCGACCTGTATTACGAACCTCGGGGGCCAACGGCAGTATCGGGGTGCGACGAACAACGTCGGGCAAAGCGCCCCGAGCCATACGAATCTCTTCAAGCGTCGTCAGATCATGATTCATCAGGCTGAGCATAGCTAACCTTAACCCCGGGTTCCAGTCCGCCCTGGCACGATGGCAACCGGGATTCGCTGGGATTAACAACTGGACCCGTACTCTGGCTTCGGTTCCACGACTGAATAGTTCGAGACAAGGCTATAGAATAGGCACTCACTGTTGCCGAGGTGGCGAAACTGGTAGACGCGCCAGACTCAAAATCTGGTGGTGGCAACACCGTGTCGGTTCGAGTCCGACCCTCGGTACCAGATATTCACGAGATGCAATTTCCGTCATTCCATAGAGCCGCTTCTTTCAAGCGGAAAACACCGTCAGGGATGAGGCTTTGTCCGATTCGCCTGCTTTTCAGGGCCATATGTTACTTCTGTATGGGTTTCTGCCTGCTGGCGTCTCATGCTGTACGAGCAAGTGATGGCCAGGCCGAGAACTCATTACGGACCCGCGTGCTGCCACTCGTTTTCTCAAGCGACAACACAGATGTGGCCTATGGCCTGGGCGGCGTCTCAATCGGGGCCGGCCAACCCCAGGGAGTTCTTTTTGGACTGGGCTTCAAATCTAAAAACCAATCCAACGCCGTTTCTATCGGTGCAATTAACTACCAGCTCACGGGGCTTTCCCATTGGTATTTCTCTGGTTTTCTCTATCAATCGGATATGCCTCATTACCGCTACTTTGACAGTAAGCCGCCGGGTTTCACCCTACGCGGCAATGATTCCACTCCAGCGTTCAAGACCCTTGGACTGAACGACTTTCAGGCCCGCATTCAGGCACGCTGGATCCTACCCATCGGTGCCGCAAAACACAGGCGGTTCCGTCTCGCAGAACGGGCGATCTTCCCTGAGCAATTGCAGCCCCCGATCACTCTAAACCCGCTGGAAAGCGGAATTAGCAGTCTGCGTTTCGAACTGGAGCAGCGCCAGCGGGATTTCGACGAATCTTCTGACACCACCGTCTCAGGCAGCGATGTTTTCCGTCTTCAACTCGACTGGGACAACACAGGCTCTCGCCTGATCCCGGCAGCTGGCGGTCGGGCACAATTGTCATCACACTGAGGTAGAAACCACGAAGGCGCAGGACAGTGGCAATTGTATGAGGGAGCCCTCAGTGCGTTTATCGGTTTACCGGACTCGCAACCATGGGTCAGGCAACAGGTATTGGCCCTGAATCTCCACACCACCGACACCCGGAATTGGGAACCGGGAAATGAAAAGAACCGACCGCCCGAGTACCTCGGGGCTCGATTGGGTGGGCTAATGCACCTGCGTGGATATCGAGAATCCCGCTTTTACGATCGATCAAGCTGGGTTTACTCGGCAGAATACCGGCTGATTCCGCAATGGCAACCGTTGGCAGGAGTCTTCGATCAGTTGGGTTATCGCGTACCGTGGTGGCAGCTGGCGATATTCACCGATCGCGGACGTGTCGCGCCGCACTTCAGCATTAGCGAATTTCACCGCGATATGAAATCGACAAACGGACTGGGTCTACGGATTCTCGCCGAAGGGCTGCTGATACGGATCGACTTTGCTCAAAGCGAGGAGGAATCGGCGACACTGGTGACGATCGACCAGACCTTTTGACCTGCCGGAGTCTATTGTTGACACGGGCACAGATCAGGCAGTATCGGTAGAATACCGTTGCTTCTATCACCTCGGAAACCGAGTCGAAGAGAACAATACACCACCACGAAACAAGGGGAACATCAATGAAAGGTTATGTCACGCTGGGCACGAACAACCTAGAGGCCGCTGTGGAATTCTATGAGCAGCTGCTTGCAGGGCTTGGGATCAGCAGAGGCGTCGAGTTCCCGGGGCGGGCGGTCCGTTTCGGCACCGAATCCGGAACCGAACTGGTTGTCATTACACCAGCCGACGGCAAACCCGCCACAGCAGGGAACGGGACCATGGTTGCGCTCAAGGCAGACAGCCAGGAACAGATTCAAGAGGTCCACGCCAAAGCATTGGAACTTGGCGGCACCGATGAAGGTGCTCCGGGATATCGGACGGAAACTTTTTATGGCGCCTACTTCCGGGATCTGGACGGCAATAAGCTGGTTCTGTACACCGAGTGACCGGACGTAACTTCTTTCCAACCACTGCACTGATCTATTGAAGGCGGATTGAGACGTGACTGAATCGTTGATTGACCCACAAGACCTGAGCGGCTTTGCTGGTGTTTTCCCCGCAAACCCCACGCCTACCACAGCTTCCGGGGAGGTGCATGAGAAGGCGCTACAGGCGATCCTTGAAGACAACATAACCCACGGGGCAGGTGGGTTCTGGCTGGCAGGCACCTCCGGCGAAGGACCTTTGCTGTCCGAAACCGAGCGCGACCGGGTATCTGTGATTGCCGGCGAAGTTACCCGTGGCCGCGCCCTTGCAATCATGAACGTCGGCGCAATCACAACGAGCACTGCCGTCAAGGGGGCCCGTGGCGCTGCCCGAGCCGGGTGCGCAGCGATCGCCTGTCTACCCCCTTTTCTGATCAAAGCCAGTCAGAGGTCCATAATTGATCATTACAAAGCAGTGGCAGAAGCTGCCGAGGGATTGCCGCTTTTTGCCTACAACGTACCGCAACTGACCTACGTCAACTTTGACCGGCCGCTGATGGAAGCCCTGCGGAACGAGGTTCCAACACTCATTGGACTCAAACACTCTGCGCCTGATCTTGGCATGATCCGGACCTGGACCGAAATGGGCCTCGCCTGTTTTTCAGGTTTTGGCCAACTTGCGCTGCCAGCTCTCGCGATGGGCGCCGTTGGCTCTATTGATGCCCCTTTATCGATCGCCCCATGGCTCTATGCGGACCTTTACACCGCCTGGAAGGCCGGTGACCTGGAAACTGCACGATCCCGCCAGGACTCGATTCAAGCCGTCGTAGAACTCACCGAGCGGTATGGTGCAGTCTCACACACCGGGAAAACAATCCTTGGCGCGCGCATAGGGACCGACTGCGGGGTCTCAATTGCCCCGAACAATCGACTCACGGAAGAACAGCGACGTTCCATTCTGACCCACGCCGAGGCCTTGGGCCTACTCAACACGGCGGACGGGAAATGAATATCAGATGTACTGGCACCTCCCTTCTGACCCGCAGCATTTGTCTATCCGCTCCCGACCTGACCCTGCCCCATCATCCCGCAAAATTTACCCGATGCTCTAGGTCATGAAGCTTCTGTTTGATGTCTTCCCGCTGGTGCTGTTCTTTGGGGCCTACAAGTACTACGACATCTACATTGCGACCGCCGTCGCGATAGCGGCCTGTATCGTTCAGGTTGCGGTTTTTTGGTACCAAAACAAACGCTTTGAGACCATGCACCTGGTTACTCTCGGGGTAATCGTGGTGTTCGGCGGACTGACGTTGGTTCTCCGCGACGACAGCTTTATCAAATGGAAGCCGACTATCGTCAACTGGATTTTTGCCGTCATTATCGTGGGGAGTCAGTTCGTGGGGCGCCGGACCGCCCTGGAGGTTCTGCTGGGTTCAACGCTGAAGTTGCCCAAAGCAGTATGGCGAGGGGTCAATCTGAGCTGGGGCGTCTTCTTCCTTATCGTTGGATTCCTCAACGTTTACGTGGCATTTTATTTCCGCCC
>CAJXBY010000165.1 GCA_913051905.1 uncultured Gammaproteobacteria bacterium | reverse complement strand
CGACATCCGAGGACAGATTGAGTTCCCGGCCACCCAGTTTTCCCAGTCCCAGCACGGTCATTCGAATCGGTACATCGCTGTCATAGTCGAGCGGTTCGCCATGCCGCTCGGCGACCTCACGATGCGCACAGTCAAGCGCTGCGCTGATTGCGGCGTCAGCCAGTTCTGACAGGGTCGCGACCACTTCTTTCAAAGGTGCAGCACCAATGAGATCGCGCCAGCCGATCCGCGCGATTTCTTTCTGGCGCAGGGTGCGAAGCGCCCGCCCTAAGCTCTCGCGGTCTGTCGCCAGACGACCGGCCTCTTCGACCGAATGTCGAATCTCGCCCATTTTTCGGGGTGGGAGCAGACCGCCTGTTGCGAGAATTTCATCCAGGAATTCAGGAACACCGGACAGGACCCTGGCGACAAAATCGCTGCTGGCCACAACTCGCACCAACAGCGTGAGCAGATTCGAAGTCACATCGTTGCTGGTGATCGATTCAAATAGGGTGGGGTTTCGATCGGCGAGTTGATACAGATGGTGCTCCACCAGAGGCCGTAACGGCTCCGGCAGGGTGCCTGCGGCTTTCCGAAAGGTGTTAGCCCTGTCGGTCATCCTGTAGCCGGACTCAGGAGGACGAATTCAGTCATCGGCGGATGAGCTGTAGCCGGTAACTTCGCGTCAGGCAGAGAGGCGATACGGCTCGGGATCGATCGCAGGGGACTGATCATTGAGCATTTGTGCAATCATCTGGCCGGTGGCCGGCGCCATGGACATTCCCAGCATGTTGTGACCGGCAGCGACATAGACATTGGATACTTCCGGGCAGGGCCCCACGCGCGGTAGACCGTTGGGGGTCATGGATCGCCAGCCGACCCAGGTTTCCTCAACCATCTCTTTGCAAGGCTCAGTTAGGTATTGGTCTGCACCCTCTTTGAGCAGAGCGACCCGGTGCGGATCAACGTGCCGGTTGTAACCGGAAAACTCGAGAATGGATCCGAGCCGATAGCCGCTGCGCCAGGGGGTGGCAACCACGCCGTAATCGACAAAATGCAAAGCCCGTTGGGGACAGGTTTGCGGTCTTGGCATGGTCAGTGAGTACCCTTTGGCGGGCTGTATGGGAGCTTGCCATCCCAGATCGCCCGCGAGGGATGGGGTCATGGCCCCGGTTGCAAAGACAAACTGTTCGGCAGGTATCTCTCCACGGTCCGTAATGACTGCCCGGGCACGTCCATCCCGCAGTGAAAGTGCGCAAACTTCGGTCTGTTCTCGCACCGTAATACCGCGCCGAACCAGAGACTCACTCCAACTTCGAAGCAGACGATCCGGTCTGAGGTGTGCATCGTTAGGAAAGTACCACGCGCCTGCAAGTCCTTGCCGAAGCGCGGGTTCCATGTCGGTCAATTGTTGGTCAACCAGTTTTTTTGCCTGTATTCCGAATTCCGTCCGTAGCAGTTCGTTCTTTGCGCTGAGCGCCTTGAACGTCTGCTGCTGCTTGCAGACATACAAAGCACCTTTGGTTTCCCAGTCACATTTCAACTGGTATTTCTTGATCAGTTCGTCGTACAACATTCTTGACTGCTGCAGCAGTGCAAGTGCGTCGTGGCCGGTCTGGATCATCTGTTTTTCACGGCAGTTGCCGGCAAAGCGCAGCAGCCATAGCCATAGGCTCAAATCGAACCGAGGTGCAACAAAGAACGGGGTACTGCGTCTGACAAGGCCCGCCAGGGCACGGCCGATGATCCCGGGTTCCGCAAGGGGTAACAGGTGGCTGGGGCATATACATCCGCAGTTGCCATGAGACGCTTCACCACCGACTGTGTTGCGGTCGACCAGTGTCACCCGTTGGCCGCTCTCGACCAGATAATGAGCACAGGCTGTGCCGATCACTCCGGCCCCCACAACCAGGACGTGACGTCCCGATTGTGTCATCAGCCTATGCCCATGCAGAAAGGATCGGAAGGATCGAGAATGAGGGTGGATTCCGCGTTGACATAGGCGCTGCCGGTTATCGTTGGAATGACTCTGTCACTCTGCCACTGGCCCTGTACCTCGAAAATACTGCCGACGATACTTTCCTGACGCCAGGTTTGCCCGGCTTTAACGCTGCCGTCTGCCATCAGGCAGGCCAGCTTCGCACTGGTACCGGTGCCACACGGTGAACGATCGTAGGCTCCACCCGGACACAGTACAAAATTTCTGCTGTCAGCACCGACACCGGCGGGTCCGAAGAGCTCCACGTGGTCGATCTGTTGACCGGCTTCGCCCGTAATGCCACGTTGGTCCAGCGTATGCCGGATCTTGAGAGCGAAGCGGGTCAGTCGGTCGATGTTTTCGAAGCACACATCTTCATTGTGATCACCAGCCAGGAAGAACCAGTTTCCACCCCACGCTACATCACCGCAAACCGTACCGTCTTCGCCTAGATCGAGTTCAATATTGGAACGGAAGCGGTAGCTCGGTACGTTCGTGACGGTTACCCGTTGGTCTTCATGGAGCGCCACGCTGACGTCGCCCACCGGAGTTTCTATGACATGATGACCGGCCTCTATGCGCCCCAGATGGGCGAGGGTTACCGTCAAACCAATGGTGCCGTGACCACACATATTGAGCACCCCGACATTGTTGAAGAACACGACGCCCGCTGCCGACTCCGGTCGGATCGGTTCGCACAGGATGCCGCCCACCCAGACGTCACTCCCACGAGGTTCGTTGACCACCGCCGAGCGGAAGTCGTCGAATTGTTCCTGGAATATCTTTCTTCGACTGGCCATGTCCCCGCTCCCCAGATCGGGACCACCCGATATGACGATTCGGGTTGGCTCACCACCGGTGTGGGAATCCACGACTTGGACGCGTTGGGTTGTTGGTTGCATGACCTTAGCGGGGAGTTGATCGATTTACACTGGGATAAACGGGGAATAGTATCGGACATACCCAGATGAACCAATGGCACAATTATGCCGTTGGTTTGCAACCAGTGTCACCCGGCTTGGTTAACAACCTGCCGGACCTGAAGCTGTCAAATGAAAGATCTTTTTGAATTCGAACGGCCCCGTCAACGGTTCGCTGTAGTCGGACATCCGGTAGCGCACAGCAAGTCACCTCAAATTCATCGTGCGTTCGCGTCACAGTGCGGGCTGAAGATTGAATACGAGGCCATTCAACTCGACCGGGGTGGATTTGTTCAGGGCATACGCAACCTGCAGGCCGGTGGCCTTAAAGGGCTGAACGTGACTTTACCGTTCAAGGAAGAAGCACGAGCGCTCAGCGATGATTTGAGCGACCGGGCCAGGATTGCCGCTGCAGTCAATACATTTGTGTTTGCCGATGACGGTGCAATTTTTGGTGACAACACTGACGGGGTTGGTCTGATTTCTGACATCCAGGTCAATATGGGCATTCAGCTCGAGGGACGACACGCGCTTCTGGTCGGCGCCGGCGGAGCCGCCAGAGGTGTCGTTCAGCCCCTATTAGAGACGGGTCTGGCGGCACTGGTCATTACCAACCGTACGGTGGAACGAGCCCGGAAGCTGGTGGCAGACTTTCAGCGGATCGGGTCTGTCCAGGCTATGGCACCGGGACAGGTTGAGGGCCAGCGTTTTGATATTGTTATCAATGCAACATCAGCTGGTTTGTCGGGTCAGGTACCCGGTTTGCCGGAGACGATATTTACCGAAGAGGCAACGGCATACGACATGTTGTACGGCAGTCAGCCAACGCCGTTCATGCTCTGGGCAAGGTCATGTGGTGTTTCTCAAGCCGCCGATGGACTCGGCATGCTGGTTGAGCAGGCGGCTGAATCGTTTTTTCTGTGGACTAATATCCGGCCCCAGACCGACAGCGTAATCCAGTCCCTGCGCTCTGGCCGTTGAACCCGCTTGTCCCTGTCGCGTGTTTCAGCCCAGCGTGCAGCAATGCCGGTCGACAAATAAAAATCGCTCAGTCCGGGGGTTCACAGCCAAGCACGTGTTTTTTTTTCAAGCAGGCTTGTCAGCGCAGCAATATGATCAGAACGATCATTGAGGCAGGGAACATAACCGAACTGCTTTCCGCCCGCATCAAGAAATCTCCGGCGATTCTGCTGATCGATTTCTTCGAGCGTCTCCAGGCAGTCGCCGGAAAAACCGGGGCAAACAATATCTACACTGCGTATACCGGCCGTAGCCAGTTCCTGTAACGTTGTGTCGGTGTAGGGTTGAAGCCAGGGCGCAGGTCCAAACCGTGACTGAAAGGTCAGGCACCACTGTCTGTCGGGGAGCTCGAGTTTTGCTGCCAGGGCCCTCGCAGTCGCGTCACACTGTCCAGAGTAGGGGTCTCCATCCTGCCGGAAGCGCTCGGGAGTACCGTGAAATGAGATTAGGAGCCGTTCCGGTTTTCCTTTTCGGGACCAGTGTTCCGAAACCGATTCCGCCAGTGCCGTGAGATAACCTTTATCCAAGTGGTAATCACGAATGATGTGCAGATCCGGCAGGTTTCGCCAGTGTTTCAGAGTACGGCTTACGGCGTCATAAATTGAAGCAGTGGTAGAGCATGAGTACTGTGGATAGAGCGGCAGTACCAGTAATCTGCTCACTCCGGCCTCAGCTAATTGCTGCATGGCAGAACGAATGGATGGGTTGCCATAGCGCATTCCAAGTACAACTTTGATTCTGTCGCCGTGTCTCGAGTCAAAATGCTTCTGGATCAGTTCAGTCTGACGCCTGGCGATGGTCAGCAACGGGGAGCCTTCCTTCTGCCAGATCTCCCGATAGGCGGCTGCACTGCGGCGCGGCCGAAGGCGAAGAATCAGGCCGTGGAGAATGGGGCACCACAGCACTCGGGGCAGTTCCACGACCCGGTGATCGTGTAGAAACTGGCTGAGGAATCGACGTACGGCATTGGTCTGTGGAGCATCGGGTGTTCCAAGGTTGGCCAGTAGTATGCCCACACGCTGGCCCTCTTTGTGGCGCACGCCGCGATCATAACGCATGATTCAGAATGTCAAATAAATAGAGTCAGACATGGGATAATGAAGTGCTGACGGCTCTGATGCAATGGCCCGGCTGCGTGGGTTTTCTTTCTGGCACCGGTTCGGACAACACGAGAGTATGTGAAATGCATTGGGTAGTTCTTGGCATTATTGGTATCAGTTTGATCGTAGCCGCGAGCCGCTACCCGAAACTAGCATTCAGTATGCTGGCGGTCCTGATCGGAATAGTGTTGGTGGTCCTACAGTTCAACTCGGCTCGACACGAACGATCAGCGTCATTGGTATCGGCTACTGATGTGGGTTTCGCGAATATCCTGTTCAGTCCGGGCTACGCCGGTAGTTACAACATGAGCGGCCAGTTGATCAACCGCTCGATCAAATCCGGAATCGCCGAAATCGAATTGAGCGTAACCATGCTGGATTGCGGCAAGAAGAATGCTGGTGGTCAATCAGACTGCAGTGAGATCACTCAAGTTCATACTCGGATCAACATCGAAATCCCACCTGGCGAAGCGGAGGAATTCTCCACCAATCTGACATTTCCCAATAAGCAATTTGAAGGCGAGCCCGAATGGGAATACACGGTTGAGGGGGTTGTCGGCAGGGAATATTGATGCCCCACTACAGTTTGTGGTGTTTGAAGCTTTAGCTGGTCTGATGGGAATCTAATACCGCTCACCGAACCAGGTCGGATCAAAAAAGGCGACGGCCGGAGCCGTCGCCCTTGTTTTGTGAGTCACTTCGGGATGCCGATGAAACAATCCGGCATTTCCGAGGACTAACGCCTTCTGGTTGCTTTTTTCTTTGCAGCCTTTTTCTTGGTTGCTTTTTTCCGGGTTGCTTTTTTCTTTGCAGCCTTTTTCTTGGTTGCTTTTTTCCGGGTTGCTTTT
>CAJXBY010000164.1 GCA_913051905.1 uncultured Gammaproteobacteria bacterium | reverse complement strand
GGACTGCGGACTCTGACTCCGCCAACCCAGGTTCGAATCCTGGTCCCCCAGCCAATTTCTGCCGGTGTCGTGGCTATACGGGTTATTGGTCGGTGACCCTTTCGGCTATGTCTTGGTAACTGCCTTTCGTCAGTTCAAGCAACTGGTCCGGAGTCATCTGAAATACTGCGTTGGCCGTACCTGCTGCCGCCCAGACCACATCAAGGTACAGCAAGTCCTGATCCAGCAGTATTCTGGGCGTTTGCCGGTGGCCGACCGGGGGTACTCCACCAATCGAGAAACCCGAGGCGGCTTTTACGAAGTCAGCGTCGGCCCGGAACACCTTCTCGCCCAAAAGCTGTTGAACTTTATTTTCGTCTACACGATTATCGCCGGAGGCGATGATCAGTATGGGCTGATCTGATGCGCTACGAAAGACGAGGGACTTGGCAATTTGCTTGACTTCACAGCCGATTGCAGCTGCTGCCTCTGTCGCACTTCGGGTTGAGTGTTCGAACTCAAGGACCTGAAACCGATCGCCTAACAGGGCCTGTACGCGTCGTGCGGTTTTGTTCTCTACGGGCTTCAAAAGATGCTTTTGGCGTACGTTTTCACAATGCCCTACAAGTTATGCACAGCATAGCGCATGGAACCCCGGAATTGAACAGGTTCCTTCTGCAGATAAAGAAGGGCCGCGGCACCTGTAAGGACCTGTGATCTGGTCTTTGGATGTCCCGATTGCTATAGGAATGGGCCCAGGGAGTGTCGTTCGGTGGATTACAGGGCCGATGCTCGTTAAAATAGTCACCAGCCCAAGGCTCCTTTGCTGACTCTGGCCCCGAAAGGCTAGAACCCATAACCATAGAGGTCTAGAAACGATTGGAAACGGATCTAATTATCTCTGATAGTGCAATCAAGAGACTCGAGAGTCTGATCGCATCAAAGGACAATCCTGACCTTAAGTTCCGGGTCTACATACAGGGCGGGGGTTGCTCCGGATTCCAGTATGGATTCCAGTTCGAAGAAGCAGCTGCTATCGATGATCTAGAATTTACAAACAGCAGTGTCCAGGTGGTGGTTGACCCGATGAGCCTGCAGTATTTGAAAGGCGCCGAAATCGACTTCATCGATGACCTGCAGGGATCCCGCTTCGTAGTCAATAACCCGAACGCCGCGACGACCTGCGGTTGCGGGGCCTCCTTCGGCATCTGATTCGCGGCTCAGTCGTCACGGGAGATAGACCGCACCCAAGGATAGGGGTTGGTGTGCACCCGTCACTTCAGGCAGGCTGGTGACCTGTGCTTTGAGCCGTTGTCTGGCCAGCCATGCAAACGCCACTGCTTCGACCCAGTCTGTGGGAATGCCGAGTTCATCTGTTTGATGCAATGCGACGTTCGGCAGACCCTCCCGTAACTGCCGCACCAGTTGCTGATTTTGCGCACCACCACCGCACAGAAACATCCGGCCGGTCTGGGGTGCGTGCATTTGCAGCGCCTGGGTAATGCTTTGGGCCGTCAGGCACACCAGGGTTGCCTGAACATCCTCCGGCTTTTCTGTCCCGTCGAGATGACCACGGAGCCAGTTGAGGTTGAAGTACTCGAGTCCGGTGGATTTGGGGACCGGGCGACTGAAATAAGGGTCATCCAGTAGATTGTCCAGTAATCCTGTTAACTGTTGTCCATCCCGACTCCAATCCCCGTTCTTGTCGAACTGACCGAGATGATGGCATCGATACCAGTGGTCCAGCAGCGTGTTGCCGGGACCTGTATCGAATCCGAGGAGAGAACTTTTTCCGTGGAGGATAGTGACATTAGAGATTCCACCGATATTGAGAATGACTCGGTGTTCATCTGCTGCAGAGAACAAGGCCTGGTGAAACACAGGTGTGAGCGGAGCGCCTTGACCCCCGAGAGCAATGTCGCCTGATCGAAAATCGTTGACGGTCGTGATGCCTGTACGCGCCGCGATGACTGCACCGCTGCCAAGCTGGGCGGAGAAAGGACGGGCAGCGTTCGGGCGGTGGCGGACAGTTTGTCCGTGAGAGCCTATTGCCTTAATGGTTCTTTTGCCGGAGGCTTTTATCAGTGCCAGCGCCGCGTCGGCGAAGGCTTCGCCCAATGCAACATCCAGGGCATAGACGTCTTCCAGGCGGTCTGCTGATCCATCAACGGCCGCACGAATGCAGCCTGTAAGGGATTTGTCGATCGGTACAGCCAGGCTGTGCAGAAGCCGGGTTGAAGATTCAGTGATGCTCACCAGCGCCGCATCGATTGCATCGGAACTGGTTCCGCTCATCAGGCCGATGTATAACTCGCCCGCGGCGTTCATTGAACACTCATGCTCGATTGTCAGTCGGGCGACCGGACAGTTAAAGCACCCTTAGAACAGCCTGAGAACTGTTCAGGCACCGATCAGCCGGTCAAGACGCTGGGACAGTACTTGAGCCCTAGCAATAAAGCCCGGCCGCGCAGCTTTTGCCAGTGGTGCGGTGCGAGGGAGTTTGGCCTTAAGGGGATTCACCGGCTTTTTGTCGATATGCAGTTCGTAGTGCAGGTGGGGTCCAGTAGAAAGGCCGGTGCTACCGATGCGGCCGATAATCTGCCCCTGTTTGACACGCTGGCCCACCTGGATTTTTCGACCAAACTTGGACAGGTGGGCGTATAACGTGCGGTATCGGTTGCCATGTCTGAGAATGACTGTCCGGCCATAGGCGCCTTTGTTCCCGGCGAACACGACCGTACCATCCGCGGTCGCCATGACTGGATCGCCGGTTCGACCTTTATAGTCCAGTGCACGATGTGGACGCCAGCGCTTGAGTATGGGGTGGTAGCGGCGGAGGGAATAACCGGAAGTGATTTGACCCGTGCGTGTAGGCCACCGTAAGAAGACCCCGGCGAGACTGGTTCCGTCCGGTGAGTAATAGCGGGCCTGGCCGGATTCCCCGACGTGTCTAATCGCCTGGTAGGATTTTCCGGACAACACCAGGCCAACCGCAAGTATCGGGCCCGTCGAGATTTTCTGGTTATTCAGATATCGCTCTTCGTAGATCAGGCTGTACTGATCGCCGGGCCGAATATCTCTGGCGAAGTCGACCTGCCAGCTGAAAATCGAGGCGAGACCATGAAGCATTTGATCGCTGAGACCGTTTCGCTGCCCGCTTTCGTAGAGTGAGGTAGTGATCGATCCGGTAACTTCACGTTGTCTGACTTCAAAGGCCTGGGTCAGAGTTTCGAACCGGTAATGCTCCTGCTCTCGCCAGACCCTGAGGGTTTTACGGCGACTCTGCTCATAGCGCAGTTCGAGGAGGCCGTTGTCTGTATCGAGTTGGAACGTAAGGCGGGGTCCCGTGTGAAGTTGCGCAAGGATCTTGCCTTCAGGGTGGCTGGCAATCCGAATCGCCACTGCCGGGTCGAGCCCCGAGTTCTTGAAAATTCGGGCGAGCGAGTCGCCAGGCCTGATTTCAATCACTGTCCAGTTCTTGCGGGACTTCGAAGAGGCATCAGAAGGTGGTTCAGAAGAAGCGGCATCCTCTACAAGAGGGGGCTTCAGCGGAGGGGTCACAACGGTTGCTAACGTGGAATCTGGCAAAGTTTTGTTCAGCAGGGCGACCGAACGCATGTCAATGATGATTTCAGGGAACAGGGGTGGCAGTGTCCGCGGGTGGCTGAGTAGCGTTGGATTGACTGGATGATCCGGTGCGCCGAGCGTGTCCTCCGCAAACTCGATGGTTGTTGCGGGGCTGTCCGAAGTCGAGAAAGAGCCTAAAGAAGCCGTTTCGATATCCTGCTCCAGGTTTTCTTTGCGGGTTTCGAGGACCTGGATGATCTGGGATTTCAGTTTTTTGCTGGAGTCTTTGCCGCTGAGCGTTGGGTTGGTCGAAGCATCGGGCCTGCTGCCAAGCCAGATGCCGATACCGATTAGGACGATGAGCGCAGCGATCCAGTGCAGGTGTCCAAGGACGTTCCGCGGGCTGGAGCTGGGAGCGGGGTGGAGCAGATAACGCAGATCTGACTGATAGAGAGAGCGCGGCTTCGGCATCGCGAAAAGGGTCTCTGGAGTACCCGACGGTGATTCGGGGTCAGGGTACTGTAACTTCATTTTATCCTTTCGTCAAAGGAGCTTCCGTGAACTAATTAAAGTGCAGTTTTAGAAAATTAAGGCGAGTCGTTTGTGGGTATTCCGAAAATTCGTTGCCATCTGGCTGCGTGGGTTGAGCAGTACCTGAGCTCAGGCAAGATCGGGTTAAGGGTCTACTGAAGCCGGTTCTAATGTCGGGTCGTAAGATCTGCGAGCTGAACTTGTTCGGTTAGAATGCCACTCCCCTGAAGGATTCACTATCCCAAACAAATGTCTGGCAGCGACATCGACCAAGCACTGGAACAGTTGCGTCGAGGCGCAGAAGAGATTCTGCTGGAGTCGGAACTGGTAGAACGCCTGCAGTCCGGCCAACCAATGCGAGTCAAGGTCGGATTTGACCCGACTGCGCCGGACCTACATCTTGGGCACACGGTTCTGATCAACAAAATGCGCCAGTTCCAGGAACTGGGGCACGAAATCGTTTTCCTGATCGGCGATTTCACAGGGATGATTGGAGATCCAAGTGGTAAGAACGCGACCCGCCCACCGTTGACCCGTGAAGAGATCGAAGAAAACGCAACAACCTATAAAGAACAGGTTTTCAAAATACTGGACCCCGACAAGACCATAGTCGATTTCAATTCCCGCTGGGGCACCGAGCTCGGTGCCGAGGGTATGATCCGGCTTGCGTCGCGGTATACCGTTGCAAGGATGCTGGAGCGGGACGATTTTTCCAACCGATATCGAGAGGGCCTGCCCATCTCAATTCATGAATTCCTGTATCCACTGATGCAAGGTTATGACTCGGTCAAGCTGGAGGCAGACGTCGAACTGGGCGGTACCGATCAGAAATTCAACTTACTGGTCGGACGGGAGCTTCAAAAACAGTTCGGGCAAAGGCCGCAGACGGTCCTGACGATGCCTTTGCTGGAAGGTCTGGACGGCGTACAGAAAATGTCCAAGTCTCTGAACAACACGGTCGGCATTACTGATTCGCCGGGCGAGATGTTCGGCAAGCTGATGTCGATATCGGACGAGTTGATGTGGCGTTATTTTGAGTTGTTGAGTTTCCGGCCGATGGAAGAAGTCAGAGGGCTTCGCACGCAGATCGCCAACGGGATGAATCCCCGGGATGCCAAGTTTCAGCTTGCGGGGGAGATAGTTGAGCGTTTCCATTCCGCAAAAGCAGCCAATGATGCCCAAACTGAGTTTGTCAACCGCTTTCAGAAAGGGCAGGTTCCCGAAGATATGCCGGATCTTGCAATCGACAATGCCAGGAAAGCGATGCCGTTGGCAAACCTGATCAAAGCGGTTGGTTTTGCCGCCAGCACGTCAGAAGCGCTGAGGCTCATGACCCAAGGGGCGGTTCGCCTTGACGGGAAACGGGTCACGGATAAATCCTTCAAGGTCGAGACGGGTTGCCGGCAAGTGCTGCAGGTCGGCAAGCGACGCTTTGCCAGTGTCACCGTAGATTAAGATCCCGGGGTATCCGTTGGTTATCCCTCGATTTGGGTGGCGTGATGCAGGAATTCGGCAAAATCACCTCGAAAAGGCAGATAAATGCCTATATTTACTTTGACCAAGATCGATTCGCGGGTATAATGCGCCGGCTTTGCGGACCACAGTTCCTGTGGCCCGTATGTTCTTTAACAATTTGGTCAGGTAGATTGTGTGGGCGCTTTTAGCGTCTGATTCCAATTACCAGTCGTACTGCCTTGTAGATGCGTAAGTATATGCAGGGTAGCGGCCAGGGGCCTGTTCGGCCCGGGCCGAACTCAATCTTGAACTGGAGAGTTTGATCCTGGCTCAGATTGAACGCTGGCGGTAGGC
>CAJXBY010000163.1 GCA_913051905.1 uncultured Gammaproteobacteria bacterium | reverse complement strand
TATCACTGGCCAGATCCCAGTCCAGCGAATAGTCCAGGGCCAGACACAGGTCTTTGCAGTAGTCGGTCTGAAAATCGATCTCCTGAATCGGATCCTCAAGGGATTCTTCCCGAGTCTGCCATGCTACTGCATCAGACTTCATGTCGCTGCCTGAAGGAAGTTCAATGCGGCCCAGGATCACATCCCGAGCATACCAGGCCTGTGCGTCAAACATGCTGAACGTGTAATACTGATCCTGCATACCAAGATACATCAGCGCGGGATTATCTATCCAGACCACGCCTTTGAAGAGCGTACCGGGATAGAGTCGATTGTGCGTCGCCAGTCGTAATGGTTCAGGTAAAAACGGGAAATGATGCAGGTAACCAGTACACATCACGACAGCATCGATCTCCCGTGTATCACCGCCCGAGAAATGCACTGTCTTACCTTCAAATCGCTCGACCAGCGGTAACTCTTCAATTCCCTGCGGCCACCTGAACCCCATCGGACCTGTTCGATAGCTGCAACTCACTGAGGCTGCCCCGTATTTAAGGCTCTGCAGCGCAATATCTTCTGCTGAATAACTGGCCCCGATGACAAGCAGGCGTTGACCGGAGAACTCAACGGCATCCCGGAAGTCGTGACCGTGAATAACGCGGCCGGGGAATCGGTCAATTCCGTCAAACTGGGGAACATGTGGCACCGAAAAATGTCCTGTTGCCACAATCAGGTAATCAAAGGCTTCCTCACTATCGGTATTGTCAGGTAGATGAACTGATCTGATGATGAAACGGTTATCGTCCTCATCGTAGTGAACATCACGGACCGATTGATTGAACCGAACCCAGTCACGAACGTTTGACTTCTCGGCCCGCCCGACAATGTAGTCCCGCAAAGGTGCCCTGGGCGGAAACGACGGAATCGGCTTGCCGAAATGCTCATCGAAACTGTAGTCGGCAAATTCCAGACACTCCTTCGGTCCGTTCGACCAGAGATAACGATACATGCTGCCGTGAACAGGTTCACCAAACTCATCGGTGCCCGTACGCCAGGTATAGTTCCACAAGCCACCCCAGTCACCCTGGCGCTCAAAACAGACGATATCTGGAATGTCAGCACCCCCTTCTGCGGCCTGCTGGAATGACCGCAACTGACTCAAACCACATGGCCCTGCTCCAATAATCGCGACACGTGTCATCAGCACTCTCCTCACTCAAACCTGGCGCACAACCGAACCCCTGACTCCTTCTACCCGATACTGAACCCAGACAACGAGACCGAACTCTACCGAAATTCAAGTCGAATTATCGGTATCGGCGCTCGGATTCAACGCTGCTGATCCCGACACTAAACCCGGGGTACCCCCAATTCTATGCAATTTGCGAGCCTCTAACATCACTGGCGATCGAAAACCTAAATGAACTCCGTTATGCTCACCTTAACTTCATCTGGTGTCGGCAAACTGTCAGTGAACGTCAAATCGACCCAACCCGGAGGACCTTAGACATGCCACCTGAACGTCGTATCGTCAACATCCTTGATTCTCCCTACACCCCCTACGACCTGG
The DNA here is from genome assembly GCA_913051905.1 of uncultured Gammaproteobacteria bacterium. Next base: position 4,346 of record CAJXBY010000163.1, on the reverse strand, counting down.
AAGGCCCCGTTCAGACCGACATGCACCTTCTTAATATCGGCTACGACCGGAACACGCAGCGGGGCTGGTACGTGATCAGGATGGATCCCGGCGCATCCTCTATCCACCATGAACACGTCACGGTCGAAGAGTTTCTGATACTCGAAGGGGATCTGACTGAAAGTGATGGCACCCAACTGAAGGCTGGCGACTTTGTCAGCTACCCTGCCGGTACCTGTCATCATTCCACCACAGAAAACGGTTGCCTGCTGATTGGAATCAACCGCGACCCTGAGTGAAGAAGAGAGAGGGAGCTTCAAACACTGCTTCTGTAACGGAGTCCTGGCCGCCGCAAAAGCCGACGACATCGCGCTCAGGAACAATCAGCTCGCCAGCAAATCTTCGACGGCCGCCTGCAACTGAGTCATCGCGCTCGCCTCACGACCGGGCCCACCGGCACAGTGTCCCCACACTGACTCGATAACCCGCAGTTCGGCGTTGGGCATGTGTCGGACCTCTACAGCACTGTCCTCGGGTGGAAAATACAGATCCGTTCTTGAAGGCATGACGATGGCCCGAGCTTTAATCGACGCCAACGCCTGTTCGAATCCACCGCCCGTGTGACGCCATTTACCGACATCGGCACCCTGCCAGGTCCTGAGCTTGACCAGGAGATTGTTGGCATCCCAGGCGAGGTGATCTTTTTCCCAGAAGGAAAGCAGATCCTCCAGCGTCTCAAATCCCAGCTCCGACCAGAGTCCATCCCGGAAGAACGACTGAGAATAAGCCCAGCCACAATACACCCGCCCGAAGGCTCTGAGACCTGTGACCGGAGGCACATCGTAATGACCTTCCGCATAGACAGGGTCTGCGGTCAGCGCAGCTTCAACACCTGCGAGAAATACCTGGTTGTGGACGGAACAGCGGGCCGATCCGCACCAGGGCAAGATCCGTTGCACCATGTCGGGAAAAGCCACCGCCCAGTGAAATGCCTGGAGGGCCCCCATGGACCAGCCTGCCACGAGCGGAATGCTCGAGACATCAAACTTCTCAGTCAGCAGGCGGTGCTGACACAAGACGTTGTCATAGACATCAATCTGCGGAAAACGAGACCCTGCGTTAGCCTCAACGGCATTGCTGGGTGATGTGGATACCCCGTTCCCGAACAGATTCGGCGACACCACAAAATAACGGTCCGTGTCGAAAACCCGACCGGGGCCGACGAGCGGTTCGTACCCTTCGTGGGTTCCGGTGTAGTAGGTCGGCAGCACGATGACATTGTCACGCGCTGGCGCCAGTTGACCCCAAGTCCCGGCGACCAAAACTGCAGATCTCAAGATTTCCCCGGATATCAGTTCAACATCGCCCAGTTCATATTCAATGATTTGGCCGGTCATGAGCTATCCACGATTCCTATAATCTCAAAGCCAGCTACGGTCACCACAGTTTGAGATAGCGTTCCACTTCCCAGTCACTGACGTGCGTCATGTAGCTGTCCCACTCGGCACGTTTGAATTCCGTGTAGGTCCTGAACATCAGATCACCCATCACTTCCCGGCCCAGATCATCTGCCTCGAATGCATCAATGGCCTCACCGAGGTTACGCGGCAAATAACCCACGCCGAGTTCAGCAAGTTCCGCATCGGTTTTCAGATACATGTTTTCAGTGTGCGGCGGTCCGGGATCGATCTTCAGCCGCACGCCTTCAAGCCCTGCGGCCAGCACCATCGCGCCACCGAGATAGGGATTATTGGCAATGTCTGCAGCACGCAGTTCTACCCGTTCACCACCCAGCGGCACCCGGATCGAATTGGTGCGGTTGTTGTTGCCAAAGCAGGCGAAAACAGGGGCCCAGGTAAAGCCAGACATGCTGCCAGTCTTGATTAAGCGTTTGTAGCTGTTGACAGTAGGCGAGATCACAGCGGACAAGGCAGGCAGATGTTTCAGAATACCTCCGATGAACCAGTAACCCAGCTCCGTGATGCCACAACCACGCGGGTCGTCATCAGAGGTAAATAGATTCTCCCCCGAACGGATATCTGCCAGCGACATGTTGTAGTGAGCACCGCTTCCGGCACGATCCGCAAATGGCTTGGGCATGAACGACGCAAAATACCCTCTACGGTGCGCGAGTTCCTGTATAAGATGGCGAAAAAACACAAATCGATCCGCCATAGTCAACCCATCCCGGTACATGAAATCGATCTCGAACTGGCCGTTCCCGTCTTCGTGATCATAGGAATAGACATCGAACCCCACACTGTTCAGGGCCTCGACGATCTCTTCCAGCAACTCGAAGCTATCAAGAGTAGAACGAATATCGTAGGCTGGTTTGGCCATATCATCCCGCGGTCCAATGGGACCAAACCCACCATCGTCAGCCTCTTTAAGAAGAAAGAACTCTGGCTCAATACCGAAATTAAAGGTGTAGCCCAAATCTGTCGCCTGTGCCAGCACCTTTTTGAAGATATTCCGGCTGCACGGCTCAAAGGGTTCTCCTTCACACCATAAGTCGCTTGCAAACCAGGCAACATCCTTCCTCCAGGGCAGAACGATCATGCTCGCGGGGTCTGGACGCGACGAAACCTCTTCATCGCTGACCTCTTGAGGGACACCATCAAGCGCTGCACCCGTACACAGCTCTGATCCACCCATCATCCGTTCGAAATGATTAATCGGTACGAATTTCGACTTCGCCACGCCATGAATATCAACGTAGGTCGGAAGGCAATAACGGACACCGCGTTTTTCTAACTCGTTCTTCAACTGTTGTAGATTTTCTTCAGTCACAATCTGTCAGCTCCTGATCGGTAAAGTGTTCAAAACGAAACAAGTGATTCCCCCCACAAAAGAGACTCCACACGACATTTTGAACGAAATTTATTCATCGTACAGAATTGGTCTATTCAGTTCCAGTTTTAATGCTATTTTTCAATGTGTTACGTCGGCTTTTTCAAAGAGCAAAGCGCTGAACTTTTTCTTCATAAATTTGGTATTGACTGTAACTTTACTGTAAACTGATCGTCCATCTGCAACCAATTTTGGTTCAGGTGCACCCATCTGCAAGGTGCTTCGTTAGTGGATCAGGGAGTAACAACTCGCCCGACCGCTTATGTCTCAGCGCCGCTCGCTCCGAGTTGCAACTTCCCTGGGGGATTAACCTGATTCGGAGGGGTTATCAACAATGAGTCCTGAAGAAGTATTAGCGGTAGTCAACGCTGCCGTCGATGTCAGCATGGAGGCCTACTACTGGTGGTGTACTGCCATCATGGTGGCGATTCATGCCGGCTTTATGATGTACGAAATGGGTGTGTCAAGGGTCAGGAACGTTTTGGCATCGGGGGTCAAGAACATTCTTGCCTTTGCGTTCATGATTCCGACATTCTTTCTGTTCGGTTGGTGGCTTTACTGGGCGTACGGCACGGGCAACATCTTTATACCTGATGCCAGCGCAGAGTTTGCGCAGTACTACGTGCCCTGGAGTGACGGCATGGGCCCGAACCTGCAGGATGGAGCATCGGGAATATTCTGGGCCGCATTTACACTCTTTGCGGCGACCACTGCTTCCATCGTGTCGGGCTCTGTGATCGAACGGATTCGCATGGGGGCCTGGATTATCCTGGCCGTGCTGGTCGGTTCCGTCGTATGGATTATCGGCGCGGGTTGGGGCTGGTCCACAGGCGGCTGGTTAGTCGTTGATTGGGGCTATCACGACGTCGGTGCGGCGGGCGTGGTACATATGATCTCGGGCTTTTTTGCCTTGGGTGTACTGATCAATTTGGGTCCACGCGTCGGCAGATTCAATGCGGATGGGTCGGCAAACGAGTTACGAGGCCATAATGCACCGCTGACGATCGCAGGACTGATGATTATCATCATCGGCTTCTTCGGTTTCCTCGGCGGGTGTCTGATTTATCCCGCAGCGATGGCCGGCACCTCTGCCGATCTAGGCTGGATCACCATTTATGGCACACCATCAAACCTGTCGTCATTTGCATTCAACACCCTGATGGGATTTGCCGGCGGTATTATCGGAGCCTACACGCTGACCAAAGACCCGTTCTGGATGATGTCCGGTGCACTGGGTGGCATCTTCTGCGCAGCATCCGGCCTTGATCTCTGGTATCCGGGTACGGCATTTGCGCTCGGTTTCCTGGGTGGCGTTGTGATTCCATACAGCCATAAGCTGATCACCAGTTGGGGAATCGACGATGCAGTGGGTGCGGTATCCGTACATGGGACCTGCGGCATTATTGGCGTCTTGTCAGTTGGTATTCTTCTGGGTGGATATCCGCCACCTGCCGAAGGCGTCCCGGCAATAACCTTCATGGGCCAACTCGTCGGTTGTATCTCTATGTTCCTCTTGG
>CAJXBY010000162.1 GCA_913051905.1 uncultured Gammaproteobacteria bacterium | reverse complement strand
AATCAGAGACACGGAGAAGCGACAGGCGTTCCCGCCAGCCGGCCTGAATAGCCTGTGGCTGGGGGACAGAATCAGGCGGCATACTGGAGCCGGATCTTGGACAACGGGCGATGCCATACACTCTGAACCGGTATAGCCCGGTCAGTGTTTGCAAATAGCGGCAGGGTTCTGTCTCTAGCCATTAGAATGTCAGGAAGGCTCCGTGCCCAAGACAATACCGGGTGCGGGACACGATTGCCTGGCTGTCAGAATTCGATGACACCATCCAAGACCCCAAAGACCGAGAACCATACCGGCCATAAAATCCCTTGCAGAGCGTTGCGAAAGGAGCCTGGAATCCAGCTAAGCCCACTGGCCAGCCCCTAGACCTGCTGCCCGGTCCGAGATGCACAACCCACTGCTGCACAGATTAACACTGATCCCGAAAGCCATCAGGCTGTATGTCTGGACCCTTCGGCTCGGTGTCACGGACTTCCCCGCATTCTTTCATGATTATCGACTGATCGAGCAGAGTGGTTTTTTCTGGTCGTCAGAGTATCTTCAGAACCTGGCGGCGCATGTGTCCGGCTGCCCTGATCCGATTACCCACTATCTTGCTGTCGGTTCGAAAAAGGGATTGGATCCCAATCCTTTGTTCGATTCCCAATATTACTTATCTGAAAACCCCAAGGTGGCTGAAAGCGGCAGCAACCCGCTGGCCCATTACCTGGTCCATGGGGCCCGGGAACGGCGTAATCCTCACCCGCTGTTTGATACCCAATACTACCTAGAGCACTACGGGCATCTGCTGGCCGAAGACACTAACCCACTGGCCGACTTTATCGACAATGGCGGACTTCAAGGCCGTCATCCCAGCTTATCTTTTGACACGACTTACTATCTCCAGACCAATCCAAACGTCGGACGGGAAAACGTTATTCCACTGTCTCATTATCTGAGGCACGGAAGCGCTGAAGGCAAAGACCGCTGGGATGCATATTCGATGTTCGTCAATAACCGTGCCTGGTCGAAGGTGCGTTACGACCGGGCAAAAGAGCACATCTCGAACTTTGATTACACACCGGTTTTCTCGATCCTTATGCCGGTCTACAACGCACCCGAAAAATGGTTAAGGCGTGCCATCGAGTCTGTCTTGGACCAGATCTACCCCCACTGGGAATTGTGTATCGCCGATGATTGTTCAACGACAGATCATGTTCGAAACATCCTGGAGGAATTCAGTTCCAAGGACGATCGAATCTGCGTCACCTACCGTGAGCAATCAGGCCACATCGCAGCAGCATCAAACACCGCCTTGAACATGGCGACCGGAGACTTTGTCACCCTCCTGGATCACGATGACGAACTTGAAGATACTGCACTTTTTGAAAACGCCCGACTGCTGAATAATCATCCGGATGCAGACATGATCTACAGCGATGAAGACAAGATCGACGAGAACGGTCTGCGTTACCACCCGTTTTTCAAACCGGACTGGTCACCCGACACCCTCTTGTCACAAATGTATACAAGTCATCTCAGCGTCTACCGGAAGGATCTGATCAACACCGTCGGTGGATTTCGATCCGGTTATGACGGCAGCCAGGATTACGATCTCGCACTGAGGGTTTCGGAAACAACTGACCGGATTCATCATATTCCGAAGGTTCTCTACCACTGGCGCTCGGGTGATGACTCCACGGCATCCAACCCGCAGGCCAAGGAATACGCCCATGCCGCCGCGGTAAAGGCACTCGAAGACAGCATCAACCGCCGTGGTGAATCGGGCACCGTTAAACGAGTGCCCAATTACCCGGGCTACTACATTGTTGACTACGTGTCAGAAAGAGAACCGAAAGTATCTGTCATCATTCCTACACAGGCCCGGCCAAAACAATTCGACTTTCTGAATAAATGTCTCGAATCAATCCTGGAACACACCGCCTACGACAATTATGAGATCATCGTCGTGGGCGATCGCGATGCCAATACAGAACTTCTCCAACTGGAGAATCATTCAAAGGCGGCACACGGAAAGAATCTGAAACTGGTCTGCTCGTCCCATTCTTCGGGACTGCCGGCTCTTGTCAATGAAGGGGTTCATACTGCAGACGGGGAGATTATTGCCCTGATAAATGACAGCATGACGATCAACCATCCGGATTGGCTTGGAAAAATGGTAGGACAAGCCTCGCGGAAAAGCATCGGAGCCGTGGGTGGCCTGATCCTCAAGGACACACAGCGGGTTCTCAGTGCAGGCCTGACGCTGGTACCAGGGCACCCCCCAATCGACAGCCACCAAAATTTTTCCTGTAGCCGGCTAGGGATCTATGGCCGGTTGGCAACCCCCATGAACTGCGCCGCGATTCGCAGCAGTTTTCTCGTAGTACAGCGATCATTGCTTGAACGCCATGGCAGGCTTGACGAAAGATTCGATTTAACGGACGCAGGAATTGATTTTTGCCTGTGGTTGTTGCATAGCGGTCTTCATAATATTCTTTTGCCCCACGTTCGGGCCGTTCAAAATGATTTGAATCATGATCAGGAGCTTACTGCAGGCGATCGCCCCTACAACGACATGGCGTCGCTCGAACAGCGATGGGGCCGATATTTTGATCACGACCCGTACTACAATGAAAATCTGACCAAGAAATACGGGAACTATCGAATAGATACCGACTTTCTGCCGGCGAGCCTCCAGAAGCAGATGAAAGTCTGGCTGTGAAGCGCCCGTCTTCCTTTACGGTCACGCATCAACAACACCTGACAGTTTGATTCCATTATTTCAGACCCGTCTGTTTTTCACACGGACTCGATTTCACACCGGCTCGGCAAATCCCGGCACCTCAAAGATCACGTTGCACTGTCCGGTACCGGAACTCGGGAAATAATCCGTGACGATATCGACCGGACCCTGGTACTGGTCCCAACCCAGGGCACCGAGCAGCATCGCCGTGTCGTGCATTCCGCCTTCACCCTGGCAGGCCTGTGCATATTCCGGCAACATCGCGGTAAAAACATCGAATCGACCCGCCTGCCACAATTCGAGCACTTTAAGGTCGACTTGGCGATAGAACTCCCGACTGATGTCGAACATCGACTGTTCTGGACTGCCATCGTCTTGAAAACGGTGTGACAGCGACCCGCTGGCCAGAATCGCGACACGGCTGTCGCTGCGCTCGATGGCTTCCACCACGGCCTCACCGAAAGCCCTGCTGTTATCGAGCGAATGCCAGTCACACCAGGCGGAAACCGACACCAGCTTGAAATGCTGATCGGCGTTCATGTAACGGTTTGGGACCAGGGTCCCGTACTCCAGGCCAAGACTCTGAACCTGATGTGCGCGCGCATTCAGTCCCTTGTCACGCGCACATTCGGCGATCAGCTCGCCCAGTTCCGGGTTGCCAGCACAGTCATATGACAGATCCTGGATAAAGTGTGGCAGTTCATTGCTCGTGTAGACCCCGGAAAATCTGGCCGAACAGTTCACGTGGTAACCCGCGTTGACCAGCCAGTGCACATCGAAAATCACCAGTGTGTCCGCTCCGCGCTGCCGGGCGCGCCGACTGATCTCACGATGACCGTCAATTGCCGCCTGCCGGCAGCCCTGGTGCGGACCGGGAAGCTCCGACAGGTACATTGACGGTACATGGGTGATCTTCGCCGCTAAAACCAGTTCGCCCATGTCAGTGCTCCAGGCCGATGATTATTCAGCGAGCCCCATCCGGGGTACTCGGTGATTCGTGGTGGCCACACAGATGTTCTTCGTTTCCATGTAGAAATCGAAACTGTAATCACCGCCATCCCGGCCCACGCCGCTCGCTTTCATTCCGCCAAACGGTGACGGCAGGTGACGGACGTTCTCTGAATTGACCCAGATCATGCCCGCGTCCAGCTTCTCTGCGACACGATGCGCGCGCCCGACGTCCCCTGTCCACAGATAGCCGGCGAGGCCGTAGTCCACAGCATTGGCCTGCTTCAGTGCATCAGCCTCGTCTTCAAACGGCAGAACCGAGAGCACGGGACCAAATATTTCTTCCTGTGCCACCTGCATTCGGGTCGATATGCCGGTCAACAGCGTAGGCTGGAAATAGCAGCCGCCCTGCCGGTCAATCGCTTCACCGCCGACCCGAATAACGGCCCCCTCGGCTGCACCGACCTCCATGTAGTGACACACCTTATCGTGATGTGCCGGATGAATTAAGGGCCCGAGCTCGGTGGCCGGGTCCAGGGGATGACCGACCCTGATCTGCTCCACACGGGCGGCCAGTGCATCAACAAACGCGTCATGGATCGTGGCCTGGACAAGCAACCGGCTCGAAGAGGTACAGCGCTCGCCGTTCAGGCTGTAGATCATAAAGATCACCGCGTCCAATGCCCGGTCCAGGTCGGCATCATCAAACACGATGACCGGATTCTTGCCTCCGAGTTCGAAGTGCACCCGTTTGAGAGTCGGAGCACCCTGGGCCATGATGTGGCGGCCGGTTTCGGAACCGCCAACAAAAGCGATCGCATGGATACCGGGATGTTCTGTCAGGGCGCGTCCAGCGACTTCACCTACACCGTTGACCAGATTCAGTACGCCTGCCGGCAGCCCGGCTTCATGCGCGATCTCGGAGAGCAGCATCGCCGTCAATGGGCTCCACTCCGCGGGCTTATGCACAACTGTACAGCCTGCCGCCAGGGCGGGAGCGATCTTCCATGTCGAAAGCATGAAAGGGGTATTCCAGGGTGTGATCACCCCGACCGGACCCAGCGGTTCACGCACCGTGTAGTTCAACTGGTTCGCTGCCGGCAGATGTAGGCCGTCTCGGGCCCCGGGGGCCCGGTCGGCAAAAAACCGGAAATTTTCCGCACCGCGAACTGCCGCTTTACTCATATATCGGATGGCCTGACCGGTATCCACACTCTCGACCAGGGAGATCTCCTCGGCCCGGGCCTCGATCGCGTCCGCGATCCGGTGCAGCAGTTGTCGCCGGACCGCACCTGAAACGGCTCGCCAATCCGGATAGGCGTCGCCTGCTGCACAGACCGCATGGTCGACTTCGGCCTGCCCACCCAGAGCAACGTGGTTCAGTAAAGATCCGTCAATCGGCGTGTGGTTGGCCATGGCCTTGCTGCCATCGCCAGGAACCGGCTCTCCCCCGATCAGATGACCCAGAGTCTCGCCGCGAAAGCGCTCCAGATAGCCCTCGGCCTTGTCTTTGTTTGTCTGGCCAGCATCAGTCATTTTGATCCTGCTTTGCGCTGCTTCACGTAGTCGTGAAGGTTGCTTTTCTTCAGACTGGTTTCGGGCACGATCTCCTGGACCTCCAGCGATATCCCGAGGGGAAACTCGGCCATGTCCGCAGAGAGGAAATCACATACTGCGTCGAAGACTTCTCCGGCCGCCCGCTGACGGGTCTCCAGATCCCGCCCCACTCCGATCCGCAGAACCAGATGCACAAACGCGTTGTCAGCGTGTCCATCGGCAATCAGATAACCGTCGCGTGGTACCCGCCGGGTTCGTATACCGCCTTCAGGAAATACACCGGTCTGCAGGGCCGCATGGTGAACCGCTGAAGTCAGCTCGTCGAGATTTATGCGCCCGGCAAGATTGGAAGAGTGTTCAATAAAAATGTGAGGCATAGAACAGGGCCGCGTCTGGGTTCGTAGGGCATTTCAGGTTGGTGGCACAAGGTGCTGTGTTAATATTTAACATGTTAATTAAGTCTGTTCAAAGCCCTTTCGCCCGAGTCAAGTGTACTTCGAACCGCTGGAGAGCACCCCATGGCAGCTGGTATCGCGCAACTGAAAGGATCAATCCCACCCCTGATTACGCCGTTTCGCCACGGCGAGATCGATGTTGATGGCTATGCAGGCCTGGTCAATTTCCAAGTCGAGGAGGGATCCCACGGCGTCCTGGTCAATGGCACCACGTCTGAGCCATCGACGCTGACCGTTGCGGAACGCAA
>CAJXBY010000161.1 GCA_913051905.1 uncultured Gammaproteobacteria bacterium | reverse complement strand
TGGGCGATCATCGTTGGCGCCACGTGTTTGATCGGCAGAAACGTGCCTTTCTCGTTGACCATGATGACTTCGGTAAATTCCTCGGCTGGAATATCCTGAACCGGGGTCTCGATGGGACCGGTCACGCCGGCGATGTTGACCAGAATATCGATGCGTCCATCAAAAACCTGCAGAGCGTGGGCGACCAGGTTCTTGACCTGCGCCTCCTCTATCACATCACATGCGACGACGTGCGCCTGCCGGCCCAGCGCCCGTACCTGAGCGGCGACATCCTCCAGCGCTGCTGCATCCCGTGCGGCGAGGACGATATCGGCCCCTTCGCGGGCCAGTGTTGTGGTGATCGCCGCGCCCATCCCCTTGGCGGCCCCGGTAACAATTGCGGTCTGGTTCTCAAGTCTCATGTCCCTTCGTCCCTTGATTCCGCAGCCCGAAATCCAAGTCGTCGGTCCGGTTTTACTGTGAGATCAGGCGGACCTTCGATTGATGCCGCAGCGGCGGTTAATTCTGTGTGGATTCGCGCTATTCTAGCGATCTGGCGGTGTGTCCGCCGCTGATGGCCGATGTCTTCGAGGCCACGGGAACAACTGCGCCATGGCACAGACAGACAATCCGATCAACAGCATCAAGATCCATCTAGGGGACCTGCTTGAAGGGACTGTCTCGGCTTGGGGTGTCGTAGCCGAGGTCACGGTCAATAAAGATCAGGTCGAAGCGCTGGTCGTACCTGCAGACGGAAGCGGTGTACAAGTGATCTTTAGGAAGGAGCCTGGCGGAAACGGGCAGTGGGTTTTAGCCAGCCGAGATTCCCGGACCGGCCAGCAGTGGCGCCGATCCTATCCGTCGGCGATGACGATGCTGCGTGGTTTGCGTGCTGAGTTGGCCCCCGATCATCCGGCCTTCGGGCTGGTATTTACCCCGTCATTGGCCGGCAGTTAGCTGGGTTGCGGCGGCGATGATTCCGGTCACAGTTCTCACAGGGTTCCTCGGCAGCGGCAAGACGACCCTGCTCTCAAGATTGCTGCCCCACCCGGAGATGGGCAGAACCGCAGTCATCATCAATGAATTCGGAGAAATTGGTCTTGATCACGAACTGGTCGAGACCAGCGAGGAAGATTTCGTCGCACTGACTACCGGTTGCCTGTGTTGCCGGATCCGCGACGATCTTGTCCTGACGATCCGTGACCTGCTGGTCCGTAGGCAGCGGGGAGAGGTACCGGCCTTCGAACAGATCCTGATCGAAACCACGGGCCTGGCTGACCCGCTGCCCGTACTGCAGACTCTGGCCGCGGATCCGGCCCTGGCCGAGGCAACCAAACCGGCAAACGTCGTGACGACGGTGGATGCGCTGCTGGGCCTGCACACCTTGTCGCGTTTTGCAGAGTCGACCCGGCAAGTGGCCGTCGCGGATCAGCTGGTGCTGACCAAGATGGATCTTGCTGGTGACGATCTGAACGCATTGCAGGCGAGGCTGCGCCGGCTGAACCCGTCGGCACCGCTGCACCAGGCCAGCCATGGAAGTATCAGTCCGTCTGATCTCCTGGGATCGACCCAAGCGCAGCTCGATCCGCTGCGCTGGCTGGAGTACAGCGTACCGGACAGTCCCGCATCAGAACCGCAAAATGCCAACGGTCCCGCGACCGGGGCAGACCTGCATGACAGCGCCATCAGGACCTTCAGCATTGTGCGCGAGCGACCTCTCTGTGCGGTGACGCTGACGTTGCTGCTGCAGGTGCTCGCTGAAAATTGTGGGACTGACCTCCTGCGTCTTAAGGGCATTGTGCAGATCGAAGAGGACCCAGACCGTCCGATGGTGATTCACGGTGTGCAGCACGTGTTTCACCCGCCCGCCTGGCTGGACTGCTGGCCGGGCAGCGACCGGCGCAGCCGCATGGTCTTTATCACCCGATCCATTGCGCCGCGGTGGATACAGGCGCTGATCGAAACGCTGGATGCCGAAGTCCGGCTGCTGGGCGCTTCACACCCGGTGGCTGGGGCTACCGATCACTGATTCGCGAGGAGCGAGAAAACATGCTTGATATTCTGATTCGGGGCGGGCAAGTCGTCACGCCAAAGGCGTGCGGCGTTTATGACGTCGGCATTGCCGGAGAGAAGATCGTGGCCGTAGAAAAGGACGGTGCGTTAAGCATCGGCGAAAACACCCGCATCATCGATGCCAGCGGAAAGATCGTCATGCCGGGTGGCATCGATCCCCACGTACACTGTTCATGGCATATCCCGGCCATTGATGGTGTCCCCGCACAGCTGACCGCACCCCCAGCCCAAGTTAGTCGGGCAGCGCTGTGGGGTGGCACCACCACGATGATCGACTTCGCAGCCTGGGAGGAGGGTGAGACCCTTGAGGAAACCCTAAGCCGCCGTGATCAGGACTGGCAAGGACGCTGCCATTGCGATTACGCCTATCACGTGATGCTGCGTGGCGGAATGCCGCTGGAATTGATCGATGCCATCCCGGAAGTCATCCAGGCCGGTTATCCGACGATCAAGATTTTCACCACCGACATCACGCCCAGCCGACGCGGGCGGATGGTTGATTTCGGCTACATGTGGGAAGTGTTTCAGGCGATGGCCCGTTCCGGCGGGCTCGGCGTGATCCATGCCGAAGACAATGATCTCGTCATGCACATGTACGGCCGGTTGTTTCAGGAGGGCCGGACCGGGTTTGAGAACATGGCCGAAGTGCACTCGGTTCTATCCGAGGACCTGTCGTTCCGCCGGGTGCTGAGGCTGGCTGAGAACGTCGAAGGCACCGCGCTTTATATGATGCACATCAGTGCCGCAACCGGTGTCGCCGCGGTTGAAGAATCCCGTGCTAAGAATCTGCCAGTTTACGGCGAGACTTTGCATCAGTACCTGCTCTATAGCCAGGAAGATTACCGCCGTCCGGACGGGCAGATCTATCACACTTACCCGTCATTGAAGACCGAAGCAGACCAGGCGTCTTTATGGGAGGCGACGCGGGCGGGTACGATCCATTGTATCGCTACGGATGAGCTCTGCTGCAAACTGTCGGTCAAGGTGCAGGGTAAGCGGATCGACGACACCACCGGGGGGAATTCCGGTGTCGAGCCGAGGCTGGCGGTCATGTATCAGGAGATGGTGACCGCCCGCGGCTATTCGCTGTCGCAGTATGTGGACCTGGTGTCGAGCAACGCGGCAAAGATCATGGGTCTTTATCCCCGTAAAGGCGCGATCGCACCGGGCAGTGATGCAGATATCACCCTGCTCGATCCAGAGGAAGCCCGCGTGGTGCGCAATGAAAATCTACACGAGAGTGACTACACGCCGTGGGAGGGCAAAGAAGTCAGTGCCTGGCCGGTGCTGACCATTCTGCGCGGCAAGATCGTGGTCGAAAACGGTCGTTTCTTTGCCGAAGAATCCGATGGACAGTACCTGTCGCGGCGCATCAGCGACGAGATCCTCGGGGGTGCTGCGCTGTAGGTGGCGAGCGGCCGGTTTGATTAGAATGACATGACCGGCTCACCCCTCAAACAGCACCGAAAACGCGGAGTTCCCGGCAATGCCTCGCGCAATCGCGACCACGGAGAGACCTGATGATCGTCAGTCAGGTGAACAGTCGGTGACTGGATCGGAGAGCCCAGCCTCCTTCGGGCTCAACAGGCTACATCCTGTCATCGGAACGGAGGTGCACGGGTTTTCCATTGCCGACCCCGGTGGAACCGCCGTGATCGAGCAAGTCAGGCAAGCCTGGCTCGAGCATCCTGTCCTGGTGTTTCATGACCAGGTGATCAGCGATGCCGAACAGATTCGTTTTGCCCGTCATTTTGGCGAACTGGAAATCCATCCTTCAGTCGCCCATCGGGCCTCCGAGCATCCTGAGATATACCGGGTTTCGAACGTCGATGAAGCCGGCAACATCTTGCCCGAGTACAGCAACGAATGGCTTTATCTCAACCTGACCTGGCGATGGCACACCGACAGTTCATTCCGAAAGATCCCCAGCACAGGGTCGATACTGCACGGGATAGAAGTGCTCGAGCAGGGCGGGGAGACCCTGTTCGCCAATCTGGAGGTGGCCTACGCGCATCTCGATGAGTCCACAAAATCGGCCATCGAGCATTTATCCGTGGTCCACAGTCATGACTATATTCTGTCGTTGTCCAGCGAATTGAGCCGGCGCAAGGAGCAAGGCGAATACACCCATCTGCCGCCGGTCACGCACCCGCTGGTACGCGTCCATCCCGACACCGGCAAACGATCGCTTTTTCTCAGTCCCCACACGATGGTGGGCATCGAACAGATGCCGGACCCGGAAGGCCGGGCACTGCTCGACCGCCTGATCGAGCATGCCACCGCCGATCGGTTTGTCTACCGGCACCGCTGGCGGGTACACGACGTCATCATGTGGGACAACCGCTGTACCATGCACATGGTCACGCCGTTCGACAACCAGCTTCAACGGCGCATCATGCACCGGACCACAATCGTGGGAGACGAAGTGCCTATCCCCGCCGGTGGAGTCTCGTAACCGGACCCGCGAGGGTATTGACTGCCGGGTACCGCTCACTCTTTCAGGCAGCGGGGTTATGGCAGCCCGATTCAGGGCCTTCCGGATTTGCTCAGCCGTTTATCTGCCCTTGAATTCGGCATCTCGCCTCTCGCGGAAAGCAAGATTTCCTTCGGAGAGATCCTCGGTGTCGGCCAGCGCGCGAAAGGACTGTGATTCGATGCGCAGCGCCTCGTCCATGGACAGTCCGTGACTTCTATAGATGACTTCCTTGGCGAGCTGCTGCGGCAGCGGTGCCCGCGAGGCCAGTTTCTGTGCGTAGGCTATGGTCTCCGGTAACAGCTGATCCTGGCTGCAGACCCGGTTGACAAGCCCCGTGCGAAAAGCGAATTCAGCGTCAAAGCGGTCTCCGGAGAGGATCATTTCCATGGCATGGCCATGGCCGATGATTTCCCGAAGGCGGATCAGGCCGCCGTCGCAGGCATGAAAGCCCCAGCGTACGTCCTGCAGGCCGAATTCTGCGTTGGGAGAACAAAAACGGATATCGCAGGCCAATGCGAGTTCCAGCCCCCCGGAAATCGCATAGCCATTGACTGCCGCGATCACGGGTTTAAACACCTTGACGTTACGGGTAATTCCTGCCAGTCCGGGCCCGTTAGTGTAGACACGGTTGAATTCCGGGGCAGGGGTCTGGGCAAAAGCCATGGTGTAGGTCTTGAGATCGGCCCCGGCACAGAAAGCCTGGTCTCCGGTGCCAGTGATCAGGGCGACCCGGGCGTCAGTATCGGCGTTGAATTCGTGCCAGATCTGAACCAGTGTCTCGTGTGCAGAAAAATCCAGGGAATTCATTTTCCCCGGTCGGTTGATGGTGATTATGCGTAAGCGTCCGTCCTTTTCGTACAGAATATCGTTGTCCATGTTGCCTCCCGTTTGGGGTCATCGCCTGACCCACCAACTGCAACAGCGGGTCTATCTCCAGCCGGCGTCGGCCGGACACCCGGCAGGGGAAACCGGTTTCAGTGGCAGGCTTTTCCGAGCGCCTTGAGACGCCAGTAGTTATAGGGCACAGCAGCGACAAATCCTGCTGCAAACATCACAGGCAGAATCCACAGATACAACACCGCACCACCCGTCAGAATGAAATCCACCGCATTCATTGCAATTTCCATGGCCAACATGGAGATCAATGACATCCCGATGGCTGTTCGGAACGCATTTCGGATCGGCATCTGCCTCGAGAGGATAATGGTTTCCAGGGCAATGGACGTCAGAATGCCGTTGACAATCGCGAGCAGCATGATGCCTAGTACGGGCCACCCGATTCCGGTCAGCTGGAAAAACAGAATCGTACCCCAGTCGCCAATCGAGCAGCCCACCAGGCACCACAGTGTGTTCTTCGAAGCGCGCGTCCACGTGTGACGGCAGGTCCAGGAAAACGGTGAAGTTTCTACAGCAGCGACCATTGATG
>CAJXBY010000160.1 GCA_913051905.1 uncultured Gammaproteobacteria bacterium | reverse complement strand
AAGACATATTCGATCCCGACAGCTGGACCGACACCCATTCTATAGCCTACGGAACCTACGGGCTCAACTCTGATCTTATCGGAATTGGCGTACAACCTCGCTACATGATCAAGAAAATAGTAGTTACCACAAACAGCAGCACAGTGCAGGATTGTGTGGCAGTCGATGACCCCGACGCGTGCCCGAAGACAACTTCTTCATCAACCATTTTCCGCATCACGGCAAGAGGCACCGGTGGAACATCCCATGGTACTGGCGAAAGACCCACCAGCCAGACGCTTATACGCACTCATTACGGTAAGAGCTTCTAATTCACGGTAAGAGCTGCTGTTCAAATTAATCGCCAGCATAGAAATCCTCGAGGCGGGCCTCTACCGGTAATCACGGGTACCATCCGCGAGTTGAGCGATCTCAGAAAACATTCGGCTAGGGAACTAATGGCGGCCGATTCGATTAAGGCTAAGGCATCTACCGAACGCGTCCACATGAGAGCCGGTCCATTCCTGTCAGGAACGCTTGCAACGACGTTCGGGAGGCTATATTGTGATGCTTGGATCTGACCGGAAGAACCTTTGTTCGCATGTCGCACGAGTACACCGATACCGGGTATCTGATGTAAGAACCAACCCAGGTTATCACTGAAATGGGGAGTCAGGGCATTATGTACAGATTTCTCGTATTATCAGTTTTTCTCGCACTCAGCCAGTTGGCATACGGTGACTCCGACCCGCCACCCGCTGCAGATGCGGCCGCCCTGTACGTAACGCCCAAAGGGAATTTTCTTGGTTTAACATTGGAAGTGCCTGTATCTGCGGCCATACTCCTGGATTCCAAGACCCCTACCGTGGCCAACAAAATTGAACAACTGACCGGTGTATTAAAGTATACCTACGGCATCTTCAGCTTTCCTGCCAAAGCTGCGTGTTACCGCAAGCACTTAGATGTAACATCTTCTGACGCACCCGGTGTCGTCGCGCATTGGCAGTTCGAATGCAAGCATCCGGAACATCTGGACAGAATCAGTACTGAGATTTTTTCCCTGATGAATCTGCATTCGATCGAGGCGGTGATCAATCCGGATGGACAGGGAAGACTATGGCCCGACGCACCCTTGTTACGGCTGGACCAAGAATAATCAGAGCATTCCAGTGATTACCTGCGCAATTCGCTTTCGTGTTGTCCTGCTGGCAACAGCTGTTGTGCTTCTCGGGATGCTCAGTCCCTCTCATACCCTCGGACAGACGACGGGCTGCAGTGCAGATGTTGTTTTCTTGATGGACAATACCGGCAGTATGTGGGGAATGATCAACAGCACGCGAACCAATGCCACAGAAATCTTAAACAAAATCTCAGGTGGCGACGAACGATTTGAAGGCATCGATGTGCAGTACGGTGTGGCTACCTACTGGGGCGACCCGCGCGAACATGTGGGAGGTGGCGGATCTACTGCTTCCTATCATTGTTCCGATGGGTCGGCCGGCGTAGCCCCGGCTCCGACACAATTTTCGGGCTCGTCCAATACGATCGCGGCTCTCGATGGGGGCGACTATTACGTGGACCTGATCGATACCTGGGGAGACGGGTGGCACGGCAACAGACTGACCATCAAGAACGCAGCCACCAACGCTACGGTTGCGGTTTTAGGCGCGGGCTTTTCATCGGGCAGATACATGTCCGGAGGTACGGTTAATTTAGTAGCTGGCAATAGCTACACCGTGACCTATAGCACAGGGTACTGGTGGCACTCCGAAATTCGCTGGCGGATTTGCCCGGTGGGCAGCGGAGAGACAGAAGACGAGGAAGAACCGACTGGGTATCCAGAAATCGCCCGAGAGGCCTTCAAGGTCAACCAGGCCATGACTGCCGACAAAAGCGAGATCACCACCGCCATGGCTGAGTGGTCGGCATCGGGCGGCGGCGACCTACCTGAGGCCAATTTCTTTGCCCTGCATCAGCTCGCGACCGAGGGCGGCATGACTGATGGAAACTGTGAGCCTGGTTTTACCGGTACTTGTACTGACCTGGGGTACAAAACCGACTACTCAATCGGATGGAGAGAAGGCGCGGGCAAGATCATTGTGTGGTTTGGTGACGCCAGATCTCACTGTACAACGGTCAGCGCCAATGAAGCGCTTGCCGCCCTCAAAACCAAAAACATCGTTGTCGCCGCCATCAACACCCGATCGGGCAATTCCGGGATTGACCAGAAATACAGTTGTGATGGTTCAACTGCAACCGTTGGTCAAGCGTCGCACATCACCATAGAGACCAAAGGCACATTGACAAATAATGTCAGTGGCAGCACAGGGACCGTGAATGCGATACTGGATGCGGTCTCCAAGGGTATTGCCCAGGTCGGCTCCGCGGCGGCCGTATCCTTTAGTTCGGGGAAACTGGAAACATCCACACACCTTTATCAAAGCTTTTTTGATGCCAGCGACTGGTCGGGAGATTTGAGGGCCTTCCAACTCGATCCGGAGACCGGCTCAGTTGCCAGTTCGGTTTGGAAAGCCGCCGAGTTGCTGGATGCGAAAAACCCAGACAACCGCGTGATACTGACTATGGGTTGGGATGATGATACTTCTGGCGAAGTGCCGGCGCCATTTCGCTGGGACTCGCTCAGTTCGGCCCAGAAAAAGGATCTGCGCACTGAACACGGTGGCACGAAAGAGGAGGCTGAGAGCAAAGGCCAAGCGCGACTGGCCTATCTTCGTGGCGACCGCACCAACGAAGGAACCGCAGGTTATCAATTTCGTCTTCGTGGAAGCGTGCTAGGTGATATCTGGCACTCATCTCCAATCTACTACGGCAAACCCAATCAAGAATGGCCGGACACCCCTGCATTCGGTGACGGCGATAAATATTCCGATTTCCAGGCAAGTCAAGCCACTAGGCATGGTGTCGTTTACGTTGGCAGTAACGGCGGGATGCTGCACGCTTTTCACGCAGACACCGGTGAAGAAATTCTGGCCTATGTACCCGGTAATCTTTACAGCGATACTGTCGGCAATGGATACCACCAGCTCAGCGATCCCAATTTCGAGCACACTTCTCTCTACGTCGATGGAACACCGCGGGTCACTGATGCTCATATCAAAACACGCGCATACCCGGTGGAGTCCTGGCGCTCGGTTCTGATCGGCACTCAGGGGGCGGGTGGCTCGGGACTGTTTGCCCTGGATGTAACAGACCCCAGTGCGTTCGACGAAAGTTCGGCCAATGAAATTGTCTTGTGGGAGTTCAGCGACAGCGACGACCCCCATCTAGGAAAGACATATAGTCGCCCGGATGTTGCATTGCTCAATAATGGGAAGTGGGCCGTGATCATCGGCAACGGGCCGGAGGATACGGCAACGGACTCCGACGCCGGCGAGGCGCAACTCTTTATCATCACCCTTGAAGGCGGTCTCGACGGCACTTGGACTGAAGGCACAGACTATTGGCGCATCACGACCAATGTTGGCGAAGAATCAAACCGCAACGGATTGTTTTCGCCCGCGACTGTCGATCTCGACGGCAATGGCACAGCAGACCGGGTCTATGCCGGGGATCTTCACGGTCGAATGTGGGCCTTTGACCTTTCCAGCAGCAATCCCAGTCATTGGGGCCTATCCGCAGGTGGTGGAAGTAGCACAAAACCTCTGTTTCACGCTTTTGTTTCGGGTGCCACGGGTACTGTCGATCAACCGATCACAACCGAGCCGACGATTGCTTATCATCCGACTATTGAGGATGGCCCGGCCCCCAATCTCATGGTGTTTTTTGGAACCGGTAAATTCCTGGACGAGGCCGACAAAACTGATCTTAACCAACAGTCCTATTACGGTATCTGGGACACGGGCCACCGCTCTTCCGGAGGTGATCTTACCCGTGCAAATCTTGCCGCACAGTCATTTATTGTAAATGACTCTACCACCGGGGAACGGGTGCTTCAGCCCATCTCCGAAATGTCACCCGATTACGAAGGGACAGAGGGCAGTCGTCAGTTCGGCTGGTACATCGATCTGGACGCGGGTGAGCGTGTGGCCTCGAGGTCCTTGTTCCGTCTGGGCATTCTCCATTTCAACACGATCATTCCGGATTCCAGTGTCTGTGCCTCCGGGGGCACTGGCTGGGAGATGGCCGTTGAAAGCGAAAATGGCGGCAGCCCCAAGGAAGCTTCTTTCGACTTCAATCAAGACGGTGCTATTGCCATACTGGGGGATACCTACACCATCACCACAGGGTCACCTCCGACGGCTTCTACTGTTGGCTATGCTGGCCAAAAGTTGGACGCCGACAAGGGCATGCCAGCAGGTCCGGCTATCATTGGAAACCGGTTATACACTTCGAGTACTGGCACTGACGCCAGTAGCACCGATTTCGTAGGATCAGACAAGTTACTCGCGGGCGACGACCCATCTGCGTCTTTGGACGGGCGTAGGTCCTGGCAAGAACTGAGTAAGTCCTACTAGACATTGCCTGCTGACAACTCTGAGAATCCAACTCCCGGCAGTCATCTACTATCCTCCCAGCAGGAAGCAGTTGATCCTGAGCTGGTCATGAGCAAGATTCAGGATTTCTGCAGATTTGCAAACCCGATCCATGTGACTTGCCGTTAACCATCGCGGCCGGTAACACGGACTACTGCCTGCATCCGTGCAAAGACCATCCGGCAGGATTACAATACGATCTATGATTGGAAGAAAAAAACGATCCGCCCGCGGCTTCACTTTGATCGAATTGATGATCGTCGTGGCGATCATTGGGATTATTGCGGCGATCGCCGTACCGATGTATGGCAACTATGTGCAGAAATCCCGCCGGACAGACGCCAAGGCGAAGCTCATGGAAGTCGCACAGTCTTTGGAGCGCTGCTTCACCCAGTTCTCTGCATACGATGACTCGAGTTGTAATGTGGTGGCCTCGGGAGCAGTATCCCTAAATTCTGATGAAGGTTTTTACACGATAACCACAACAAATCTTACTTCGACCACTTTTACACTTGAGGCCGATCCTCCCGACACCAGTCCCCAGGACAACGATGCCGATTGCGAGACTCTGACGCTCACCCATCTGGGAGAAAGAGGCGCAACCGGCGCTGACAGCGACAATTGCTGGTAGCTCACGCAGATCATAATCCGGTACGTTCTTACACCCTGATTCATTCACCGAAGGGCACTCCCCGAAAACAGAAGCCCAGAAATAGCGTTATGATCAAAGGCCTGCATCACAATGCGTATCGCTGCCGAGATTCAGAGCAGACCCGCCGGTTCTACGAAGATTTCCTGGGGCTACCCCTGGTTCATTCTCTGGAGATCTCGATCACTAAAACCGGGCGTGACACCAAAGTCCTGCACACTTTTTATGAGATGGATGACGGTTCATGCCTGGCTTTCTTCGACGATCCAGACACCCCATTTGAATTCAAAATACAGCGGGATTTTGATCTTCACATCGCCCTAGAAGTCGATCATCCTCACCTCCTGCAGATGTTCGAAAAAGGAAAAGAGCAGGACATCGAGACACGCGGCATTTCGAATCACGGCTTCATAGACTCGATTTATTTTCGCGATCCCAACGGGTACGTCATTGAACTTGCTGCCAAGCGGATGGGGCACGACCAGAAGATCGACTCCAAGGAAGATGCCAGAGCGATTCTCGATCAGTGGAGTGCCGACAAGGCGCATTAAACCTCGCCGCCTGTGAACATCAAGGCCCGTCCGCCTCTGCAGACGGGTTATTCAAGGTAATGTCGTACCCAGCGAAGGCGTCCGCCAGGCCAAACCTTTGGCCCGATGGACTTTGCTATGATAGTGATGTCCTGGACCGTCACCACCGATGAGCACTCCAACACCGACCGCGCTACAACCGCCTCCGAGCATCATCAGCGCACAGGAACCAGATGCCGAGCAGACAATCGCCGGTGTACTGGATCAGATCAGCGAAGTCATACTCGGCAAGCGGCGCCAGGCAAGCCTCG
>CAJXBY010000159.1 GCA_913051905.1 uncultured Gammaproteobacteria bacterium | reverse complement strand
GCAGCGCTTTGGGCAACTTGGAATCAAGGCCACTCCTGGCGCTGTCGAGCGTCTCGCCTATTTTTCCGAAGGCAACCTGATGGCGGCGGCACAGGAGATTCGAAAACTGGCGGTACTGCTCGATGAGGGTGCCGAGTTGGACGAAGAGCGTCTTGAAGCCCTGACCGAAGATCAGGCCCGCTTCAGTGTTTACAACCTGGTCGATGCTGCCCTTGGGGCAGACACCGCGAGAGCGGTGCGGATTCTGACCGTCCTCAGGCGCGAGGGAACCGAAACCGTCTTGGTGGTCTGGGCCCTGGCCCGGGAAGCACGCAGCATGGCTGCCATTACCGGAGCCCTTGAAGCCGGCAAATCACGCGCAACCGTCTTTCGCAGCCATCAGGTCTGGCGTAGCCGCGCGTCCTGTGTCAATGCGGCCTTGCAGCGCCATCCGGCGGACTACTGGCCCGGCCTGTTGGGGCGCTTGTCGGCCGTGGACCGCATTGTCAAAGGACGGGGTACATCCACCGGCGATGTCTGGGCCGAGCTGGAACGGGTTGTCTTGTCAGTCTGTGGTATAACTACTCTTTCGAGAATTGCTTCATAAGACTTTGAAACAATGACAGAAGCGGTCAAGATATCAAGTGATATCCCGGCGTATGTGCGGGCGTTCGGCGCTGCGGCACGCGAGGCTGGCAGAACACTGGCGAGCGCACCCACCCGCCAGAAGAACGAGGCACTGCTGGCGATGGCCGAAGGCACCGCGGATAACGAAGCACAAATCCTTGCAGCGAACCGGCTGGATATGGATGCGGGAAAAAGCAGTGGTCTCAGCGATGCCCTGCTCGATCGGCTGGAGCTGACGCCTGACCGTATCGCGGCCATGGCTGAGGGGTTGCGCCAGGTCGCTGCACTGCCTGATCCGGTCGGTGAGATCAGTGAGCTGACGCAGCGCCCTTCCGGTATTGAAGTGGGCCGTATGCGCGTCCCACTCGGAGTCATCGGCATTATTTACGAGTCCCGCCCCAATGTCACAGCTGACGCCGGCAGTCTTTGCCTGAAGTCCGGTAATGCCGCCATATTGCGCGGCGGGTCGGAAGCTATTCACTCCAACCTCGCCATCGCCACTATCCTCCAGCAGGGGCTGTCCCACGCGGATCTACCCCAGACTTGCATCCAGGTTTTTGACAGCCCGGACCGGTCTGTCGTCGGCGAACTGCTGGCTCTTCCGGAATACGTCGACGTCATTGTTCCACGCGGTGGCCGCGGCTTGATCGAACGCGTGAACCGTGAATCGATGATTCCCGTCATCAAACACCTTGACGGCAACTGCCATGTCTACATCGATGACGCGGCCGATATCGGCAAGGCAGTCGCTGTCGCGTTTAACGCCAAATGTCGGCGTTACGGTGTGTGTGGTGCGATGGAGACTCTGCTGTTGGCCGAAGGCATTGCCGAGGTCGTGTTGCATCAGCTTGGACCGATGTTTAGCGAGGCGGGGGTTGAACTTCGCGGCTGCCAACGCACCCGTGAGTTGCTGCCGCAGGCCGTTGCGGCCGAGGAAGCAGACTGGGGTACTGAGTTCCTGGCACCGATACTCGCCGTAAGAATCGTGAAAGGTGTGGACGAGGCCATCGCGCACATCGAGCAATACGGATCCAGTCACACCGAAGCTGTGATCACTGAAGATCTTGAGACCAGTCGACGATTTCTGCGGGAGGTCGATTCCAGTTCGGTTATGGTCAATGCGTCGACACAGTTTGCCGACGGATTTGAATACGGCCTGGGGGCGGAAATCGGCATCAGCACGGACAAGCTGCATGCGCGTGGCCCAGTAGGGCTTGAGGGCCTGACCACCCGCAAATTTATCGTCTTCGGCACCGGCACCGGCAGCGTACGATCCTGACTGCATTCGGAGTGTTGCCATCATCAGGGAAGGTTCGAGCGCAATCGTGGGTGTCTTCGGGGGCACATTTGACCCAGTCCACATGGGCCACCTGTGCACCGTCGCGGCGGTCAGGCATCACCTGGCCATGCATCAGGTGCTTTTCGTGCCGGCATCCATGCCCCCGCTTCGCGACCCGCCGGCGGCAACTCCCCATCAACGGCTGGAGATGGTAAAGATTGCGGTCCAGAATGTCGCTGGTTTCGAGCTCGATGCGCGAGAAGTGACCCGCTCCGGGCCATCCTATACGGTGCTGACTCTGGAAGAGTTGCGATTGGAATACCCCGGGTTGCCGCTGTGCCTGATCCTCGGACTGGACGCCTTCCAGAAGCTGCCGCAGTGGCATCGTTGGCGAGAACTTTTAGGGCTAGCTCACGTGGCGCTGATGCAAAGACCCGGCTGGCAGATGCCCGAAGGTCCACTCCCGGACTGGTGGTCCCGTGCTCTCATCGATCATCCCGAACAGATGAGCTCTCAGCCGGCCGGGCACATCCTGCCGGTCGACGTACCCGCTATCGACATCTCTTCCACCGATCTGCGAGACAGGCTGCGTGCTGGTCTTTCCGTAGCTGAACACTTGCCCGAAGGGGTTCAGCAATACATTAAGGAGAATCGACTCTATGGTTGTTGCGGCTGAAGGATCCCGATTGAATGTCACGCAATTAAAACAAGCGGTCGTCACTGCGCTAGAAGACGCCAAGGGCCGTGACATTCGTGAGCTGGATGTACGGCCACTCACAGATATCACGGATTGGATGATACTGGTCAGCGGTACGTCGAGTCGGCATGTACTGGCACTTGCTGACAGCGTCCGGACCCAAGTCAAACGCCACGACATTGCACCACTTAGTAGTGAAGGGGAATCAACCGGGGATTGGGTTCTGCTGGATTACGGTGACGTTGTGGTTCACGTCATGCTGCCCGATGCCCGGAGTTTTTATGATCTGGAGGGCCTGTGGGATGACCGTCTCGGCCGGATGGTCCAGTTGAAACGCGAAGGCCAGTCCGACAGCTGATCCCATGCGGCTGCTGCTGATTGCTGTCGGCCGCCGCATGCCGGACTGGGTAAAGGACGGTTATGACGACTATGCGCGGCGGCTCAGTGGAGCCTTAAGACTCGAACTTGTCGAAGTCGATGCCGGCAGACGGACCCGAAATGCGGATATCGGAAAGCTGATTCGCGAGGAGGGCGACCGATTGCTGGGCTGCGTACCAAGCAGCAGTCGGGTGATCGCACTCGACCCCAGCGGCCGGCAATTTGATACCGAGGCCCTGTCCATGAAACTCGGCCGCTGGATAGATGAATCCCAGGACGTGTCGCTGCTGATTGGTGGCCCCGATGGATTGTCCCCAGAGGTCCTGTCCCGCTGCAATGAATGCTGGTCGCTGTCTGCATTGACCTTTGCCCACCCGCTCGTCAGAGTGGTTGTTGCCGAACAGGTCTACAGAATCGTCAGTATTCTGACAGGGTCGCCTTACCACCGCGGTAACCGGTACGGTGGGAAACATTCGCCATGACAGACCGTATCTGCCTTGCATCGGCGTCCCCCAGACGGGAGGCTTTGTTACGACAAATCGGGGTGCCTTTCTGGTCGCTGCCTGTGAATCTGGATGAATCCATCCTTCCCGGAGAGTCACCGAGGACTCTGGTGAAACGCCTTGCCCTGGCCAAAGCCCGTACAGCCAGCAGTACGATGACGGATAGCGACCTAGAGATCGTGGCGGTGCTGGGCGCCGACACCATAGTTGCCGTCGATGAGAACATTTTGGGGAAACCTGGCTCCCGGTCGGAGGCGGTTTCGATGTTGACCCGGCTGTCGGGACGAAGCCACCAAGTCTTCACCGGGATCGCGTTGGTGACAGCTCAGGCAACCCAGGCCGAGGTCGTTATCAGCACGGTGACCTTTGCCAGTCTCGCCGGTGATCAGATCGAGGCCTACTGTGACACCGGTGAGCCTTTCGGCAAGGCGGGAGCCTACGCCATACAGGGTATAGGCGGATGTTTCGTACAGCACATCTCGGGCAGTTATTCCGGCATTGTCGGTCTGCCGCTGTACGAGACCAGCCGCTTGTTGATCCGATCCGGTCTGAGCGGGTCGATTTCGCGACAGGATGATCAAGATGACTGAAGAGCTGCTGGTCAATGTGACACCGCAAGAGACCCGGGTAGCTGTGATCGAGAACGGCAGCCTGCAGGAAGTGCAGGTAGAACGAACCAGCCATCGGGGTTATGTCGGAAATATTTACAAAGGCCGGGTGGTCAGGGTGTTGCCTGGGATGCAGGCCGTTTTTGTCGATATCGGGCTGCAACGGACGGGGTTCCTGCATGCTGCGGATATGGTGGCGCAGCGCGCTGACAGGAGCCCCGGTACCGAATCTGCACAGGGTATGCTGTCATCTGGCCTCGACATTATGAGCTTGGCGCATGAGGGCCAGGAACTCGTGGTGCAGGTGACCAAAGACCCAATCGGCAGCAAAGGGACCAGGCTCACCACCCAGCTTTCGTTGCCCTCGCGCCATCTGGTGCTGTTGCCGGACTCAGATCATCTGGGGGTGTCTCAGCGCATACAGGACCCCACGGAACGTGACAGGCTTCGACAGGCCCTGAACGATGCGCTGCAGCGGAACCCGGTCGCCGGCGGGTTTATCGTGCGCACGGTTGCTGAATCGCTTGACGTCACGAATCTGACCGCTGATCTCACTTTCCTTGAACGCAGCTGGCAGCGCATACAGGCGAGGATCCCGGAGGCAAAACCCGGTGACCTGATCCACGGCGACCTGCCGTTGACCCTGCGCATGGTCCGCGATCTTGCCAGCGATACTTGGGATCCTCAGGATTCAGCGATCGGTTGGTTGCCAGTCCGATCACAGAGCGTTGAGAACCGAAGGTGGAAACGCTGTAGTAGAGGTAATAGGTTCCGTCCATGTACTGGATATCAGGAGCCCAGATACCGTCACAGCCTGGGATCGCTTCTTCGGACCAAGCTGGGACATGCCGATCAAAGACGCGGCCGATCCGTTTCCAGGTTTGCAGATCCTTGCTGTGCCAGACCACGACACCATGGCCAGTTGCGTAGACGTAATAGCCACTCCCGTCCTGGGCTTCGATTGCTGCCGGATCGGGCATACCGGCTCGCAGTGCTTCCAGCGACGTGGGGGCAAACGCTTCCTTGTCGGCGGCAAGGGCCGGGTTAAGGGAGCCCATTGTAGTGGCCGCCAGGCTGGCGGCCAGGAACGAGCGTCGTTTCATAAACCGTACCTCAAGGTGTTTCCGACATTTTACCGTTTAATGTTTATGCTTATGGCCATCTGCAAAAAGCTTGTGCTTCTTGTCGCCACGAGCATACACGTAAGCGAGTAAGTCAAGAATTTCTTCACGACTGAGCTTGTTGGCCAATCCCTTGGGCATGGTGGAGACTGGTGATGTCTTGCGGGCATCAATCTCTGATTTTTGCAGCACGGTGGGAGCTGCCTTGGCTAAGGGATTGATGATCACCTTGACGGTGGTCCCGGTCTCTTCCACGATTAGCCCTGTCACGGTCTTCCCGGAATCGAGTAGGAAAACGGTTGTCTGGAATTTCTTGTTGATTTCCTTCGATGGTTCCAAGAGCGATAGCAACAGGTGCTCCGGATTATGTTTCTTCTCATCCAGCTTCGTTAAATCAGGACCGTATTGCTGACCTTCATTGTTGATACGGTGACAAGCAACACAGCTGGCAACTTTGAAGAGTTCTTTACCAACCTCGTAGTTGCGGCCAGGAGGCAGTGGTTTAACGGCGTCGATCAGTTCCGTGTATTTCCAATCCTGACCCCGCGTGTTGTACTTCAGCAACTCATCTTTCAAGGGGAGTGGATGGGCTGCCAGGTAGGCGGTTGGATCGGCCTGGTATTCTTCGAGATTTGCTACCACGTAAAGTGCTCCATACATCCGGCGCCAATGTCCAGGGTAAGTGCAGACGTAAGGATAGATGCCGGGCGTCTTGGGAGCCGTGAAGCTAAGGGCCTGGTTCTCTCCAGGCTGCAACAGTTGACTGGCCAACAGGATTTTGTCTGAACGGGGTACG
>CAJXBY010000158.1 GCA_913051905.1 uncultured Gammaproteobacteria bacterium | reverse complement strand
TGTCGCAAGTGCTGTCTCAGAAAATGGTGGCCGACCGAACCCTGCTGTATGAGGTTCTGGCTCGAACATCGGTCCTGACCAACGAGAAATACCGTGGTGTACGACTGGACTTGTCCAAGGGTTCGCTGAAGGTCTCGGCGCACAACCCGGATCAGGAGGAGGCGAGCGACGAGATAGCAGTCGACTTCGACGGCGAGAACCTCGAGATCGGCTTTAACGTCACCTATCTGATGGAAGCCCTGAGAGCAATGTCGACGGAGCGGATAGAAGCCGACCTTGAGGACGTCAACAGTGGCTGCATGCTCCATGTCCCCAGCGACGAAGACACGCTCTACCTGATTATGCCGATGCGTCTGTAAGGCGACCGCTAAAGCATCCCAAAATTACCGTTTCCTCACCTGGTCGTTTCACGTGAAACCAGGGTGTCCTGGCGTCATGCTAAACGCGTCGTTTCACGTGAAACAATTGCATAAAAACCCTTAAAAACAAGCTATTTTTGTGAAAAATACGCTCCCGAGATGGTATAATCAAAGATCCCCGATCAGGAGACTTTATGACCAGTAAATCCGTTTATGACGAGAGCAGTATCCGGGTGCTCAAAGGGCTTGAAGCCGTCAGAAAGCGCCCGGGAATGTATATCGGTGATACCGACGATGGGACCGGGTTACATCATATGGTGTTCGAGGCCGTGGACAACGCAGTAGACGAGGCGCTGGCGGGCTATTGCAAGGAGATCACCGTGACGGTGCACGCCGATGAAAGCGTCTCGGTTGTCGATGATGGCCGGGGCATACCCACGGGCATGTTAGAAGCAGAGGGCTGTTCAGCTGCTGAGGTCATTATGACGCAACTGCACGCTGGCGGTAAGTTTGATCAGAATTCCTACAAAGTCTCGGGGGGGCTGCACGGGGTCGGTGTGTCCGTGGTGAACGCGCTGTCAGCGAATCTGCGGCTCGTCATTCACCGGGATGGGTCTATCCACCGGCAGGAATACCAGGCCGGCGTACCGACTGCTCCGCTCAAAGTGGTCGGCGAAACCGACCGTACGGGCACTGAAGTGCATTTTAGACCGGATCCGAAAGTCTTTTCAGACCTCATAATGCACCATGACATTCTGGCTAAACGGCTACGCGAACTGTCGTTTCTGAATTCGGGGGTCAGAAACCGCCTGATCGACGAACGTACCGGAAGCGAGGATATTTTTGAATATAAAGGCGGCATCCAGGCCTTTGTGGCGCACCTGGGGAGCAAGAAAAACAAGCTTCACCCCACCGTTTTCACCATGCGGGCCATTCGTGACGATGTGGACATCGAGCTGGCGTTACAGTGGAATGATTCATACCAGGAAACGGTGTTCTGCTATACCAATAATATTGGCCAGCGGGATGGAGGCACCCATCTGGAGGGGCTACGGGCCGCAATGACCCGAACGTTGAGTCGTTATATGGAGGATACGGGATTCGCGAAGCGGGCCCGGGTCGACCTCAAAGGAGAGGACTGCCGCGAAGGACTGACCGCGGTGCTGTCTGTCAAGGTGGTGGACCCGAAATTTTCGTCCCAGACCAAGGACAAACTGGTGTCTTCCAACGTCCGTGGTCCTGTCGAGTCGCTGATTAGCGAACACTTGGGGGCATTCTTGCTCGAGAATCCGGCGGAGGCCAAAGCGGTGCTCGAGAAAATTGCCGAATCGGCCCGCGCGCGGGAAGCGGCCCGCCGGGCTAGGGAAATGACCCGACGGAAAAACGCGCTGGAGGTGGGGTCATTACCGGGCAAACTGGCCGATTGCCAGGAGACCAATCCCGCATTGTGCGAGATCTACCTGGTTGAGGGTGACTCCGCAGGCGGATCGGCCAAACAGGCCCGTGACCGTCGTTATCAAGCGATTCTGCCCCTGAAGGGAAAGATTCTTAACGTCGAGAAAGCGCGGTTTGACCGGATGCTGGCCTCGGACGAGGTCGCAACGCTGATTACCGCACTGGGAACGGGTATTGGCAAAGAGGATTTTGACGTCGGTAAGCTGAGATATCACAGGGTCATCATTATGACCGATGCAGACGTTGACGGTTCCCACATCAGGACATTGCTGCTCACATTCTTCTATCGCCAGATGCCGGAACTGCTGGAAAAGGGCCACGTCTATATCGCCCAGCCGCCGCTTTACAAGGTCTCAATAAGAAATAAGGAGACTTATCTCAAAGATGAAGATGAGATGCAGCATTACCTGCTGGGTATGGCGCTGGAGGACTCGTCAATCAAGCGCAAGGGTAATTCGTCGGCAGCGCTGGCGGACAATGCATTGAAAACGCTGACGACGGAATATTTTACGATCCGGGCAGCAGTGCAGCGACTGTCTCGCCGCTATCAGCCAGAGGTGCTCTGGGCGTTGGCGGAGCTAGAGCGGTTTGCAGAAGAGGGCTCGCCCTCAACTGAAGAGGGCGAAGCATTTGCGCTGGCGCTCAAAGATCGATTGACCACAGCCACAACGCTGGGCGGAGCGCGCTATTCGGTAACCGTTCAGGACCTGGATCAGGCAGCCGGGAACTGGTCGCTGGTTATCGAGTCTGAACAGCACGGCCAATACCGCCGAACCCAGCTGAACGCAGACTTCTTCGAGTCCAGCGAGTATCTCTCGCTGGTGTCTCTTGGGCGTCGTTTGGATCAAGAAGTGGGGATCGAACCAACTGTACAGCGGCGGGAAAAACACCAGAAGGTCGAGAATTTCGCTGCAGCGGTCGACTGGCTGATGGCCGATGCCCGCCGCGGGTTGACGGTACAGCGTTACAAGGGGCTCGGTGAAATGAATGCGGAGCAGTTATGGGAAACCACGATGGATGTCAGTCGCCGGCGGCTGTCAAAAGTTCATATTGAAGACACCGTCAGCGCCGACGAGGTCTTCACGGTGTTGATGGGGGATGAAGTTGAGCCCAGGCGAGCGTTTATCGAGCGCAACGCGTTTTCTGTTTCACAACTAGATATATAAATAATATCAAATATTTATCAGTGTAAAGTGCGTGGAGCAGAGAGGACGAATCGGGGAATAGTCGCGTCAAATTCCCGGCCGTCCTCCGCGATCATCTGATAGGTACCGTGCATGGTGCCTACCGGGGTCTCGATTACCGCGCCTGAAGTGTAGCGAAAGCCCTCGCCTGGCTTTAATATCGGCTGCTCACCGACTACGCCTTCCCCTTCGACCTCTTCGGTACGGTCTTCAGCGTCGGTAATGTACCAGTGTCTCGAAATTAGTTGTGCTGTGACCGACCCCCGGTTGACCAACGTGATGGTGTAAGCGAAGACGAACCGGTCTTCATCCGGTGCTGAGTGCTCGGCGACGTAGGTAGTTTCGACCTGGACGTCTATTTGATAGGGGTTTTCCATTGTGACTGGCCGGGTACTCAGACTCGTGTGCAGTCTACCACTTCGAGGTTGCTTGTATCCGTATCGAGCTTCAGCGCTACCAGCTTTCCGCCCCAGACGCAGCCCCCGTCGATGCATATGACGTTGCGGTGGCGGTACACGCCGAGATCGGACCAGTGACCGAAGACAATACGGTACGGTGCATCGGTGACCGCTGGTGTTTCGAACCAGGGGCACAGACGACCAGCTGCGCCGGAAATCGGACCCTTCTGGGTTAAATCGAGGCCGCCGTCAGCGCGGCAAAAACGCATACGCGTAAAGGCATTGGTGATGAATCGCAGTCTCGCCCAATCCTTCAGACTGTCATCCCAGCAATGTGGCTCGTCACCATACATGTTCTCTATAAAATCCCGCCAGTTGTCGGAACCGAGCACATCCTCGACTTCACGGGCTAGAGCACAGGCCTGTGACAGGGACCAGCCAGGGTAGAGACCGGCGTGGACCATGACTGTGCCCAACGCCCGGTCATGGTGAATCAAGGGGCGCCGGCGAACCGATTCAATTAACGCATCCCGGTCGTCTGCCGCGAGCAGTGCACCGAGTCGGTAATCGGGGCGGTCCGGTTGAAGCCCGGCGGCGATGGCCAGCAGGTGAAGGTCATGGTTACCGAGAACGGTTACCGCGCGGTCTGCTAGGCCGGCGACGCGCCGCAGGACACCCGGCGAGTCGGGGCCTCGATTGACGAGGTCCCCAACAAACCATACGACATCCTCGCTAGGGTCGAAGCGGATCTTCTCTAACAACCGGTCTAAACAATCCAGGCAGCCCTGGACATCGCCGATAGCCCAGGTCGCCACGTGTCACTTCCTGTGCGGGTCGCCCGGTAATGATTCACTCATCAAACAGCGCTTTTTCAAGATCTAGCATCTCCGCTGGTTCCGGTTGACTGTCGCCATAGATCTCAGCGTGACGCTGCTGGCGGTAGACCTCGCGCACAAAGAGGTAAGGGTCAACCTGCAGCTGGAGAAGACGATCGGTTTTGAGCAAGCTGGCTCGAATGTCAATGAAGCGCAGGGTATATCGCAATACCTGTTCCGACGTGGTGGCATTGCTGGCCAACGGGTCCGAATATAGAAATTCTGGCACTAAACCAAGCGCATCGCGCGGAGTGCCGGGGCCGAGTAGCGGCAGCACCAAATAAGGTCCCGAAGGGACGCCCCACAGCGCTAGAGTCTGACCATAATCTTCCTGGTGGCGTGGTCGGCCCAGGGGGGTAGCCACATCAAAGAGGCCGGCAACACCCAGGGTTGTGTTGATGGTAAAACGGTCAAAATCCGCGACCGCCTGGGTGAAGTTACCCTGCAATACATCGTTGATAATGGTGGTCGGGCCGCGCAGGTTGTCAAAGAAATTGCCGACTGACGCACGCATACCCGGGGGCAGGGTGCGCTGGTAAACCTTGGCGACCGGGCGGAAAAACCCGCGGTCGACGGCGTCGTTAAAGTCAAAAACGGCACGATTCATCGGTTCGAACGGATCCACCACCAGCGAAGAAGAACCAGGAGTTCTGTCGGTCTCGGAGGGCACACTGGCGCAGCCTAAAACCAAGGCCAAGACGACCATCACGAGGCCGGTTCGCATCCAGAGACCAGCC
The DNA here is from genome assembly GCA_913051905.1 of uncultured Gammaproteobacteria bacterium. Next base: position 1,078 of record CAJXBY010000158.1, on the reverse strand, counting down.
AATGGTGTCGCAAGGTGCCGGACCATCACGCGGTGCTCTTCGGTGCGCTGCTAATAAGGGTGTGATCCATGCGCTACCTGGCCACCACTACCGGGGCACAGGCTCGCCCCAGGGGGTGTCGTTGCTCCCCCCGGCCTGGTCGGTGGTTGGTGTAAAGGCCGACGTCACCCCAGCCAGTGGTTGATTCTGGCAATGTCAGACTCGTCGAGCTGTCCTGCAAGTTGTTCAAGCAGCAGGACTTGTAGGACATAATCGTAGCGTGCTTTCAGATAATCACGCTCGGCCCTGAACAGGTCGCGCTGGGCGTCGAGAACCTCGATATTGGTGGTGAGCCCGGCGGCAAAACCTTCTTCTTTAGCCTGCAAAGCGCTTTCACCGGCCCGTACCGCCTCGGCCAACGCTTGTATACGCCGGAGCAGGCTATTGACGCCGTGAAAAGCCTGTAGGGTCTGGCGCTGGACGTCGCGGCGGGCCGACTCGTAGCTGGCTCGGGCAGCGTTGTGCTCGGATGCCGCCTCGCGAACACGCGCATTGACCAGCCCGCCCTGGTAGAACGGCAGGCTCAAGGAAAAGGTCAAAGAAGTATCCGTGCCGTCCGAAACAGCACTGTCGGTGTATTCGGCCGACAGACCGAGACCGACCGTGGGGAACCGCCCCGCTTTTTCGAGGTCGATTCCTAGTTTCGCAAGATCAACCGCCAGCTTCAGTGTCTGCAGGTCTCGGTTCTCGCCGAGGGCGCGGGCCACCCAAATCTCGGCGTTGTCGGGGTCCGGTTTGGCCAGGGGGGCAGCCGCTGAAAGAGGCTGTAAATGTCCGGGGTCATGACCGACCAGCGCAACCAGAGCCTGGCGCGCATCATCGAGCAGCCGCCGGGCTTCGATGCCTTCAGCGACGGCATTTTCAAATCGCGCCCGGGCGTCGTAGAGGTCGGTGCGGGTGCCCAGACCGACTTCCAGCCGCTCCTCGGCCAGTTCCAGTTGCCGGCCTATCGCGCGCTGGTTTCGCTCGGAGAGCTCCAGGTTATCCTGGGTGGCAAGTACCGCGAAATAACTTTTCGCAACCCGCTGGATCAATGATT
>CAJXBY010000157.1 GCA_913051905.1 uncultured Gammaproteobacteria bacterium | reverse complement strand
TGGGGCCAGGACGGTCCGCTGGCTCATGCTGCCGGGCATGACATCAACTACATTGCTCTGATTGGTGCCTTGCACGCCATCGGCAATGCCAACCAGGGTCCGGTACCGCCACTCAACTTGGTGGGTGATTTTGGCGGTGGGGCCCTGTATCTGGCTTTTGGTTTGATGTGTGCTCTTCATGAGGCCCGTATTTCGGGGCAGGGCCAGGTGGTCGACGTCGCAATGACAGACGGTGCGGCGCACCTGATGGCGATGATGTACAGTCTCAAGGACAGCGGTATGTGGACGGATCACCGTGGAACCAACGTGCTTGACGGTGGTGCGCATTTCTATGGGACCTTCGAATGTGCTGACGGCGGTTGGGTAGCGATCGGATCGATCGAGCCGCAGTTCTACGCGTTGCTGCTCGAGAAAACCGGTGCCAGCGACCCGATGTTCGAAGACCAGATGGACAAAGCCTGCTGGCCCGATCTGAAATCACGATTGGCCGACATTTTCAGGAGCAAGACCAGAGACGAGTGGTGTGACATCATGGAAGGGAGCGACGTCTGTTTCGCCCCCGTTCTGGCCATGTCCGAAGCACCGGATCACCCGCACAATCGAGCCCGGGGAACGTTTGTCGAACGCGACGGGGTCGTTCAGCCGGCACCGGCGCCGCGCTTCAGTCGGACCGAAGCAGAGCTCAGCCGTGGGCCGCCAACCCCCGGCCAGCACAGCGCTGAAATTCTCGAAGAATGGGGTATCAGCTGACGACCGATCAGCACCCGAAATTAGACCGCCAGGCTCATCAGTGGGCCGAACAAACCAAGGGAGAATCAGATGGGATCATTTGCAGACAAACGTGTGGTCGTTTCAGGCGCCAGCCGCGGTATCGGTCTCGCAATAGCAAAGAAACTCGCGAGTGACGGTGCGAGTATTGCGATCCTTGCCAAGACGACCGAGCCGCACCCGAAGCTTCCCGGAACCATCTACACAGCCGCTGAGGAGATCGTCGAGGCCGGCGGCAGGGCGCTACCCCTGGTGACCGATATCAGAAGCGAAGATCAAGTACAGGCCGCCGTGGCTGAAGCGGCCGCGGCTTTTGGCGGAATCGATATCTGCATCAACAATGCCAGTGCCATCTCACTCACGCCGACTTCCCGGACTGAAATGCGTCGTTTCGACCTGATGTTCGGTGTCAATGTCCGGGGCACGTTCATGTTGTCGCGGGAGTGTCTGCCCCATCTCCTGCAGGCCGAGAACCCCCACATACTCAACATCTCGCCACCGCTCGATATGCAGCAGAAGTGGTTCGCACCGAACGTCGCTTACACCATGTCCAAGTTCGGCATGAGCCAGTGTGTGCTCGGCATGGCTGGCGAGTTGGCAGATAAGGGTGTGGCGGTCAATGCGCTGTGGCCGCATTCCGTTATTGCCACGGCTGCGATCAGCAATGTGCTGGCCGGTGAAGCGGCGCTGGCCTACTGTCGGTCACCCCAGATCATGGCGGACGCTGCAGCGGCCATCCTGGCCAAGAACTCCCGCGAATTCACAGGCAACTTCTGTATCGATGATGTTTTGCTTGCTGAAGAGGGCGTGACCGATTTCAGTGTTTACCGGATGGATGCCGACAAGCCTTTGTGGAGCGACTTTTTTGTTCCCGAGGGTACGCCCGAGATTGAGCCCCTTCTGGCAGTTACCAATCCGACGGCCTAGATCGGGAACTCTTAAGGGGGGACCATGTTTGATCTGAAACCACTGCTGGATCAACTGGAGGTGCCGGGAAATTTTGAGATCTCGATGCCGGAGCACTTCAATTTCGGGCTTGACGTCATCGACGCACGCGCAAGTCATGGCGACAAAACGGCCTACGTCTGGGTAGACCGCAGCGCCAAGCGTATAGAACATCATTCATTCTCCGATCTCAGCAGAGCCTCCAACCGCTTTGCAAACCTGCTGCATGAGAACGGGGTCGCCAGGGGTGATGCGTCGGTCGTGGTTCTACCTCGCCTGCCGGCCTGGTACGAGGTGATCATCGGTTCCATCAAGGCGGGGGTGGTCGCCATGCCGGGGACCAATCTTCTGACAGCGAAGGATATCGAATATCGGATCAACAAGTCGCAAGCGACAACGGTCGTGGTCTCGGCTGAGCATGTGGTTAAGATTGAATCGATCCGGCACACCTGTCCGTCGCTGCGGCACTTCTTCCTGGTCGGTGGCACTGAACCGGGGTGGATCAATTTCGAAGAAGGCTGTACCGCCATGAGCGACGAACTGCAGCCTGCGGCCGTGTGCCGTTCGCGCAGCGATGATGTGATGATGGCTTATTTCACTTCAGGTACGACATCTTTCCCCAAAATGGTGCCGCGGGATCACGGCTATGCCCTGGCGCATGCGATCACAGGCCGCTACTGGATGGACCTTGGAGAAGACGATGTACACTGGACATTATCCGACACCGGCTGGGCCAAGGCCGCCTGGGGTATGCTGTTTCCCCAGTGGCTTTTCGGCGCAGCCGTTGTGCTTTACGATGGTGACCCCCGGTTTGATGCCGATGTTCATCTTCGCTTGATCCACGAGTTGGGTGTGACCACGTTCTGTGCACCGCCGACCGTTTACCGCCTTTTTGCCCAGATGGATATCTCTGGCTACGACCTGAGTTCTCTGCGTCATTCCATGAGTGCCGGTGAGCCGCTAAATCCCCAGGCAATCAAGATGTGGAAAGAGGCGACTGGAACAACGGTGCATGATGGGTACGGACAAACCGAGACGGTCAACGTGGTTGCCAATGTGCCGGGGATGGAAATTCGGCCGGGCTCGATGGGCAAGCCGTTGCCGGGCATCGACGTTCAGGTCGTCGACGACGACGGGGCAGTTCTTGATGATGATGAGATCGGTCACATTGCTGTCAGACTGACCGAGCCGCATCCACCGGGACTCTTTCACGGATATTACGAGGATGCAGATTCTCTGAACCGGGAATCTTTCAGGCATGGCTGGTATTACAGCGGGGATACCGCTACCCGTGACAGCGATGGCTATATCTGGTTTGTCGGCCGTTCTGACGACATCATCAGTTCAGCCGGTTACCGGATCAGTCCCTTTGAGGTCGAAAGCGTGTTGCTGGAACATCCGGCGGTCGCTGAATCTGCGGTGGTGGCGAGTCCCGATGAGTTACGCGGTGAAATCGTTCAGGCGCACATTGTTTTGGCAGAGGGGTATGAACCCTCCGAGGAGCTGAAGATTCAGATTCAGGATTTCGTTAAGGAGACCACTGCGCCTTACAAATACCCGCGCGAGATTCAATTTCGTGATTCCCTGCCCAAGAACATCGCCGGCAAGATTCGGCGTGTTGAACTGCGTGGCCATGACTGACAGATTACAGTCACCGGAACTGGCCCGACGAAACGGGTTGTACTGATACACAGGAGAGCAGGTGATGGCGAGGTACCTGAAGAAAGGGAAAGTGGCGGCAGAGGTTGCCGAGAGTGACGCGAAGGTCCGTGCTACGGTCGAGGCCATTCTCGCAGACATCGAGGCGCGTGGTGATGCTGCAGTTCGCGAGTTGTCAGAGAAATTCGATGACTGGAGCCCACCATCTTTCCGCCTCACGGCAGAAGAGATCGAGGCCGCGATCGACCAGGTCCCGGAACAGGACGTCGAGGATATCCAGTTTGCCCAGGAGCAGGTCCGGAACTTTGCCGAGAAACAAAAGGAATGCCTCAACGATCTCGAAATCGAGACCTTGCCGGGCGTCGTTCTGGGGCACCGCAACATCCCGGTGGACAGCATCGGCTGTTATGTACCGGGTGGCAAGTACCCGATGGTGGCGTCTGCCCACATGAGTATCGTGACGGCCAAGGTGGCTGGTGTTAAGCACATCACGGCCACAGCCCCGCCCCATGCCGGTGGGCCGCATCCGGCCATTGTTGCCGCCATGCATTATGGCGGTGCCGATGAGATTCTGGTTTTGGGAGGCATACAGGCCGTCGCTGCGATGGCCCTGGGTACAGAGAGTATTGCGGCCGTCGACATGCTGGTGGGGCCGGGCAATATGTATGTGGCCGAGGCGAAGCGGCAGCTGTATGGGCGGGTGGGTATTGATCTTTTTGCAGGGCCGACAGAAACACTGGTGATTGCGGATGATTCGGTCGATGGTGAGATCTGTGCGATCGATCTGCTTGGGCAAGCCGAGCACGGACCGACCTCACCGGCGGTGCTGCTGACAGATTCATCCGGTCTTGCCGAGGACACGATAAGGGAAGTCGAGCGGCAACTGAAAATCCTGCCGACAGCCGATGTCGCTGCCGAATCCTGGTCCAGTTTCGGCGAGATCATTGTCTGTGACGGCAAAGACGAGATGGTAGATGAGGCCAACAGGCTGGCATTCGAACACGTGCAGGTGATGACCCGCGATCCGGAGTATTTTCTTGACAATTTGACCAACTATGGCGCGCTGTTTCTGGGTCCCAGGACCAACGTTTCCTACGGTGATAAAGTGATCGGTACCAATCACACGCTACCGACCAAAGGTGCTGCGCGCTATACCGGAGGGTTGTGGGTCGGCAAGTTCATGAAGACCTGTACCTATCAACGCGTGCTGACAGACGAAGCGTCGACGATGATCGGGGAATACTGCTCAAGGCTCTGTGCGATCGAAGGATTTGCCGGTCATGGTGAGCAGGCCAATGTGCGTGTCCGCCGCTACGGCGGGCGGGATGTGCCCTGGTATTCCGCCATAGACCGATAATCTTTGTTTATGGACCTACCTCGGACACCATCGTTCCGCCTGGATGGCCGAAAGGCCCTGGTGACGGGCGCTGGTCGCGGAATCGGCCTTGCCGCGGCCGCGGCCCTGGCCGATGCCGGTGCCGAGGTTTGTCTGATCGCCCGCACCGGCAGCGAAGTGCTGGACGTTACGGAGGCAATTCAGGCACGCGGCGACTCAGCCAACGCGATCACCCTGGATGTGACCGACAAGCAGGCGACGGAGCAGATGATTGCAGAACAGGGACCATTTCAGGTGTTGGTCAACAATGCGGGTACTAACCGGCCCGGCCCCTGCATCGATTACGACGAGAACGACTATGACGAGGTGATGTCACTCAATGTCAAGTCGGTCTATTTCACTACCCGGGCGGTCGTCCGTGGCTTGGTTGAGGCGGGACTCGAAGGCTCAATCATCAACATGTCTTCCCAGATGGGGCATGTGGGTGGACCTGGGCGCACAGTGTACTGTGCCAGTAAGCACGCCCTTGAAGGATTTACGAAGGCGCTGGCCTGGGAACTGGGCGATGCCGGGATCCGGGTGAATACCTTGTGTCCGACGTTCATTGAGACACCGATGTCCCGTCCAATGCTTGAAGACAGCCAATTCAAAGACTGGGTCCTGTCCAAGATCGCCCTCGGGCGACTCGGTCAGGTTGAAGATCTGATGGGTGCGGTGATTTACCTGGCTTCTGACGCTTCGCGTCTGGTGACAGGGTCCGCGTTGATGGTGGATGGCGGCTGGACGGCCACTTAGATTGAGCCGTTACTTGCCCGAAGCCTGTACGAACCGGACCGGGGTGGGCGTAATGGGCCAACAGCAGTCCAGATTCAAAATGACAGGAGAAGACAGTCGATGAGTAAGGAAAGAATCGCGTATCTGAATGGACAGTATCTGCCCGAGAGCGAGGCCAAGATCTCCTTTCGGGATCGAGGTTTTGTTCTGGGTGACGCCATATTCGATACGGCCCGTACATTTGAAGGAAAAATTTTTCGACTGGACGATCATATCGATCGACTGTACCGGTCGTTAAAAGCCGTCGATATGGATCCCGGATTGCCACCTGAGGAGATGAAGACTATCAGTCAGAACGTGGTGGAAAAAAATTTACCCTTGCTCGAAGAAGGTGAAGATTACTGGGTGTTTCAAAGGGTTACTCGCGGCGAACGGGCGATTGTCGGGGGTCCGCAGCACGGTAGCGGAGCGACGGTGATCGTCGAGTGTACACCGCTGCCTTTGAGAGCCCGCGCACCGATGTTCCGAGATGGGATTGACGTGCTGACACCGGTCATCAGGAGGATACCACCCGAGTGTCTCAGCCCGAACATCAAGAACGTCAACTATATGAACCTGGTGCTGGCAGAGGAGGAGGTGCG
>CAJXBY010000156.1 GCA_913051905.1 uncultured Gammaproteobacteria bacterium | reverse complement strand
TCGGTAGCGGTCAATCTGAGCGGCGGAAAGTGTCATGGCAGCGGATGATGATCTGTTCGAGCGTCTATTCTTCCCAACTTTTTCCCGGACTACCGGATCAGGCCGTCTTTCGCGTCAGGCGGTTGAATGCGTCGATGGCCTGCCTGTGCGTACATCGGGCACCCGTCTGCAGGTATTCCATGGCGTTCAGCGAGGCGTCATGCGCCTCGCGGGTAGACCCGCCCACGCAGTCTTCGATCACCCGCGTATAGTAGTTGTGCTGGTGCGCGTCGACAAACGTGTAGTGAACGCAGACATCGGTCAACTCACCACACAGGATCAGCGTATCTGCCTTCAGGCCCTTGAGCAGTATCTCGAGGTCGGTGCCAAAGAATGCGGAATATCTTCGCTTAGGAATCAGATAATCACTCTCCCGGTACGGTAAGCGGGGGTGAATGCGTGTTCCGGGGCGACCCTCGATGTCATGTACGTCTTCTGAACCATCCAGTTCCCGGCCAAAGTCGATATGGTCCGGCCGGTGCACCTCGATGATATAGACGACCGGCACCTGGTTCGCTTTGGCGGCCTCGATCACCGGTATCGTCCGGTCGATCAGCTGTTCCTGACCCCCCATGTAGGGGATGCCACTGGGTTCCTGGTCATCCGGGTCACCGCTGCCCATGATGTCGATGACAACCAGAACAGGGTTGCCTTCAATGAATGCCGGCATGGGTGGTCTCTGTTTCGGTTCGCCTGCGCAAAGATAGCACGGGAAAGAATCGTTGTCCCCGGTTGTCGGAACCCGGTTCGTGTCAGTCTTCGGGCCGACCCTGACGCGCCGGCGAACGGGCGAAGAGACACAGAAAATCCAGCGCCAGTGTTGCTCCAGCAAGGGCCGTGATTGCCGAATGGTCATAAGGCGGTGCGACTTCAACTAGATCCGCCCCGATCACGTGAATACCGGCAAGTCCTCTGAGAATTTCTCGGGCCTGGCTGGTTGTCAATCCGGCGCAGACCGGTGTGCCCGTGCCCGGGGCGTAAGCCGGATCCAGGCAGTCGATGTCAAAAGTGAGGTACACCTTGTTGTCACCCACCACCCGACGGACTTCTTCGATGACGGCGTCGGCACCGTGGCGCTGGACCCACGGTCCGTCGAGGATATTGAAGCCCATAGTGTCCAGGTTGACGGTCCGAAGACCGATCTGCACGGAGGTCGTCGGATCCAGATAACCCTGCCGGGTGGCGTGCCAGAACATGGTGCCGTGACTCACGCCGTCGTCGTGTTCGTCCGGCCAGGTGTCGCTGTGGGCATCGAAGTGGATCATCGAGACCGGTTTGCCGTGCTTGAGACAGTGGGCCTTGATCAAGGGCCAGCTGATGAAATGGTCACCACCCAGTGCCAGCACCATGACGTTCTGGTCGAGCATCCAGGCAACGTAACGCTCAATTTCATCGGGCACCCCGGCCGGTCTGCTGAAGTCGAATGGCAGGTCACCATGATCGACGACCTTCAGTTCATTGACCGGGTGGAAGTCCCAGCCGTACACGTGCTTTTCAAAGGCCAGACCAGTAGATGCCTCGCGGATCCCCCGGGGACCGAATCGGGCACCGGGTCGATGGGTGGTTGCGGTGTCAAACGGCACGCCGACGACGGCAACGTCGGCTTCGCTGAGATCCTTTCGATAAGGGCGGCGAAGAAAGCTGGTGACACCCGCATAGGTGCTTTCCTCCACAAGCGTCTGCAGATCAGTCGCCGTGATGGCATGGTCGCCTCGCATCTCGGGTCGGTCGGTCATAGCGTTCACTCCTAGAGATGTTTATTCGTCAAGCCGCTGAATGAATATCCTGACTTTGGCATTGGGCATGATCACCGTTACAGTGGGCTCTGCGACTTTGTTCCAATGTAAATAGTCTACAAGTTTCACGCTAACGGCGATCGTTATGCTGTCGGGCTTGGCGGCCAGTCGTTGGACTGGCAAATCGAGGACGGGGGCCCATTTCTGGGTATGACACAACAGCCGAACACAATTAGATGCCGGCAGAACATCAGCAGGGGAATCCTGTTTATGTGCCTGGCGATTTTGTTGTTGCCCGTGATGAACGCGACGGCCAAGATGCTGACGGTCGATTATCCTCTGATCGAGGTTGTCTGGGCCCGCTTCACTGGCCACTTTCTCTGTATGACCCTTCTCTTCTGGCCGGGACGGGGTCTCATGCTCTTCAGAAGCAGCCGGCCTTTGCTTCAGATTTTTCGCTCGGTCATCATGTTTGTCTCGAACGGATGCTTTATTGTGGCTCTGTCGACAGTTGCGCTGGCGACTGCTTCGGCAATCATGTTCACGGCGCCCTTGATCGTGACGATGCTGTCGGTGCCATTGCTCGGGGAACGCGTCGGATTCCGGCGATGGGGCGCGGTTCTGGTCGGTTTCGCCGGGGCATTGATCATCATTCGCCCGGGTATGAACACCCCAGCACTCGACGGAACGGCACTCGGCCTCGTACTGGTGCTTCTGTCCGCCGCGGCGTTTGCGCTTTACCAGATCCTCACGCGTAAGCTGTCCGAGCGAGATTCTGCGGAGACCAACGTCATCTACACCGCGCTGGTGGGGACGATGGTCACGACCTGCATCATGCCGTTTGTGCTGGTCATGCCACAGGGATTCGGTGACGGACTGTTGTTCGCATTGGTCGGGGTGGCGGGTGGATTCTCACAATACTTCATTGTCAAAGCGCTGGAGCAGGCCCCGGCATCGGTCGTCTCACCGTATCTTTACGGCGAACTGATCCTGGCAGCGATGATCGGCTTCGCGGTGTTTGGGGAATTTCCGGACCATTGGACCTGGTTGGGTGCTGCGGTGATCAGTGTGAGCGGGTTGTATATTGCTTATCGGGAAGGTGCGATCGGTAAATCCAGGTCTTAAGCAACGACACTTACGCCGGATCACGATCCGTTCAGTCTGTTTGCTACCGCCTTTTCGTTCGTTGGCGTCACCGGCAGGGCTCATCTCGTGCCCGGTTCAGGGTGACTATTCACCCCTGAAGTTCGGCTTGCGTCGCTGCATGAAAGCGCTTTGTCCCTCGGCATAGTCAGCCGATGGCCGCGTGACGTCACGCCACGCCAGGCCCGCCGAGCGTCCCGCGTTCTGACCTTCAAAGACCGCCCGCCAGAGTGTCTCCTTCTGAGCCTGGACGGCCAGCGGACCGCAGTCCCTGGCAATGTTGTTCGCCAGTTCAAATGCCCGGTCCTGAGCCGCGCCGGCCGGGGTGACGATTTCCACCAGACCGGCGGCATGGCACCACGCAGCGTCTTTGGCTTCACCCGGTGCCAGCAACGCAAAGGCTTTGGCGTAGCCGATCTTGCGGGCGAGTTTCAAAGGGATATCAACGGCATTAATGCCAATTCTGGCTTCGGAAACAGCGATCTTGGCGGTTTCATCGGCCACAACAAGATCGCAGGCGAGCATCAGGTTCACACCTTCGCCGATGCAGTGGCCATGGACCGCTGCGATGAGGGGTTTTGCTGTCATCATGTGGTCGTCGGTGAGTAACGGGCCGTAGCCTTCAAAAGTACCGGCCTCGATATCGGCAGCGATGGCCTTGATGTCGGCTCCGGCTGAGAACGCTCGATCGCCTGCCGCCTGCAGGACCGCTGCGCGGGCCTGCTTGTCGTCCCGAAACTGTTCCAGTGCCCGGTTCACACCATCGTACATGGCTTTATCGAACGCATTCAGCACTTCGGGCCGATTCAACGTGATCACGGCCACATGATTATGCCGGGCGTACAGGACTCGTTGCTGTGTACTCATTCGTTTGCCTCTTCGACGAGCCGTGTCTTTCCCGTGGCGCCCATGATCAGTTTAAATTCACCTTCTTCGACAAAAATCATGGATGCACGGAATCTCAGCTGGTGATGGATAGCATCGGTCAGAGACCCGGCGAGGGCTGTCTTGGACGCCTCGCTCAATCCAGTACGGATCTCGACTTTTACCGGGACCGGGGCCGGCACAACGGGTCCGGAACCCGGTTTGACGATACGTATATTGCCTGTGGTCAGCTCGGATGTTTTGTTAATCACGTCACGCACGGCGTTTGGAAAGACATTGACACCCTTGACGAGCAACATGTCGTCAACCCGGCCCTTGAACAGCATACGCGGTCCCGGCCGGCCGCATCGGCAGGGCTCTGTCCTGACCTGGATGATGTCCTTGTCGCGCCAGCGGATCAGCGGTCCGCACTCGCGGTCCAGTCCGGTGAATACGATTTCACCCTCAACGCCGTCTTCGATCGGCAGGGACTGCAGCGTTTCGGGGTCACAGATCTCGAACAAAGCATTGTCTTCCGCATAGTAATGGATTCCGTTGTGTTCCTCGCACGATATTCCCGTCGGACTGTGACAGCCGGTGGCGCCCATGATGTCATGCACCATGGCTCCGCCGAAGCCTTCTTCGATGGGACCGTAGATCTCCGGAATCGAGCCGCCCGGCTCGCCGAAGACAACGACCTTTTCCACGCCCAGCGTGCTTGGATCGATGCCGCTGCGCTCCTGCATATGCTGGACCAGGAACTGGGCAAACGAAACCGTACACTTGATCATTTTGGGCCGGGTGTCTCGGGCGACCTGGGCGACCCGCTCGACACCGCTCAGCGCCCCCACGGGAACCAGACAGACGCCATAAGCCATCATCGCATCAACGGCAGGAATTCCTGCAACCCACATCGACAGGACACTGGCGTGCATGACCACGTCGCCCGGTTCGATGCCGAGCCGTACCAGGCTGCGGGCCTGATTATCGTTGGTGCATTCGCGATCGCGGTGGGTAAAGCCGCTGTAGGTGGGAGAACCCGTGGTGCCTGAGGAAGAGGAGACCCGGTTTACGGCTTTCGGGTCGCATGTGATGTGCATGCCGAAAGGATGACCGGCGGCCTCGCGCGAGGCCTCCTGGCTGACCCGCTCTTCGTCCTTGTCGAAGAAAGGATAATCCCGGTACTGTTCAAATGAGTCAAATTGATGGGGATCGACACCCGCCTTGTTAAATTTGGCTTTGTAATAAGGTGACTGTTCGTACACCCGGACCAGCTGCGCCTTGAGCTTTTCCAGCTGCTGCGCCTGCAGCGCATCGCGCGGCATCTGTTCTTTCTGCGGGTTCCACAGGTTTACCGCCATCGGCGGGTACTCCTTGCGTCAGTGGGTGTGGGCAAGATAACCGCTCCGTGTCGGGTAATCCAGGGTGTTGCCTGCAAGCAGGTGATATTCTCACCCGCGACAGAAGAAACTGTAGAAGGAGCGGGATCGTGCAGAGTCGGAAAATGAACGGTCAGGCAGCGATCGTCACAGGAGCTGCAAGAGGGTTCGGTCTGGCGATATCCAATCGCCTGATGGATCACGGCGTTCGCGTCATTGGCTGGGACCAGCTGCCATCACCCATTTCAGAGGATGACCGGTTTCTTAAGGTCGAGGCGGTTGATGTGACGGATGCCGATGCCGTCACGGCAGCGTGCACATCCGCTGTCGCCAGCGCCGGGCGGATCGACATCCTGGTTAACAATGCCGGCATTAACGGGCCTCAGGTCGCGGTGGAAGACTATTCTCTGGAGGACTGGCAACGAGTGCTTGCCGTTGATCTGACGGGGGTATTTCTGTGTACCCGGGCCGTTGTTCCATATATGAAACAAACGGGTTATGGGCGCATCGTTACGATTGCCAGCCAGGCGGGCAAAGAAGGAATCGCCCAGGTCAGTGCCTATAATGCTGCCAAGGCCGGTGTGATCGGTTTTATTAAGGGCCTGGCCAGCGAACTGGCCCCATTCGGTATCACCGCCAACTGCGTTACCCCGACCCTTGCCGAAACTGATCTGCTCAAAGAAATGAGTGATGAGTATATTGCAGCCATCAAGGCAAAAACCGTAATGGGTCGACTATGCAGGATCACCGAGGTCGCCGACATGGTGGCCTGGGTGGCCAGTCCTGCCTGCAGTTACTCGACCGGCGCCTGTTTCGATGTTTCAGGCGGCCGGGCACAATACTAGGGTGTGAGCGCCATCCGTGCCAGAGAGTTACTGGGTCCTTCTTCATAGCGTCGTATTTCTGGCGGCTCTCCTGCAGACGGCGACCGGATTTGGTTTCGCAATGATCTCGGTGCCGGTGCTGCTGATTGTTCTGAAC
>CAJXBY010000155.1 GCA_913051905.1 uncultured Gammaproteobacteria bacterium | reverse complement strand
TCAAGGTATACAACCCCACACATGAATCACATGGCTGGGAGTCGACCCATACCGTCGTCGAAATCATCACGAATGACCGAGCGTTCCTGGTCGATTCAATAGCGATGGTGCTGAATGGCCACAACCTGACCATTCATCTCACCATTCATCCTGTAATTCGCACGGTTCGAGACAGCGATGGCGGGTTACAGAAAGTGCTGCGCAACGGCGAGTCGGACGATCGAAGCATTGCGGAATCCTTCATGCAGTTCCGGATCGACCGGCAAACCGACGATGCCGTCTTGCAACAGTTGCGCACCGAAATTTTTGAAGTCATCCATGACGTCGAGCGAGTCGGTAACGACTGGAAGAATATGCGAGACCGATTGCTTGAGACGGCCGAGGCACTGGAATCGGCGAGCGGCAGTGCGGTAACTGAAGAAATTTCTGCACTTTGCCACTGGATAGCAGCCGACCATTTTACCTTTTTGGGTTGCATAGACCTCAAAACAGACACTGCTGCAATAGACCGACAACGGGTTCCCGTGCCGGGGACCGAGCTTGGAATTCTTCGTTCCAGCACCGAATCACGGCACGCCGACCCATCGTCCTTGCTTCCCATCAACCAGGCGGACTATCTCACCGATACAGAACTCCTCTTGATCACCGAAACCAACAAAAAGTCCACCGTACATCGTCCGGCATACATGGATATGATCGTGTTGCGCCGGTTTGACTCGCAGGGGCAGCTCATTGTTGAAACCTGTGTGATCGGGCTTTTCTCAGCGGCGGCCTACAACAGCTCGGTGAGAGAGGTACCGGTTCTGCGTTCGAAGCTGCAAGGGGTTCTCGAGCGGAGCGCATTACCACGCGATGGACACGGCAGCAAGACACTCGAGAACATCATAGAGAATTATCCTCGCAAAGATCTCTTCCAGATTTCAGATGATGAGTTGTTTGTCACCAGCATGGGAATTCTGGATCTTCAGGAGCGCCAGCGGGTCCGGTTGTTTTCCCGCCGCGACCGATATGGCCGGTTTTATTCGAGTCTGGTCTTTGTTCCCAGAGACCGGTTCAACAGTGACCTGAGAGCCCAAGTCGGGGAACTGCTGCTGGAGGCTTATCGCGGACAGGCGGTCGAATTCGATGTTTATTTCTCGGACTCTGTCCTCGCACGGATCCACTACATCATCCGCGTAGACCCTGACAACCCACCATTACAGGATCACGACCTTCTGGAACAGCAGATCGCTACCCTGGCTCGTTCATGGTCCGATGACCTGCACAGGGAACTCGTTAATCAAGTCGGTGAAGAATCGGGTAACCGCTTGTTCAGTAGCTGCCAGCCGGGCTTTCCTGTGTCTTACCAGCAGGACTGGTCACCACGCCAGGGCGCCCATGACCTCAGGCGGTTGAATCAGGCGGAGCAATCGGGCGAACTCGGGATTCTCCTGACCCGACCTGCCGGTTCAGAGCAGTCCAGCGCGGAGCTCCGACTGTATTCCAGAGCACAGCCAATTCCACTGTCCGATATTCTGCCGGTCATAGAGAACATGGGGTTCAAGATCAACTCGGAACGGCCCTACCGGGTTCAACGACATGAACAGTCTCGGTTCTGGATTCATGTTTTCGATCTGCTGGCCCGCAGCGACCTGCCGGGCGACCTCGAAACCAGGAAACATGAATTTGAACAGTCTTTGCTCATGACATGGACTGGCCACACGGAAAACGATGGTTTTAACTGGCTCGTTCTGGGCGCCGGCCTGAACTGGCGGGAAACCGCGTTGCTGCGCTGCTACTTTCGCTTTCTTCGTCAGATCCGCTTTCGCTACAGCCAGGACTACGTGATCGATACGCTGAGCAGCAACCCGAACATGACCAACCGGATCGTTCGGCTGTTCCACGCCCGATTCGATCCCGATCTTGAGGGCGACCGGACGGTGGTTATGGACGATGTCATGGCAAAGATCAACGCGGGACTGGAACGGGTACTGAATCTTGATGAAGACAGAATCCTCCAAGGGTTCATCAATGCGGTGAATTCCACCTTGCGAACCAACTATTACCAGCTGGGAGAAAAAGCCACCCCGGCCTCGTACCTGTCACTGAAATTCGATTCAAACGCAATTCTGCGAATGCCAGAACCCAGGCCGATGTTTGAAATTTTTGTCTGCTCCCCGCGGGTGGAGGCCATTCATCTTCGCGGCGGCAAAGTCGCCAGGGGAGGCATACGCTGGTCGGACCGGCCCGAGGACTTTCGGACCGAAGTGCTGGGTCTGGTAAAGGCACAGATGGTCAAGAACGCCGTCATCGTACCGGTTGGTTCTAAAGGAGGGTTCATAGTCAAACAGATGCCGGCAGGCGACCGGGAGACCCGGGTGGCAGAGGCTGTCGCGTGCTACCAGACATTCATGCGCGGACTGCTCGACATCACCGATAACCTCCAGGGCGATACCGTGATCCCGCCATCCCGTGTCGTCAGGCACGATGGTGATGACCCTTATCTTGTTGTGGCGGCAGACAAAGGCACTGCGACGTTCTCGGACATCGCAAATGGGATCGCTGCCGAATACGGTTTCTGGCTCGATGATGCGTTCGCTTCCGGTGGCTCAAGCGGTTACGACCATAAAGGCATGGGGATCACGGCCCGGGGCGCCTGGGAATCAGTCAAACGCCTGTTTCGAGAACGCAATACTGATATACAGTCACAACCCTTCACAGTGGCTGGCATCGGCGACATGTCCGGGGACGTCTTCGGCAACGGAATGTTGCTGTCAAGGCAGATTCGGCTGATCGCCGCATTTAACCACCTGCACATATTTCTTGACCCAGAGCCAGATCCCGAGAAAAGTTTTCTGGAGCGGCAACGTCTTTTTGAGCTGCCCCGTTCCACCTGGGATGACTACGATCGTGATGTCATTTCCGTGGGCGGGGGCATCTGGCCACGGACGAGCAAGTCGATCGAGATTTCCAGCGAAGTCCGATCGACACTGGGGATCAACTCAGAACGTCTGGGTCCAAACGAACTGATCAACGCGATATTGAAAGCTCCAGTGGACCTGCTCTGGAACGGTGGCATCGGAACCTACATCAAGGCCTCCACCGAAAGCCATGAAGAAGTCCGCGACAGGGCCAATGACACGGTCCGGGTAGACGGGCGGGAACTGCGCTGTAAAGTGCTAGGTGAAGGCGGCAACCTCGGTGCAACACAGCTCGGGAGAATTGAATTCTCCCGAGCCGGGGGCCTGTGCCACACCGACGCGATTGACAACTCTGCCGGAGTAGATACGTCGGACCATGAGGTCAACATCAAGGTTGCCCTCAATCAGCTCGTGAAAACTCAGGAACTGACTCTCAAGCAGAGAAATTCCCTGCTTTCCGAAATGACGGAAGAAGTCGCTGAACTCGTACTACGCGACAATTACGATCAGACCCAGGCCCTGAGCCTTGCCGTAGACCGGGCCACGGAACTGGTTCATCAGCACGCCCGTGCAACCCGCCAGTTGGAAAGAACAGGTGGCCTCGATCCCCGCCTGGAATTTCTTCCGGATGAAGAAGGGTTTGCCGAACGCATCGCGGCTGGTGAAGGCCTGTGCCGACCAGAACTTGCCGTACTGCTCTCCTACAGCAAATTATCAACCTACGAAATGTTGCTCGAATCGGACGTGCCCGAAGACCCTTTTCTGTCCGGTGAACTGCCCCGTTATTTTCCGACCCTGATCAGCGAACAGTACCCCGAGGCCGTCACCGTACACCGGCTTCGGCGGGAAATTATCGCGACCCAGGTCACCAATAGTATGGTGAACCGGGTCGGCCCGGGATTCACGCTGAGAATGAACGAGCTCACGGGGCGGCTGCCGCCAGATACTGCCCGCGCCTATTCAGCGACCTGTGAAATATTCGGTATCGGTGATATTTGGCAAGCTGTCGAAGACCTGGATAACAGAGTGGATACCACAGTACAGCAGGCGATCCTGCACGACGCCGGGAGGCTCATTGAGCGGAGCACGACGTGGCTGTTGCGAAATCGTCCCCAAACGATTGATATTGCCGAAACAGCGGCTTTTTTTCGCGATGACGTCGCACAACTCTGGGCCAGCTTTCCCAGGGTGCTCGCGGCGTCAAACCGCCTGACACGGAAACGGAGGGCCCGCCGTTTCCAGTCCGGCAAGGTCCCGCCAGAACTGTCAAACCGGGCAGCCGGACTCCCAGCCATGTCGGCGGCACTGGATATTGTTGAAATGGCCCGCATCGGCCGCCACGATGTGGAGGACGCTGCAACCGTCTACTACGATCTCGGTGACCGGCTCGGGCTGCACTGGCTGCGGGATCGAATCAGTGAACTGGCGGTGGAAAGCCACTGGCACTCGATGTCCAAGTTTGCCCTGCGGGCTGATCTCAGCCGCAGCCAACGGGTACTGGCGGGAAGTGTACTGAACAGTTCAAATGCTAAGGGCAAATCCGCCGTAAGGCAGTGGGTCACCGGACACCAGTCTGCCTGCGATCGTTTAAGTCAGATCATCTCGGACCTTCGACTGACTGGAAAGCCCGATTTCGCCATGCTCTCGGTTGCCGTCAGCGAAGCCAAAGCACTGCAGGGTGATTCTGGCACGTAAGGCCAGCCTCCCTCGTGCTTCACCTGGAGGGATCACCGTAAAGCGAATAGACTAGCAGGCTGACTTAAGCCCGTTTGCGAGACAGGCCTGATGCGGACGTCCCAGTTTCTCATTGCCACTCTCCGGGAAACCCCGGCCGATGCTGAAATCATCAGCCACCAGTTGATGCTGCGCGCCGGTCTGATCCGACAGGTCGCTGCAGGCGTTTACAACTGGTTGCCACTCGGCCACAGAGTTCTACGTAAGGTCGAAACGGTTGTCCGTGAGGAAATGAACTGCAGTGGTGCCCAGGAGGTTCTTCTGCCAGCAGTACAGCCGGCAGAATTGTGGCGTGAATCGGGCCGCTGGGATGACTACGGGCCAGAATTACTGCGCTTGACCGACCGCCATCAACGAGAATTCTGCTTCGGGCCGACTCATGAGGAAGTCATCACCACTCTGGCACGCTCTGAGATACGGAGTTACCGCCAGCTGCCGATCAATCTTTATCAGATTCAGACCAAGTTCCGCGATGAGATTCGTCCCCGGTTCGGCGTGATGCGTGCGCGGGAATTCATTATGAAGGATGCCTACAGCTTCGATATCGACGAAGCCGGCATGGGTAACAGCTACCAGGTGATGTACCAAGCCTACGAGCGAATTTTCCAGAGACTCGGGCTGGAAGCCAGAACTGTAGAAGCGGACAGCGGCACCATCGGTGGCAGCTTCTCCCACGAATTTCATGTGCTAGCAGACACAGGCGAAGACGCCATCGCGCTCTGTCCTGAAGCCGGTTATTCCGCGAACATCGAAAAGGTCAGTCTCCCCAAACCGAGCGAGGCCCGGCCGGAGCCCGGTCCAGCAATGCTCGAGATCGAAACACCGGACCAGCACACCATTGAAGATCTCTGCCGGTTTCTGTCGCTTTCGCCCCAGAGGACCATCAAGACCCTGATCGTCAAGGGGCACAACGAAGACCTGGTCGCACTCGTTCTCCGGGGAGATCATGAACTCAACAGTGTCAAGGCAGAAGCACTTCCCGAAGTAGCCAAGCCCATTCGACTCGCCAGTGCGAAAGAAATCCGGCAGGCGACCGGAGCCGATCCCGGGTCTGTCGGGCCCGTAGGGATGAAGATCACCGTAATCGCGGATTACAGTGCGCTGTTGCTGGGAGATTTTGTGTGTGGCGCCAATCAGGACGGACGACATCTAACCAACGTTAACTGGGGGCGAGATCTGCCAGACCCACAGGGCACTGACCTGCGCCAGGCCGTAGATGGTGATCCCTGTCCGACCGACCCTACACGCACAATCCAGGTACGGCGCGGTATCGAAGTGGGTCACGTGTTCCAGCTGGGAACCAAGTACAGCGAAGCGTTGGGTGCCAGCTATCTGGACCGTGAAGGCCAGGCTCAGGCTATTCATATGGGCTGCTATGGGATCGGCGTCACCCGCATTGTTGCAGCGGCCATCGAACAAAACCACGATGAACAGGGGATTGTGTGGCCTGATCCCATTGCCCCCTTCGACGTCTGCATCGTACCGATCGGCCTGCACAAATCCAGCCGGGTTGCCGAGACCGTTGA
>CAJXBY010000154.1 GCA_913051905.1 uncultured Gammaproteobacteria bacterium | reverse complement strand
TGTCCAAGTCACCAGCCGTGATGGCAATCAGGTCTACCGCATCAACGTTGAAGCGAACGAAACGCTGGGACACTATTCAGACTGGCTGAAGCTTGGAGGTGTTGGACCTATAAGGCGGCTCAACGGAAACCAGGAGACAAGAACCCTGGAAATAGGCGACGCGCTACTGCTGCCAATTACCGGTCAAACGCAGCGATCTGAATTCGAGCAGCGACGCCAGGAGTATCACCGGGTGCTGGTGGAGGAGTTTAAAGAGCATTTCGAAATCGTCGAAGTGCGCCGCTACACAGTCCGCGGTGGCGACAGTGTCTGGAGGTTGGCCAGAGACTTTGATCTTCCGTTGTGGATGATTACCCGCTACAACCCGAAACTTCGGACAGCTATGCCGGTGATCGGTGATGAACTGCGTATTCCCTCGATCCGCAAGCGCGCCAGTTGAGATCCGAAATGGTCAGTCCGGTTGTAACTTCAGTGAGATCGAGTTGATGCAAAAGCGCTGGTGGGTCGGTGGTGGTCCATCCGGGAAAACGTGTCCCAGGTGGGCATCACACCGGCTGCAGAGAACTTCCACGCGTACCATACCGTGGCTGTGGTCGCTTTCCAGGCGCACAGCATCTTCGGCGACGGCCTGCCAGAAGCTGGGCCAGCCCGATCCGGATTCGAATTTTTCTGTGGACTCAAACAAAGCGCTACCGCAGCACGTACAGGTATAGGTGCCTGGCGTCTTGCAGTCGTTGTATTCTCCACTGAAAGGGGGTTCGGTGTCTTTCAGTCGGCAGATTCGATACTGTTCAGGTGTCAGTTCGTTCCGCCAGGTCTCATCGGTCTTCTCGCACCGTTCGCCGGGTTGTGTCATATCAGGCTTCTCTCAAGGTGATGTCAGATTGTTTCGGGCTAGCGCCACGCGTTGTTCCCAGGCCTGCCGGGCAATTTGCATATCTTCCAGAAACCAGGGCAGTTCGTCCAGCAGCATCGCCTGGGGGCCGTCTACCAGAGCCTGCTGAGGATTGGGGTGAAAGTCCACCAGCACCATATTGGCGCCGGCGATGATGCCCTGGGCAGTCACATGCATGATGTCCAGCAGGCCGTCGACGCCCCGGTTGCGGCTGCCTACGGAATGGGACGGGTCAATACAGACGGGTAAATGGGTCAGATGTTTGACCGTCGGAACATGGGAGAAGTCGACAAAGTTGCGGTGTGGGTCGCCGAGGTTGGTTTTCATTCCACGCAGACAGAAGACGACGTTGCTGTTGCCCTCGTTGGCCAGATATTCGGTCGCGTTCAAGGACTCCTCCAGCGTGATGCCGAACCCCCTCTTGATGAGCACGGGCAGTTCGCGCTGACGGCCAACGGCCTTTAGAAGCTCGAAATTCTGGGTGTTTCTTGTGCCGATCTGGAGCATGACCCCAGTGGGGTGTCCGCAGGCATTCAGTGTTTCGAGAATCTCGTCGACCTGGGAATCGTGCGTGACCTCCATGGCGATGACTTTGATGTCGTAACGGCCCGCCAGCTCGAATACCCAGGGCAGGCAGTCAGTACCGTGGCCCTGAAACGAATAGGGGCTGGTCCTGGGTTTATAGGCACCCATCCGAGTGCAGGGTAACTGGTGTTCTTTCAAAGCCCGCATCATTGATTCGACGTTTTCGCGGTTGTCGACCGCGCACAGGCCGGCGAAAAGATGCAGGGTGTTCTGGTCAAAGCGGATGCCGTTATAGGTGAACCCGCGTGCACGGTCATCATCGGCGTGTCGCCCGATCATCCGGTATTCCCGAGAAACCCGGACCACCCGCTCCACAGCAGGCAGGCTCGAGACTTCTTGCGGGTCCAGCGCGCTGGTATCTCCCACCGCATAGATCTCTGTCAGCGTTCGATCTGTACCGCTGACGGTATGTGCCTGCGGCGTGATACCCGGTCTTGACGATAGAAAGTCGATTACTGTCTTGGTGTCCGGAGAATCAATGTGGGTACCAGGCCGCAGGATAATGATCATGATTGTTTCCGGGTGTCCAATTCAACCGGTGTATCCGGGTCGTTCCCCCACTCGGACCAAGAGCCGGCATAACCCCGTACGGAATGGTAACCCAGAAATTTCAGCATCATCCAAGCATGTGCTGAACGGTGGTGAGTCTGGCAATAGGCGATGACCTCCTGGGCCGGCCGAATGCCGCGTTCGGTCAGCATTCTTGTCAGCACTCCCTTGGGTTTGAGCCGCAGGTGGTTGTCATGGTCTATGGTCTCCAGCCAGTTCAGATTGACGGCCCCTGG
The DNA here is from genome assembly GCA_913051905.1 of uncultured Gammaproteobacteria bacterium. The sequence goes on along the minus strand of CAJXBY010000154.1, from coordinate 3,913 downwards.
AATATGGCCGCCGCGGGCGCTGAGTCGCTTGGTCCCGGCGTATTCTTCCGGTGTCCGCACGTCCAGTAGTGCAACTCGTTCGTTTTCAAGGTGTGACAAGATGAATTCCCGGGTTGCGACCGGACCCTGATCCAGACTGCCCAGCTGAACGGACTTCCCGGTGCACGCCGCCGATTCACAGGTCAGGCGGCGGCCCTCGCCTTTCCAGGCGGTCATCCCTCCGTCGAGTACGGAACAGTTACGGTGACCTAGGACGTGTAATGTCCATAGCAGCCGGGCCGCCCGGCCACTACCTTCGTCATCGCAGGCCACCACAAAGCGATCCTCATGGAGAGCCAGTCTGGACGCGAGCTTTTCGAGACGTGTCCTGGAAGGGAGTCGCCCCGGGGCTGGTTTGCTGCCATCGAGCAGCACTGCGTAGTCCAGATGGCTTGCACCGGGAATGTGTCCCTCGGCAAAATGCTCCGCCTTGCTGAGATCAACGAGACAAAGACGGCTGTCATCCAGCCTGTCCTCGAGCTGGGCGGTGCTGATTATCACGGACGTGTCATTCACGGCGGGTCTCACTGGGCTGGGTTGGGTGCGTGCATCATCCGGCGGGCCGTTATTGTACTGGTCCTGCCGTCAGGCGGTGTGCTCAGCATTGAAGGCGTACCAGGCTTTGTGAAAGCCGGTTAATTGAATCACCCGCGTGGGTTTGGCATGTTAAAAATCAGCAATCTTGCTCTGCGCCGTGGCCCGAAGTTGCTTCTGGATCGGGTCAATCTCGATGTGTTTCCAGGCCAGCGTGTGGGTCTGACTGGAGCCAATGGTTCGGGTAAGTCGAGTCTTTTTGCTGTTATAGCCGGTCGATTGGAAGCGGATCAGGGGAGCGTCACGATGCCGCGCGGAACACTGATCAGTGAGGTCATGCAGGAGACACCCCGGTCGGCGGACAGCGCAATTGAGTACGTGATTGACGGTGACGCGCAGTTCAGGGCCATTGAATCTGAGATCGGGCGTGCCGAGCGGGCCGACGACGGCGCACTGCTTGCCGAACTCCACGATAAGCTCGAGCAGATTAACGGATTTACGGCGAAGGCCCGCGCCGGGCAGCTGTTGCACGGTCTGGGATTTACTGCAGAGGAGCAGCAACAGCCGGTCGATACTTTATCTGGTGGCTGGCGTATGCGCCTGAATCTCGCCCGCTCTCTGATGACACAGTCCGACCTACTACTGCTTGATGAACCGACCAACCATCTGGATCTTGACGCCATGGTGTGGCTCGAGCGGTGGCTTTCAGCTTATAGCGGCATGGCACTGGTGATCTCTCACGACCGCGAGTTTCTGGACCGCTCGATCGACCGTGTTGCGCATATCGAGGGACTTTCCCTGGCCGTCTATGAGGGCAACTACAGTCAGGCAGAGAGTCGCCGAGCTGCCGTCCTTGAAGCTCGGCGCAAGCAGCATGCAACCCAACAGAGAAAGATTACGCACATGCGCTCGTTCGTTGACCGGTTCCGTTACAAAGCCAGCAAGGCCCGCCAGGCCCAGAGCCGATTGAAAGCCCTACAGCGTCTGGAGGCTGTCCTGCCGGTTCACGAGCAGTCAGCCTTCCTTTTCGAGTTTGAATCAGCAGAACGGATGCCGCATCAGCTGATTGATCTGAAAGGGGTAGACGCCGGTTACGACCATGTGATCCTGTCCGACGTGAACTTTCGCCTGACCGAGGGAAAACGGATCGGTCTGCTGGGAAGAAACGGGACCGGGAAGACCACGCTGATGAAGGTGCTAGCGTCCCAGCTTGAACCGCTGGTGGGAACCCGTACGCCCGCTGCCGGAATTCGTATCGGTTACTTTGCCCAGCATCAGCTGGAGCTACTGGATCCGGAGTGCTCACCTCTTGAACATCTGACTGATATCGCAGGGCCCGGTGATGACCGACGGTTGCGTGCTTTTCTTGGGCAGTTCGGTTTCGGCGGTGATGCGGCTACTGAGCCAGTCGGGTTGCGGTCGGGTGGAGAGAGGGCGCGACTGGTTCTGGCGCTGATCGTATTTTCCAGGCCGAATCTTCTGCTGCTTGACGAACCCACAAATCACCTCGATGTCGAGATGCGACAGTCGGTATGTTTGGCGCTGCAGACCTATCGGGGCTGCCTGGTGGTCGTCGCCCATGACAGGCACCTGCTGCGGCTGGCAGCTGACGAGCTGTGGATCATAGATGAAGGCAGGCTTCGGCCGTTCGAGGGAGATCTTGACGACTATGTTGCCTGGCTGCGGGCACGCCAGAAACACCCGGAGGACGAGGCACCACTACAGACAAGGGAAAGGCCGAAGTCGTCCCGGGCCCTGCGTCAGGACCGCGCCCGGCAACGGGCCAGGGTCAAACCGCTCAGGGATCAGGTCGCGAAGATCGAGCGGGCTCTGAGTCGTACCGAAGATCTGCAGCGGTCACTGGAAAAGAAGCTCGCAGAGCCAGAGATCTACAGTGAAAACAACCGGGAACGACTCCGGCAGCTCCTGTTCGAGCAGGCCCGAAATGCCGAGACCCGACAGACGCTTGAGGCACAATGGCTGGAGGCGGCGGAGCGGCTGGACGAGGCCGGTGCAAACCGCTAGTTGAGCAGAGCTACGGGCCGGCGTGTCCGAACGGGCTTCGGTGGGTCAGTGGTGCAGATCAGATCCCCTGTGCCAGTCCGGTCTCGGTGTTGAACCTTTCGATCAGTTCGTCCCAGACGGGGATGAGCTCGTTGAGGCCCTGCCAGAAGCTCTGGTGCCGGCGGCGTTCGAAGTCGACCGTTTCGATTCCTTGCTGTTCCACCCAGGTGTAGTAGCCGAGATTAAATATCCGCCGCCGGTCAACTTCGTTCAATTCCAGCAGATGGTCTACCCGTACGTTCTTGAGATGAGTCCCAAAGAGTTCCGCCGCCAGGACCTCGTCCAGCCCGCCGGGTGTATGGACTGACAGCCATTTCTCCAGTTCTGTCCGGTAAAGGTTGGACCCATCGGTAGCGATGGTGATCAGCACATCGTCTGCCGTAAGGGCAAGATGCTTGGCGACCTTGATGGCTGCCAGGACATTTGCGATGCCGGATAATCCCATGGACGTCAGCGCGTCGAGAACCGGCAGCGGAATCTTCTTTCGCTGGTGTAGATAGTTCCTACCCACAGAGGTATTAAAAAGCGCATTGAGACCGTCGGAATCGGCATCCGAGACCCCCACAACGATGTCCGTGTTCATCGCGTTGTGAATGAGCGGGACGTGCTTGTCGCCCACGCCCTGAATGTTGTGTTCGCCGAACCCGTTGTATAGCAGGGTCGGGCATTCGACAGGTTCGACGGCCACAATTCGGGCATGGTGCCTTTCCTTGAGTAGATCGCCGGCCCCCAGCGTGCCAGCGGAGCCGGTTGCGGCCACAAAACCGGCCAACCGGGCACCCGGTAGGTCTTCGCATACGCGCTGAAAGATCCGGTCCAGCGCGTGACCTGTGACATAGCGGTGAACCAGGTAGTTGGAGAACTCGGAGAACTGGTTGACGATGATGTTGTTGGGGTCTTCAGCAAGCCGGTTACATTCGTCATAGATCTCTTTGACATTGCTCTCTGTACCCGGCGTGCGGATGATATCCTCCTCTGCGCTGACCCAGTTCTCCAGCCAACGGAATCTCTCCTCGCTCATCCCTTCCGGTAGCACGGCGACGCCATGGCACTCGAGAATTCGGGATATCGCGATGCCTCCGCGGCAGTAGTTGCCGGTTGAGGGCCAGACAGCACGGTGCTGCACGGGGTCAAAAGTTCCTGTCACCAGTCGAGGCACCAGACAGCCGTAGGCCGCCAGAACCTTGTGTGCACCGATCATGGGAAAGCGATCGCCCAGAGCGACGATGATCTCGGAATCGACCCCGGTCAGTTCCTTTGGCAGACGGACGTAATC
>CAJXBY010000153.1 GCA_913051905.1 uncultured Gammaproteobacteria bacterium | reverse complement strand
ATCAAAGCAGGCGGCAGCGACCGGGGTGCCACGCTGGCCTTGTCACATACGGCTTCTCTTGCTGGAAAAGACCGTGTCGCCGGAGCACTGCTGGAGAGACTTGGCATTCCCCGCGTAGCCTCCCTGGAAAGTCTGATCGAAACACTCAAGATCCTGCACGTCCACGGACCACTGTCAGGTACGGACATCAGTTCAATGAGTTGCTCCGGTGGCGAGGCGATGCTGATGGCAGATGCTGCCGACGCCCGCCGGGTGAGCTTTCCAAAACTATCACCAGCACAGCATCGGAGGGTCGCAGACACGCTGACGAATCTCGTTACAGTATCAAATCCGCTCGATTACCATACATTCAACTGGAACGATGAACAGAAACTCTACAGTACATATTGTGCGATGCTCGGTTGTGGTTTTGATCTGTCGATTCTGGTCCTTGATTTTCCTCGGCGGGATCGGTGTGATTGGGATACCTGGCGGCCTGCTGTCGATGCGATCATTCGAGCCGCACGGGATACTGGTCGACCCGCGGCAGTGCTTTCCAGTTTGCCGGAAAACCTTCCTGAGTCTCTTGCTGAGACGTTCATCGAGAACGGGCTGGTCCCCTTATGCGGCATGGAACACGCTTTAGACGCGGTCGAAGCAGCCGCTATGGCCGGTTTCGTCGGCCCGTACACTCGTGAGGGTCCTCTGCCCGGCCCCGGGTCTCTCTCCGGGGACAGATTACTGCTTCAGGATGAATGGCAGGGTAAGCAGATTCTAGCCAGTTGGGGAATCGCGGTACCAACGGGTCGACGGGTTCAGGGTGTTGACCAGGCGGTAAACGCAGCTCGAGAGATCGGATTTCCAGTGGTGGTTAAAACCTGTATTCCGGGTCTCGCCCACAAAACTGAGCGCGGAGGGGTCGTCCTGAATCTTGATAGTGAAGATACTGTTCGCACTGCCGCTGAGCAGCTGCTTGATCAATGCAGGGAATTGATCGTGGAGCGCATGATCACTGATGGTATAGCCGAACTGATTGTGGGTTTTGAGTATGATGCCCAGGTCGGCCCCAGTTTGTTGATCGGAGCAGGAGGCATACGGGCCGAACTTGTAAGGGACTGTGAAGTCGTGCTCCTGCCCGCTGGAGAGAATCTGTTCCGTAACGCTCTGGACCGTCTGAATGTTGCAACTCTACTCACTGGGTACCGGGGTTCGACACCGGGGGACATCGATGCGGTCCTGGCTGTTCTGGACCGGGTCTCGGCGATCGTCTTGTCGGACCCTGGAGCCATCGTCGAGCTTGAAATTAATCCACTTATTGTGCGTCCGGCAGGTCACGGCGTTTCCGCTGTAGACGTGCTGCTCAGCCAGGCGGAGAGGCTCAAGATTTGAGGAGATCAGAGGCCACCGATTTCAGCTTGATCTATGGAGCGATGCACTGAAAACGTCGCTGTCCGGGAGACCCTCTGCACCGGCGTACCCGGAACGTTTTTTCACAAAGGAGAATATCCTGACATGGAGTCACCTATTCACGTAGAAAGACGCGATGCCGTGCTTGAAGTCACACTGAACCGTCCAAAGGCCAACGCCATAGACGTTACGACCAGCCGCCTAATGGGTGACATCTTTGCGGCGTTTCGCGACGATCCGGACCTTCGGGTCGCCATCATCACCGGTGCGGGAGAACGGTTTTTCTGCCCTGGGTGGGATCTTAAAGCCGCTGCTGAAGGTGAAGCGGTAGACAGCGATTACGGTGTAGGCGGGTTCGGTGGCTTGCAGGAATTGCCCGATCAGAACAAGCCCGTCATTGCCGCGGTTAACGGGATCTGTTGCGGTGGTGGGCTGGAACTCGCCATGTCGGCAGATATTATCCTGGCGGCCGACCATGCCACATTCGCTTTGCCGGAGATCTCTTCGGGTACGATCGCTGACGCCGCGACGTTGAAGCTGCCGAAACGCATTCCATACCACATTGCCATGGAGATGCTGTTCACGGGCCGCTGGTTGGATGCCGCCGAAGCCCATCGCTGGGGTCTAATCAACCATGTGCTGCCAGCGAGCGAACTGATGCCTAGGGTCCGAACAATGGCTGGGGAGCTGGCTGAAGGGCCACCGCTGGTGTTCGCTGCGATCAAGGAGGTCGCGAGAGCGTCGGAAAACATGAAATTTCAGGATGCCCTGAAGCGTATCACCGGCCGGCAGTTTCCAACCGTGGACCGGTTATACGGCAGTGAAGATCAGATCGAAGGTGCCCGGGCGTTTGCCGAAAAGCGCAAACCGGCCTGGCGGGGCCGCTGATTCTGCACTGGTTGAAGCGCAGGACGCCAGTAGCACAAACTGAAGTGCGCGTTTGACTGATCGGCCGATCACGTCGTGCCGGCTTTAAGAGTCTGTGTATTGACTGATCCGCAGCAATACTTTTTTCAGGCCTGTTGTCTTGACCGAGTAGGCGCTTTGTGAAAGTGCTCGGCTCGAAGATGAGTCCAGCGGTCGAGGTTGTCTCTGAGCCGGCACTGGAGCCCGGTCGGGGTTTTGTGGTCTGACCCTAATACTGATCTTCATGATTTCGGGATGCGTTGTGTTCAGTTGTTTTTGTATGGAATGCTTCTTTTGTGTCAACAGATGGCCCCAAACCGGGGTGTCTGCCATAACAAGCAGTTCACTGCCCTCAAGTGCGATGGCAGTGTGTGACGCGACCTCGTTGCCCACAGCCTCTGCCCAGTGCTCGGTCAATTCATCCAGCGGCTCTGCAGCATCGAATCCGGTAGAAGAAATCTGGTCGATGAGTGTTCCCAACCGCCTGAACGTCGAGTCGCTCATGATAAAATCGTCCGCATTGCATGCCTCGAAAGGTCCAGTTTAATCGCAGCCGGTATCGGTTGACAGGTGTTGTGTTTTCAGCCTGTATTCCGACCCTCGGAAGAACTCACCCAAGTATCTATTGATGATGTTCAGCAATGTAGCGACCAAGGTCTTCGGCAGCCGTAACCAGCGGATGCTTAAACGCATGCGGCGGTCAGTCCAGGAAATCAATGCGCTTGAGCCGGCGATGGGTGCCCTGGGCGATGATCAGCTGGCAGCCAAGACTGAGGAGTTCCGCCGGCGTGCGGCAGACGGTGAGCCGCCCGAAGCACTGTTGGTCGAGGCCTTTGCCGTCGTCCGGGAAACTGCAAAACGGGTACTCGACATGCGGCATTTCGATGTGCAGCTGGTCGGCGGCATGGTCCTCTATGAGGGCAAGATCGCAGAAATGCGGACCGGCGAAGGGAAGACGCTGGTTGCTACCCTGCCGGCCTATCTGACCGCGGTGTATGGGCAGACGGTTCACGTGGTGACTGTCAACGATTACCTGGCCGCCCGTGATGCCGAGTGGATGGGTCAGATTTACGGATTTTTGGGGTTGAGTGTCGGCGTGATTGTTTCGGGGCAGGAGCCCGCTGCAAAGCGGGAAGCCTATGCCTGCGATATCGTCTACGGTACCAACAACGAATACGGCTTCGACTATCTGCGCGACAACATGGCGTTCGCTGCCGGGGACCGGGTGCAGCGGGGGCTGGATTTCGCCATCGTCGACGAGGTCGACTCCATCCTCATCGACGAGGCCAGGACGCCGCTGATTATCTCCGGTCCATCGGAGGACAGTACCGACCTGTACATCAAGGTCAACACGGTGATTCCAAACCTTGAACGCCAGCACGAGGAAGATGGGCCGGGTGATTTTTCGGTTGATGAAAAAAACCGGCAGGTCTTCCTGACGGAGCAGGGTCATGAAAATGCGGAGTCGCTGCTGGTTGAGGCGGGGCTCCTGGATGGGGATTCCAGCCTTTACGATGTCGGCAATATCTCCTTGGTTCACCATCTGTACGCCGCATTGCGGGCCCATTCGCTGTTTCAGCGTGACGTCGACTACATCGTCCGTGATCGTCAGATCGTCATCATCGATGAATTTACCGGCCGTATGATGCCTGGACGAAGATGGTCCGAGGGACTGCACCAGGCAGTCGAAGCCAAGGAGGGCGTACCGATACAGCAGGAGAACCAGACGCTTGCTGCGATCACGTTCCAGAATCTGTTTCGGCTGTATGGAAAACTGTCAGGGATGACCGGTACGGCCGATACCGAGGCGGTTGAATTCCAGCAGATTTATGAACTGGAGGTCGTGGTCATTCCTACCAATGTGGAGATGATCCGGGACGATCTGCCGGACCTGGTCTACCGCACCCAGGAAGAGAAGTTCAACGCAATTCTGAACGGAATCAAGGACTGTCGAGAGGCCAGTCAGCCGGTTCTGGTCGGTACGGCATCGATCGAATCTTCAGAGCACCTTGCCAGACTTCTGGAAAAAGAGAAGATCAAACATGCGGTGCTGAATGCCAAGCACCACGAGGGCGAGGCCAGGATCATTGCCCAGGCTGGACAACCTGGGGCAGTCACGATTGCCACCAACATGGCGGGCCGCGGTACAGATATTGTTCTGGGCGGTAATCTGGACATGGAGCTGAAGGAGCTTGGTGACGCATCTGAGGGGGAACGGAAGGACCTTCGGGAAAACTGGCAAGAACGCCATAACATGGTCGTTGCGGCTGGTGGACTACACGTACTGGGGACCGAGCGAAACGAGTCGAGACGGGTGGATAACCAGTTGCGGGGGCGTGGGGGTCGGCAGGGAGACCCGGGGTCGAGCCGGTTCTTTCTGTCCATGGAAGACAACCTGATGCGCATCTTCGGTTCGGAACGAGTGGCCGGCTTGATGGAGAAGCTGGGGATGGAAGAGGGTGAAGCAATAGAACACAGCTGGGTCACCCGCGCAATCGAGAATTCTCAGAAAAAGGTCGAGGGGCGGAACTTTGATATCCGTAAGCAGTTGTTGGAGTACGATGACGTGGCCAATGAACAGCGCAAGGTCATCTACGAACAGCGCAATCGCCTGATGGAGGTCGACGATATCTCGGAGACCATAGAGACTGCCCAGAATGAAGTAGTGAACGAAGTAATTGATATTCACGTGCCGCCGCAGAGCCTGGAAGAACAGTGGGATATCAAGGGACTGGAAAGTGATCTGCAGACAACATTCGGTCAGACCATGCCGGTAGCTGAGTGGCTCGAGAAGGACAGCGACCTGCATGAAGAGTCCCTTCGGCGGCAAATCGATGACGAGGTCAGAACCGCTTATTCCCGGAAGGGGCAGTCGGTCGGCGAACCCGTTATTCGCCATCTGGAAAAAGCGGTCATGCTTCGTGTTCTGGACGAGCAGTGGAAAGAGCACCTGGCCCAGATGGACCATCTGCGTCAGGGCATTGGGCTACGCGGCTATGCCCAGAAAAACCCTAAACAGGAATACAAGCGCGAAGCCTTCGAGATGTTCACCGATGTTCTCAGCCGTGTGAAGCACGAAACCATCTCGATTCTTTCCAAAGTGCAGATTCAGGCTGAAACCGAGGTGGAACAACTGGAGGTGCAGCGGCGCGCCCAGGATCACCAATCACGTGAATACCTGCACCCGGATGCGGCGGTAGAAAGACCACCGGCAGAAGCGGTGGCTCCGGTCAACAGTCCTGGCGCTCTGGCCCAAACGGTCCCGCGACCTGATCCAGCAGCAGTCGGCGAGGCGGGGCAACCGTTTGTCCGTACAAAGCCTAAGGTGGGTCGAAACGCCCCATGTCCATGTGGGTCCGGAAAGAAGTACAAGCATTGTCACGGTAAGCTCTGAACTTCCGCGAAACGGAGCGAAACCGAGATGGTGTGCTGATAACATGTCGATGCTGACCCGATCGCCGCTTGCACCCCAGCGGTTCCCACGTTTGCCGGCAGTTGAAGGCGTTCGGCTGGCTGCCTGCTCGGCAGGCATTAAATATCGCGGGCGGTCAGACCTGCTGCTGGTCGTGCTGGAGCCAGGTACTACCGTTGCCGGATCGTTTACCCGATCAAGTACAGCCTCTGCACCGGTAAGCTGGTGCCGTAAACAGGTTCCCCGGGGTCGCGTGCGGGCGCTGCTTGTCAACAGCGGTAATGCCAATGCCTTTACTGGACAGCAGGGCGTTGAGGCTGTCCAATGGGTAGCCGGGGCTGTTGCTGAGAAACTGGCGTGCCGTTCGACCGATGTGTTGGTCGCCTCGACTGGCGTAATCGGTGAACCGTTGCCTGTCGACCCAATCAATACCGCGCTGCCAAAGCTTGTGGACCGCCTCGGCGGGGGCGGTTG
>CAJXBY010000152.1 GCA_913051905.1 uncultured Gammaproteobacteria bacterium | reverse complement strand
TCCAGGGTATCGTTGAGCAGGGTCGAGGCGGTTACCAGGACACGGTCACACGACTTCAGCGCTGCTGTATCGAGGGTCACCTCCACCGGCCCGCCATAGTCCAGGTACACGACATCTTTCTCGATCACGGTCAGCGCAATTTCACGGCCTTCCAGCATGCGGACCAGCGGCCTGAAAAATCCCACCATGCCGACGTGATCGGCCGTGGCGACCTCCATCTGACCGAGCGGGTCGGACCCGTACGCAAGACAGGACCGATCGCTGGTGAACAGGTGCTGGCTGATGGCATTGAGTGCGCCCAGGCCGAGGGAGCGTTGCAAAGGGTCGCCGGACGCGTAGCCCGCAGCAAGTTCCAGCACCGGTGTGCCGATGACGGTGTCGATGTCGATATGGGTGCGGATGTGGCCCAGCATGCCGTCAAGACGGGTGAAAAAGAATCCACAGCTGCCGTCGGCCAGTAGCAGTGCGCCGAATTTCTTGTGGTGCGGATCCCGTGGATGCTCCGGCGGAAGGTGCAGCCAGGTCACTGCAGGCAGTACGCGCTGCCGGCAGATCTCGTGTACCAGTGTGACCAGCTCCGTTGCAATGCTCATCGAATTCAGAAAACCTGGGGTTCGACCTGATCGTCAGAAAAACGGGGCAGTGTACCGCAAGGGTGAAAACCCGAGACGAATCAGGTCCTCTGTTGGGCGCCGGCGTAACCCAGCTGGCGCCAGCCCTCGTAAACTGCAACGGCTACGGCGTTGGAGAGGTTGAGGCTGCGGCTGCCCGGACGCATCGGGATCACAACGCGGCGGTTTTCAGGTACGGCGTCCCGGATTCCCGCTGGCAGCCCCCGGGTTTCAGATCCGAAGACCAGGGCGTCATGACTGCGGAACCGGCATTGGTCCGGGGTCTTGCCGTGCCTGGTCGAAAAAGTGAAGAGCCGCTCGGGTTTTTCCGTTTGCAGAAAACTTTCAAAATCAGGATGGACCTTGACTGTGGAAAGATCGGCGTAATCCAGGCCAGCTCGGCGGAGTTTCGGTTCTTCCAGTGCGAAGCCAAGCGGCTCAATGAGATGAAGCGCACAACCTGTATTGGCACACAGGCGGATGATGTTGCCCGTATTGGGTGGAATCTGCGGTTCATGCAGCACCACCCGGAAAAGCCGAAGGGTTTCCTTATCGCCTAAGGTGTCAATCGGTGGCTGGTCCGGGTCGGCGGATCATTGCATGTCAGAAGGGTTTGAACACTACGAGGAGGACTGTGGCGACCAGCACGAGTACCGGGAATTCGTTGAACCATCGAAAAAACACGTGGCTGCGTGTATTCCGGTCCTCCTGGAAGTCCCGCACCATGCGGCCACACCACAGATGATAGGCCACCAGGACGAGGACCAATGCCAGCTTGGCCCACAGCCAGCCGCTGTTGTCGCCAATGCCGTACCCCAACCAGAGCCACAGACCAAAACCAATGGTCAGGATGCCGCCAGGCGTCGCGATACCAAAATAAAGCTTGCGCTCCATGATCTTGAACTGTCCGGTCGTTGCCGGATCTTCGCTCATGGCATGGTAGACGAATAGTCGCGGCAGGTAGAACAGCCCGGCAAACCAGGTGACCATGAAGATGATGTGGAATGCCTTGATCCAGAGCATCGAATTCAGCGCCGCCAATGGGTTTCGTGGGTCATTGAAGAAGTGCTTCCGTGACCCGGCCCTCGCGGGCATGAATGGGTTCACTTCGAGCCCGGAGACCGGTCCCCAATTGTACGGGTCGGTCCCGGAACGCCAGCCTGCAGACAGGTGTCTCAGGGCGCTTTAATCATATCATGCGGCTCGGGTCAGGCAGACACCGGCAGGAACAACTCGACCAGATCATCTAGAAAGCGGTAACCGAGCGGAGTGGCACAGACCCTGTCGGTGTTAACCTTTAACAGTCCGCGTTCCTCGGCCTCGGCAAGGGTACCGCTGAGACTTTCCCAGGACAGTCCGGTACGTTGCTCGAACAAAGCCACGGTGAACCCCTCTTTCAGGCGCAGAGCATTGAGCGCGAACTCAAAAGCGAGTGCGCTGCCGCTCACGGATTGAAGTGAAGGCGGAGACTGTTTAGTGGCGGTAGTTTCAATATAGCGACGCGGGTGTTTCTCCCGCGCACAGCGCCATATCCCTTGCCGGTCCGTGATCTTGCTGTGCGCGCCGGCACCGATGCCGATGTAGTCGCCGAATTTCCAGTAGTTCAGGTTATGCCGACAGCGGCTACCGCGCTCTGAGAAGGCGGAGACCTCGTAGCGCTCGTAGCCCGCGTCGGCAGCTCGTTCTTCCACGGCACAACGGATCTGCCAGCAGGATTCTTCATCAGGCAGCGCCGGAGGGTCGGCAGCAAATCGCGTGTTCGGCTCAATCGTGAGCTGGTACAAAGAGAGGTGTTCCGGCGAGAAGGCGATGGCGGATTCGATATCGTGAGCTGCTGCGCTCATGGATTGGTCCGGCAGGCCGTGCATCAGGTCAATGTTGATCTTTTCGAAACCGGCATCCCGGGCGGTAATCACCGCCTGGCGGGCCTGGTCAGCATTGTGAATGCGGCCAAGCGCTTTAAGTTGGGGGTCGCTGAAACTCTGCAGTCCCAGGGACAGCCGATTTACCCCCGCGCTTCGATAAGCCGCAAAACGCGCCTCATCGGCAGACCCCGGATTGGCCTCTAGGGTGATCTCAGCCCCGTCGGCAAGACCGATCAAAGTGTGCGCTGATTCGAGTACTGCGGCGATAGTTTGTGCCGGAAACAGGCTGGGTGTACCCCCACCAAAGAATACCGAGCACAGCACCCTGTCGCCGGCCAGCTGCGCAACGCTCTCGAGATCCCTCAGAAGTGCTGTCGCATAATCTTTTTCCGGCAGCGCCTGACGCAATGGATGTGAATTGAAGTCACAATAAGGGCATTTCTTCTCGCACCAGGGCAAGTGCACGTACAACGACAAGGGGGGCAGAGGGTCGAGCACGATGCGGTGACAGGATCAGTTGCCGCGGCCGTGTAGCCGTTCGATCAATCGCCGGTCGCGCTTGCTCGGCCGGCCCTTCTGCAGTCTGCTGGTACTGCGCTCGGCCTTCATCTGGTCCTGGAGGGTACGGCGGGCCGTGAGGCTTTCGTCCGATTCGTGGTAAAGACCCGCTGCTATGGTCGGTCCCACGCGCTTCTCGGTCAGTCCGTCGACTTCAATCAGGTAACGAAACGGTGCCTTGCGGATCTCCAGTCTGTCACCGGTGCGAACCATCTTGGCGGGTTTTGTACGCCGGCCATTGATCAGGACCCGGCCAGAGCGCAACGCGACAGCGGCGTTCTGCCGGGTTTTGAAGAACCGTGCCGCCCACAGCCACCGGTCAATACGGACCCCGTTTCTTTTTTCCGTCAACTTTGGATCCATGACTGAGTCTGGTCACCGGACTCGACCTAGGCCCGAAAAAGCCGATGATAAAATGAATTCGTCGCTTTTCCACGCTCGGGCATCGATGATCCGCTCGCTGTTCGTTTCCCTGCTGTTGCTCAGCCTGATCATATCAGCACCCAAGAGTCTGGCGCTGGGCGACTTCGATGGTGAAGCGGGCGCCTTCTGGTGGCTGGTTGACCCGGAAGATTTACTCGACACGAGCCTCAACACCAATGCTGCTGGCGCTTATGCGAACATCTGGTGGCGTCAGGCCTGGGGTATTCAGACTGCGCTCTACCGCATCGATAAGGAAAAATTGAATGGGGCTCCGGACCGGCAACTGGTGGTCAACCTGGAACGCCGGCTTCTATCAGCAACGGACAACACCTATCTTGCTGCGGGACTGGGGTGGGAGGAAAACCGCTTCGGCGAAGAGGGCAGCGCTTCCGGTGGGCGGGTATCGGCTGATGCCCGGATTGGCCTGCTGGGGGCGCTGTATGTGTACGGTAAGGCCGGCTGGGCCCCGGATCTGAAGAATCTGGGACAACGCCGGGACATTTCCTCGGTTTCGGTTGAGACTGGTCTGGTGCTGGATCCGCTGCCCTTCCTGTCATTACGCGCGGCGTACCGCTACCACATTACTGATTACACCGAGGCCGGGACATCGACGGACCGGCGTGAATCCAGCTACGGTATTATCTTCGGCGGCGGTGTCCACTGGTGATTTCGGTGGAAGTCATGACAGATACCCTGTTCCGGTATCGCCCGGTGCTGGTTGAGCCACTGGACAGCCACGCAGCTGTTGCACTGATTGTGGATACCGCCCGTTCAACCCAGGACCCGGATATCGTCTTCATTGAGCGTGCAGCGCATGAAGGCGATCCCTGGTCCGGTCATGTGGCCTTTCCGGGAGGGCGTTGCGAGTCCGAAGACGATGGACCCAGTGCCACGGCGGTGCGCGAGACCCGTGAGGAGATCGGCATCGATCTTTCGGTCGGACATCTGCTGGGTCGTCTCGATGATCTGCAGGGGCGGCGGTCTCACCAGCTGGTCGTCTCCTGTTTTGTCTACGTTGTGAACGGTACTGGCCCTTTTCAGCTGAACCACGAAGTGGCCGATGCCTTCGCATTGCCGGCGTCGGGTCTGCTGGACCCGTCTCGTTGGACCGAAGTCAGTTACGAGGCCTGGGGGGGTATGCTGTTCCCGGGGATCAACCTGGGGGAGAGTGACGAGCGGGTTATCTGGGGATTGACCTACCGTTTTCTGGAAAGGTTCTTCGGAATTCTCGGACACACACTACCCGCATCGTAAATTCGCGAGGAACTGATTTGTCGGAAGCCTCGGCTCGCCTGGGTGGTGCTGTTAAGATCAATGGCCATGAGGGCCGCCTGCAGGATCAAACGGTGATGAAAAGGGCCAAAGGACGCTTAGCGGACCAGCTGCGGACAGTGCAGTTTACTCGTGGATTCACCCGGCATGCCGAGGGGTCGGTGCTGGTGGAATTCGGCGACACCCGGGTTCTTTGTACCGCAAGTGTAGAGGGGACTGTTCCGCACTTTCTTCGTGGTCGCGGGCGCGGCTGGGTCACGGCCGAGTACGGCATGTTGCCGAGGTCCACGAACACCCGTAACCTACGGGAGGCCGCCCGTGGCCGACAGGGCGGACGGACGCTTGAGATCCAACGCCTGATCGGCCGGTCTTTGCGGGCTGCTGTGGACCTCAAGCTGCTGGGAGAAAGAACAGTGACGCTGGACTGTGATGTTCTGCAGGCCGATGGAGGGACCCGCACAGCGGCAATCACCGGGGGCTGGATCGCGCTGGCCGATGCACTTGACTACCTGATTGGTAAAGGCGAACTGTCCGCGACACCGCTCAATGGGCAGGTGGCATCGGTTTCTGCAGGCATCGTCGATGGTGTCCCTCTGCTGGACCTGGACTACATGGAGGACAGCACTGCCGACACGGATATGAATTTTGTGATGGACAACCAGGGGCACTTCATCGAGGTCCAGGGTACCGCGGAACGTACCCCATTCACCGATGACCAGATGCAGACCATGGTTGCCCTGGCTGGTAAGGGGATTGAAGAACTGACCAAACTGCAAACCCAGGCGCGCGAAGTGCCACTCCCTTGAGCCGGCGAATCGTCCTCGCCTCAAACAATGGCGGTAAGCTGGCCGAACTGCAGTCATTGCTGAGTCATATGGATATCGAGTTCGTGCCGCAGGGTGAGCACGATGTACCGGAGGCGGAAGAGACGGGTCTGACCTTTGTCGAGAACGCGATCATCAAGGCAAGGAATGCGAGCCGTTTCACCGGGCTGCCGGCAATCGCCGACGACTCAGGGATTGAGGTCGATCACCTGGGCGGTAAACCGGGTGTTCGCTCAGCCCGCTACGCTGGTGAGGGCGCCACGGATGAAGATAATCTGCAGAAGTTGTTGCACCGACTTGACGGTGTCGCAACCGCGCAGCGGGGCGCCCGCTTCCGCTGCGAGATCGTCTGGATGCGTCACGAACATGATCCATCACCCGTCATCTGCAGCGGAAACTGGTCGGGCCGCATCGCCACCGAGCCCCGCGGTGACAACGGCTTCGGTTACGACCCGATATTTGTGTTCGCAGACGGAGAACAAACCACTGCAGAGCTCGACCCGGCGAGTAAAAACAGGCTCAGCCATCGCAGTCAGGCGCTGGCACAGCTGGTGAAGGTGATGCGTGACGAGCTGGTCTGATAGGGGACGGAGCGAGAGAAGCGACACGGTAAAGCAATGAAAAAACTGGTACTGATCAGGCACGGGCAGAGTGTCTGGAACCTTGACA
>CAJXBY010000151.1 GCA_913051905.1 uncultured Gammaproteobacteria bacterium | reverse complement strand
GGCGGTACAGGAGTTGCCAATTACTGCAGCATTGTTGAGGCGATGCGCTGAAGTACAGGCGGTCAGCAGCCGGTGTCTGAGTCCGACCACGCCGCCTTGACTGCCCTGATCGCCGACAGCCTGCGCCGTCGGACCTCGCGACCCCGTTCTCGGGGATCGAGGGTGCTGTCACCTAGATCGCCCAGGTCGAGCGCAGCGACCGCAGCAAGGTAGGTCCGCAACAGGGACGCGCTGCGATAGGGCTTGACGGATTGTGCGCCCCGGCCCCGTGCATCCGCTTCACAGGCCAGGATGAACGGCTCGACGCGATCCGGGTTGCGAAACGCATCAAGCCCGGCCAGCAGTTTCAACACAGTCTCGGGTCGCAGTTCCTCCAGTTTGTGCATCAACAGGTGATATTCCGTGACGGCCAGGGCCAGGCGCCGGTGGTCTTCTGGCACACGCAGGCGTTTGCACAAGCCCTCGACCTGTTTCAAGCCGCGTTTCTCATGACCGATGTGCCGTGGCCAGTATTGCCGAGGTGTCGTGCCCTTGCCCAGGTCGTGAACCAGCGCAGCAAATCGCACCCGCGTGTCGTCGCTAAGACGGGCTGCGCTATCCAGAACCATGAGCGTGTGCTGTCCGGCGTCACCCTCGGGATGGTACCGGGGTGGCTGGGGGACGCCGAACAGGGCCTGGATTTCCGGGAACACGGAGTCCAATGCTCCGCACGCGTCCAGCACCCGGAAGAATTCGGCCGGTGTGTGTTCGCCCAGCGCCAGGCGTAATTCCTGCCAGACCCTTTCTGCGACCAAAGCACGTGTCTCGCCGCTCTCGACGACAGCTTGCATGAGTTCCAGCGTTTCCGGCGCGACAGTAAATCCAAGGTGGTGATAGCGGGCTGCGAACCGGGCGACCCGGAGTACTCTCACGGGATCCTCGATAAAGGCAACAGAGACGTGGCGCAGAATTTTCTTGTTTAGGTCGGCCTGCCCACCGTAGGGATCGATCAAATCGCCGTCACGCGAGAGGGCCATGGCATTGATCGTGATATCCCGGCGGGACAGGTCCTGTTCGAGTGTCACCTCGGGACCGGCATCCGTTGTAAAGCCACGGTACCCCGGGGCGACCTTTCGCTCCCGGCGGGCAAGGGCATATTCTTCGCGGCTGGTTGGATGCAGAAATACCGGAAAGTCCCGGCCGACCGATCTGAAACCCAGCTGGATCATCTTATCTGCATTGGCGCCGATCACGAGCCAGTCCAGGTCGGCACGTTCAATACCGAGCAGTTCGTCCCGCACGGCACCGCCGACGAGATAACATTCGAGTTGTTCGGCTGGGTCTGTCATCCTTGGCAGCCCTCGTCAGTGGATACGGAGCATCTATGGTCCATTCTATGCATCAGGACCCGTGCGTGACAGCCATTTGCCTGGTGGCTTCTCGTGTTCTTATCCTGGCATTTCTGTTTCTGGGTATTCTGGCCGCCGGCGGTTGCAGTATGGGAAGCTATTACGCCCAAGCTGTGCAGGGGCAGGTGGACCTGCTGTGGTATAGCCGTCCGATTGAAAAGGTTATTGGTGATTCGTCTTTGCCGGCCAAGACCCGGGAAAAGCTAGTCCTCGCACGTGAGATAAGGCGCTTTGCAAGTGATCGCCTGGGCCTGCCAGACAACCGCAGTTACACCCGTTACGTCGACCTCGGACAGCCGTACGTGGTCTGGAACGTGGTCGCGGCGCCGGCGTTTTCAGTTGACCCGGTCACCTGGTGTTTTCCGGTCGCAGGCTGCGTCCCCTACCGCGGATACTTTGACCGAATTGCGGCAGAAGCGCAGGGTGATCGTCTGAAGGCCGCGGGTTACGACGTGAATGTTGCCGGAACACAGGCCTACTCGACCCTGGGATGGCTGCCCGACCCGCTGATGAACACGATGCTGGGAGGTTCCGAGGCTGGCCTTGCGGGACTGATCTTCCATGAACTGGCACACCAGCAAGTTTATGTCGGTGATGACACGACCTTCAACGAATCGTTCGCTACGCTGGTCGAGCTGGAGGGTGTGCGTCGCTGGCTCACTGAGACCGGTCGGGCGGACCAGATCGAACCATATATAGCCATGGGAAAGCACCGTGACGAGGTGATCGACCTGCTGCTCAGATACCGTAGCAAACTCAATTCGCTGTATGCTTCGGACCTTGCCCCGGAGGCCATGGCGGAGCGCAAGTCTGATCTGTTCGATGCCTTGAAGGTTGACTACAGTAATCAGCGGACCGAAAAAGGTGCTGCCCCGGGCTGGGACGCCTGGTTCGACCTGCCGTTAAACAATGCGCACTTGGCCACTGTGGGGGCCTATTACAGCCTGGTCCCTGCGTTTAAGCAGTTGTTTGAGCAAAGCAGGGGTGACTTTCCTGAGTTTTTTCGCCGTGTGGCAGCAATTGCTGCGGGACCACCCGATTTGATTCGTGACCGACTCGATCAGGAGCCGTGAGTCTCTGCTCCCTGGGGTTCGACGGATTGGGGTAGGTATTCAGTCAGGGCGCCACTGACCGATCTGGTCGACTGGTGCACAGTGTAAGCGAGTCGAGCGCCCGGGTAACGCACAGAAGATTCGGATAGACTTTCTTGAGAAAGGAGCAACGACCCCGACTGTTGGGTCCTCGAACAGTTTAAAACAAGGCCGGACTTTGATTTCGAAATGAAGCAAGAACCAGTGACTTTGAAATGGAAAATTCCCTGGTCCACGGTGGCGCCTCTGTGCTTGCTGCTTGCTGCGCTCGCTATCAGGTTTTATGAGCCCGTCATAGGTGCTGAGTACCGGCTGAAGATTTTTGACTATTACCAGCAACTGCGTCCGCGGGTTCCAACCGACCTGCCGATCGGCATGATCGACATCGACGAGGCCAGTCTGGAGCGCATCGGGCAATGGCCTTGGCCGCGGCAGCTGCTGGCTGAGCTGGTGGATGAACTGACCGCTCTGGGTGCCGCCGCAATCGTTTTTGATGTGCTTTTCTCCGAACCGGATCGGCTCTCCCCGGCCAGGCTGGCTGACCTTCTTCCAGCGGGGTCCGAATTCAATGATGCCCGGGCTAAACTGCGGAACCTGCCGGATTATGATCAGGCGTTTGCCGGCGCCATCCGTAACAGCAACGTTGCCATCGGCTTTGCCCTGACGAGCGACCCGGGAAACCGGCTGCCGAAGCTTATAACCCGCTACGCAACCAAAGGACCGGCACCCGATCCTTACCTGCTGTCCTTTGGTGGTGCGATCACGGCTCTACCCGACATGGAAGCATCCGCTGCGGGTTACGGATATCTCACTCACACTGTAGGTACCGATGAAGTCATCCGAAAGCTTCCCTTGTTCGTGCGGATCGGGGAAGTGGTCTATCCATCGCTTGCGGCCGAAGCACTGCGTATCGCTCAGGGTGCATCGAACCACGCGACAAAAACTGCAGATCCGGTTACAAATGACACGGGTCACGCTGGTCTGATCAATGTCAGGATCGGTAGGCTGATTGTCCCCACCGATTCTGCGGGTCAGATCTGGATCCGCTACCGGGATTCTGTACATACCCAGGCTGTTCCCGCATGGCAGGTGCTTTCAGGTGAATCACAGACGGATCAGGTAAGCGGAAGAATCGTGCTGGTCGGGAGCTCCGCCGTCGGAGTAGGGGATTTCGGTGTCAACGCGCTCGGGGAAATGACATCGAGCCTCGCCGTGCATGGGCAGGCGATTGAAACCATTCTTGCCGCTGACTATCTTGCCCGACCAGACTGGGCAACCGGTGCGGAGATTCTTTTTTGTCTTATTTTGGGAATCACGTTGATCTGGGTCCTGCCGCGTTGGGGAATGGCTTGGTGTGCTGGCCTGGCCCTGCTCGCTATCACTGCCGTTCTGGGTGGCGGGTGGGTGGCCTTCGACCGCTACCGTATTCTTCTGGACCCGATGTACCCTGTTCTGATCGTAGTGCTGGTCTATCTGTCCGGTGCATTCTCAATCTACCTCACAACTCGAACCCGACTGATTCGAACGACCTGGCTCGTAGAACACGACGTTCTTACCGGTTGCCTGAGCCGGCGGACCTGGTACGACCGGGCTCTCACCCGTCTCGAGCAGTGTGCTGAACGCCAGAGGTTTCTCGTTGCCGTGCTTGACATCGATTTCTTCAAAAAAGTCAACGACACTTATGGCCATGTGTTGGGAGACGAGGCCCTGAAGCACATGGTGAAAATTGTGACCCAGTCGTTGGAACCCGGTGCCATTTTCGGGCGATTGGGTGGTGAGGAGTTCGGCCTTGCGTTGGAGGTGGGTCCTGGCCAGGGTGCATCTGATGATCCTGAGCAAACCGCAGCCGCTGCGTTGGAGCGCATTCGGAGGTCTCTAGAGACGTCGCCGCTACCGATTCCAGGAGAGGACAACCACCAGGAAATCGCCTTGACTGTGAGTGTTGGCGCGAGCTTTGCACTACCTCGAGAAGCTCTAGGCGATGTACTGAACCGGGCAGACCAGGCGCTTTATACTGCCAAGGAATCAGGCCGCAATCAGGTGGTTTTCAGCTGAATGGGTGGTGCCGATTCCAGTCTGGTTAGGCGCCTGGCACGGCTGAGCGCGGACGATTTCTGCTACTGATTTGATAGTAGGCCGGGTCAGCGGTCGTTTCCGGACTGACCGACCATCGCACCTCCAAAGATGCCGCCGGCCTGATAATTGCGACCGGTGATGGCAAATTGCCCTGCCATCTCTGGCGGCGGCTGTCCCACAGCCCGAGGATTACCGAAGAGGTTACCGTTGGCGGTAAAGGCTCGACCACTGGCGGCATCATGAAGCCTGAAGGGGTTGCCATTTTTCACGCCGAGGGCCGTACTGGAATACTGTCTGCCGTCGAAGTTGGCTGAGAACGCATCGACACTGTAGTTCGCGACACCGAACGAGACGGTTGACTTGAAGTCTCCCTGTGTGGCACGGACTGGGGCTCCGTCCGACACCAACCCCAGCAAGTCGCCCGCATAGTAGGCTCGCTTTGTGGCAGCGGCCGATAACTGCGCCGAAGTCGCTGCTAGGCCATTGACCCAGAAACCAACGCGCACGCTGTTCATAGCGACTGGAATCTGCTCGGTGAAGTAACCCCATTCAAGAAAACGACAGCTGCGGCACAACTCGAGTCCTTCGAGTAGCGCAGCTTGGTCCGCCACTTGCGGCAACCCGGCTCGTTCGATGAGAACGCCGCCGGTAAAACCCGACGATGTTCCGTCTTGCATCCATGCGCCGGCCAACGCTCTTCCTTTATCGCAGCCTCTCCCCTCAGTTTAATAATGTCGCGCTCTAGGTCTGCGAACTTTTCTGAATCTTCTCGTGACAATCTGGCCTGTATGCGTTTTTTATGAGCGATACTTAGTCCAATCTCACTTAGCCGATTTGTCATTTGCAGCGCGTCGGCCTCAAGTGCTATTGCGTTGCCGCGTTCCTCGAACGATTTAACCACAGCCGCCGCCTGACTAGCAAGGTCGGAGGTCACTACATTAGCTCTTTTTACTCTGGCTTCAAGACCACCGCCCACGTCAAGTAAAGCCTGCTGCTGCGGCGTTCGGCTCAAGTGGGTCTGGCTTTGTAAAGTCTCCAGCTCCGTTAATTTTACAAGCTCTTTTTGATGCGCCCTTGCTAGTGTGGCTATTATGTGAAGGTTTCTTATCTCTTTCTTCATTCCCCTCTCGGCCAGTTTTTCTTTTAATGCCGCTTCGTTACGAAGAATTGTCTCTCTAATTAGTGTTGATTGCCCAGTCGCCGTTGATTCCGCCTGCTCTTTTGTGCCAGCTTTAAGTTCATTGGCGGCTTTCTGAAAATCGCCTATCGACCCCGCTGTTTTATTAACTATGCCATTAACAACAGATATCGCCGCCCCTATTGCTGCTATAGCAGCCATAACAGGCGCAAGTGGCGGAATCGCAAGCGCAATAAGGCCGGCGCCACCTGCTATCGACAGCGCATTCTCTATTCCCCCCTGAACACTTTTGCCAAATTTCCTTCCTATCATGTCGCCAAGTCCAGTCGCGGATATGGCCATTTGGGCAATCATAGCCGGCACTGCAACTTTTCCTATCATTTTGCCGGCGGCTATCCCAAACCTTTTAACATTTTGCATTTGTTTGCGGATTCTACCAGTTCCCGCAGCGGCGGCGGTAGCAGTTGCTCCTCCTCCGGCAATTACAGCTTGGGCCTCTTGGCCGACAACAGCCGCGCTTCCTCCTCCTGCTCGTGCAGCGGCCAGCTCCCTATACAGCGCTATCCGGCGTTCAAGTATTCTATTTCTAGCTTCTTCCGTCAAATTCCCGGCCGCTGCTAAGCCAGC
>CAJXBY010000150.1 GCA_913051905.1 uncultured Gammaproteobacteria bacterium | reverse complement strand
TTCGGTACGACCGCTCGGCCAATTGTGGATCATTCAGATTGTGTGCTGCAAATCGCGCATAGGCCACCCATAGTGCTGCTGGACCATCGGGTTGATTAGACGCGATCATAAATGCATCTGCCAGGGGTTCTAACTGCTCCGAACATACTCCAGTCAGTTGACAATCCGCCAACTTGCCGAGCGATTGTATGTTCGGATACAACGCTCTAGTACGCGCGAGTTTCTTATTGATTGAATTCCACCATCTTTCCTCGACCGATCGATCGATATGTCCTGCTAATATGATCAACATGGCTTCTGACGTGATGACATGCGGATTGAGGCCAGACGCAGTTTCCAGCGAATGCTCTATGGTCTTATAGAGTTGTTTCTTGGCATCTCCTGATGAATCCTCTGCCTTCCTGAACAGAGCTCGCGCAAACTCATGTTGAGACAATAGTGAATCCGGATTCTTTTTCACAAACGCAACGGCAAGACGCTGTGGGTCGGACCATTCACGAGCGGCAAGAGTTGTCTGCGTTGCAAAAAAAACAACCACCAAAAGTGCCACAGCTCTTCGCATAAAGAAAAGCTTTATTCCCGGCTCCAACAAGAGAATCGAAACGACGGCAAGAAGTAGACCTATAGAAGGAAAGTAGTTCCGGTGTTCGAACACCAGTTCGAGCGGAATCACAGTTGCGGTGACAGCATGACCTGCAAAAAACCAGAAAATCCCCAACGCAAACAAAGGGCGTTGACGGATTTGTTTGAAGCCCAACAATAACAGGCCGACCAAACATGCTATGGCACCAGCAGTGGTCGGTGGGTCGAACAAACCACGAGAAACAACCATGTCATCATGATAGAGACTCAAATTATCCAACAAAGGAACCAGCACCCACATCACATAGATGACGAGAACCCTCGCTTCAGTCATCAGACGCTCAACAAGGGTAAATGGCCGGGGATATGTCATGGGGCCACCGATCCAAGTCAGAAACCAGACCATACCAATCACGGCCGGTACGACCAGTAGGATAATGTAGAGCCAGACGAGCCCGCGACTGCGCTTACCATCAGCAGTACGCAACCTGGTGGTACTTCCTTCAATGCAAGCGGCATAGAGCGGCAATAGCGCAGCTGACTCTTTAACCAACATTCCGGCACCGGTACAAAGAACAAGCCCGCAGATCATCCCAAGATATCCGCCCTCACCTTGCCAGTGTCTGGTTCGCGTCGTCAGATAAATGTAAATTCCCAACAGGACAAATGTGTTCGATAAAGACTCCATTCGTTGTGCCACATAAAGCACTGCTGTGAGATTGACGGGCAAAAGTAGCCAGGCCGAACAGAGAATTAGTGAGGCCCAGGCTATACTTGCGTCGGAATCGAGAGACGTTGACGGTCTGGTCATTCTCCACAGAACAAACAGCGCTTGAAGCACCAGAAACAGCAGCACACCATTCAGCAGGTGGATCAACAAATTGGTGAGCTTCATCCAATAGGGATTTAAACCCGTGAAATAGTGATTCAATGCGAAACTCAACATAGTCAGCGCGCGACTTTGGTGGTCGGTCCCGTAAGATTGAGCAGCACTGATCCATTGGCCCAGGTCCATACGGTCAACATGGACAGCCTGATTTTCTACAACGATCCAAAAGTCATCGAAAATGTATTGCCCTGAAAGACCCGGAAAATAAACCAGGGTTGTCAAGCTCAGTACGACCAGCATTAACAGCAAGTTTCGGTATCGTGCTGAACCTGCGGAAGCGTTGCGGAGAGTCAGTCCAAGAAGCAAAAGATTGTGCTCAATTAGGTAATAGAGAAGTGCTTGTAGCGAAGAGAGAAGCGCCGAATTGATACCTTCGCCGAGGACCCGCTAGCGTCTCGCTTTCACCTGAAGAGTATCCCAAACTTGAACAGCCCATACTAGCGAAGCCCGGCCAACACAGGTGGAATACAAACTCCGGCAGGTAAAGCATGCCCGAAAATCACACCCAAAGACCGGAGATATGCACCAGACCAAGTACTACATTGCCACTGAAATCTCTGTTCAGGATCCGAATACCAGGAGAACAAACCGCGATCAGATTCTCTTAACCGAATAAATGAGTATTCATTCACACTGATCCGGGGGACAATTATGAAACCGTACGGAGTGCGTAACCAATTTAATCGACCAGGGATTTAATTGTGTCGGACACGCGGAAAACACGTCTGGAGAAACTTCTGGCAGCAGCGTGCGATGAATTCGCCGCTGGTCGCAGCCCGGCGGCCCGGCGTACGGTCCAGAACCTTCGCAGTACACCCATCAACATCGCCGACATCCCGCACATCCCTATTCACGACAATGACGAAATCTGCTCACCGCCCGAGGCGATCAGCAAACTGATCGATGACCGGCCACAGTCATCGTGCCTGGCAGCGGTGGCCCGGGTTTATCGCGACCTGGCGTGGTTCGAATCGTCAAAATCGCATACACCGTACGCTGAGATCATCGGCCCGACCAGCCTGATCCAGAACCCGGAGTTTCGTTTTGGCCTGTTCCTGTTGTACCCGGATATCGCCTATCCCGATCACCAGCACGCTGCCGACGAGATTTACATCGTGCTCGCCGGTACGGGTGAGTGGTCTCTGGGCCGCGGACCGTACCGGGTGAGAAGATCCGGCACGATCATCGACATTCCGTCAATGACCGTACACGCCATGCGTACCGCACGGGAACCCACTCTGATGCTGTTCTCCTGGACGGGACCAGATATCTCTTTTGACAGCTATCGGTTCTGCTAACGAACCTGCTCACTGGGCCCGGTGACGTTTTAGACTACACCCCAGGGGAGTCCGGAGGAGGCCTTTCATGCAATCACATGCTCGAGTCGTTGTAGTGGGTGGAGGCGCTGTCGGCGTCAACGTGCTGTACAGCCTTGCCTGTCGCGGCTGGAACGATACCTGCCTCCTCGAGCGAACCGAACTGACTGCTGGCTCGACCTGGCACGCTGCAGGACTCGTTCCGGTGTATTCGTTCTCCTACACGATTGGCCGCTTGATCAGAAAGACTATCGAAATCTACGAGAACCTGGAGGCCGAGACCGGACAGGGTATTGGGTGGCACAAGTGCGGGCAGCTGCGTGTCGCTGAGAGCCCTGACCGAATGGATGAATACCTCAATTACGCAGCGATCGCCGAGACCCAGGGCGTACGGGCGGAGATCCTCACCCCTCAAGAAACCGTGGAACTGTGGCCGCTGATGGAACACAGTCCCCGACTGCTGGGCGCGGTCTATAACCCGGACGATGGTCACATTGCACCGGCTGATGTCACCCAGGCACTGGCCCGTAGCGCGCGGCAGCTGGGCGCCAGCATCTACCGGGATACCGAAGTGACAGCGATCAGGCAGCGCCCCTCGGGCGAATGGCAGGTAACCACCAACCGGGGCGAGGTGACCTGCGAACACGTGGTGACAGCGACCGGCAATTACGCCCAGCATACGGGCAGGATGATTGGGCTGGAACTGCCGTGTTTTCCCGTACTGCACCAGTACTGGGTCACCCAGAGCGTGCCGCAGGTTCGCGAACGCCACAATCAGGGTCTGCCGGAACTACCGGTCCTGCGTAACGAGACCATCAACGGCTATGTGCGGGAAGAACGCGATGCCCTGATGTTCGGCCCCTACGAGCGGCCGGAACGGCTGGAGCACTTTGCCCGGGACGCAGTGCCAAATTGGTTCGGCGCTGACCTGCTGCCTGAAGACATGGACGCCGTCGAGGAAAACTGGTCTGCTGCAGTGGAGCTGGTCCCGGCACTGGGCGAGGTCGGCATCCAGTCGAATGTGCGGGGTCCGATCTGCACGACTCCGGACAACCTGCCCCTGTGCGGTCCGGCCTGGGGAAAAAGCAATCTCTGGCTGGCCGAGGGTTTCTCCGCGGGCCTCGTGATGGGTGCTGGTATCGCACACGAACTCGCCAACTGGATCGTCGACGGTGAACCACACATCGACCTTTCTGAAATCGATTCACGTCGCTTCGGCGCCTACGCCAACAAGGTCTACACCGGACACAAGAACAAAGAAGCATTTGGCCACAATTTTGGTATTCACTACCCGGGCTACGAATGGCCGGCGGCCCGGCCGGCCAAAACCATGCCCTGTTACGACAGGCTGACGGCAGCCGGCGCCGCATGGGGATCGGTCTACGGCTGGGAGATTCCGCTGTGGTTTGCCCCCAAAGGGATCGAACCCCGAGACGAGTGGAGCTACCGGGTGTTCAATTCTATGCTGCACGTGGGTAACGAGTGCCGCGCAGTACGGGAAAACGCCGGTCTTTTTGAGATGACCCCAATGGCCAAATTCGAGGTGGAGGGCCCCGGTGCACGGGACTGGCTAGACTCGATTCTGGCCAATCGCATGCCGCAAAAGATCGGCGGCACAGTGCTCGCACATCTTCTGACCAGCAAAGGCACTGTCCGTGCCGAGTTCACGGTGACCTTGGTCCGGAGTGACTGTTTTTTCCTGGTCGGCACGCCGCGTGGCGAGCGGCACGACTTCGACGTGCTTGAAAAAGCACTGCCGGGTAACGGCAGTGTGGTCTTGCGTAACGTCACGCTTGAGCGCGGCGGGTTTGCGCTGGTCGGACCCAATGCCCGGACTATCCTGAACAACCTGGTCGATACCGATCTCTCCAACACTGCTTTCCCCTGGTTGACCAGCCAGAGTGCGACGGTCGGCCTGGCCTCGGACGTCCGCATGATACGTATCAACTACGAAGGCGAACTCGGCTGGGAGCTCTATCATCCCATCAGCTACAACCTCCACCTCTTCGAAGAGATCACCCGGAAAGGGGCAGACCATGGCCTCAAGCACTGTGGCTACCGGGCCATCGAGTCGCTGCGGCTGGAGAAGTCCTATCGCGCCATGTACCGTGACATGGATGTCGAACATACCGCACTGGAATCAGGGCTGGACCGGTTCATTAAGTTCGACAAGGCCGATTTCACCGGCAAAGCGGCTCTGCAGAAGCAGAAAAAAGAAGGCCTCGAAAAACGCCTAGTGACCCTGCAGGTCGAGACTGTCGACGCCGATGCCTTTATGAACGAGAGCATCTACAAGGCGGGCCGGCTGGTCGGACGCATTACCTCCGGCGCCACATCACACGTGGTGGGCAACTGCCTGTCCATGGCCTACCTCGAGATCGAACAGGCCGAACCCGGCACGACTCTGGAGGTGCAGGTTCTGGAGTCCCGCTGCCCGGCGAAAGTCATCGAAGATTCACCCTACGACCCGGACAATAGCCGGCCGCGGTCTTGACTGTGGTCACTGGGCAACCAAAACAGGTCCGCAAAGGGGGCCGCTCGGCGCGCCGTGCTGCGCGGGTAAACGCCCCTATAGTCCACCATCCAGCGCTGGTGCCAAATGTTCCCTTGTATGAAGTTACGAACGCTGAAGGAATCGAACAGATTCACGATCTGGCCATGCGGATCGTCGAGACCATTGGAGTCGATTTTCGCGATGCCGAGTCGCTCGAGATTTGGAAACACACAGACGCCGAGATCGACGATGAGCGGGTTCGTATCGGCCGCAATTCCCTCATGGCGCTCATCGATCAGGCGCCGGCCGAATACATACACCATGCCCGCAATCCGAAGCGCACCGTCACCGTCGGCGGTCGCTCGATGGTGGTGTCACCCTCCTACGGTCCGCCATTCATCTACGACCTGGAAGGCGTACGCCGGCCAGCTACGATGGAAGATCTCAATAATCTGCAAAAACTCAACCATATGGCTGCCAGCGTCCACATCGCCGGGGGCCCGGTGGTCGAACCGATGGACATCCCGGTGCCGCACCGGCACCTACACATGGCCTACAGCGGGTTCAAGTATTCTGACAAACCGATCGTCGGTAACGTCACGGCCCGAGAACGTGCTGAGGATACGATCGAGATGTGCAAGCTTGTCTTTGGGGAAACGTTCGCCACCAACAATTGCTGCACGACATCGCTGATCAACGCCAACTCACCGCTGGTGTGGGACGCGACGATGCTCGACGCACTGAAGGTCTACGCAGCAAACAATCATGCAGTGATGTGTTCACCGTTCTCGATGGCCGCCGCCTCAACACCGGCAAGTAACGTCGGCACCATGGCCGTTGTTACCGCAGAGGCGCTGATGGCCATCGCCTTTGCCCAGCTAGTACGATCAGGTGCACCGATGCTGTTTGGGGTACCGGCCATGACGGTGGCCCTCAATTCCGGCGCCCCGGTGCACGGCAGCCCGGATTCGGCCATCGTCCAGTTTCTGGCCGGCCAGATGGCCCGTTATTACGGTGTACCCCACCGGGCCATTGCCAACTGTGCAACCTCGA